>NZ_JBXAWS010000004.1:0-316567 GCF_057292075.1 Stenotrophomonas sp. 1L-E-5-B-C3
TTTTTTTTTGGCAACTCCCCCCCTTCTCTTTCTTTGTTTTTTTCTCTGTTTTTTTCTTTTTTTGCCTCTGCCCCACCCACTCCTTTTTCTCTTCCCCCCCGCTACCGGAAAGCCGATCAACCGCGCTGGCGCACGGCCTCGAACAGGCTGACGCCGGCGGCTACGGAGACGTTCAGGCTCTCGATCTCGCCCGGCATCGGGATCTTGACCAGGCCATCGCAGTTCTCGCGGGTCAGGCGGCGCAGGCCGTCGGCTTCGCCGCCCAGCACCAGGGCGATATTGCCCTTCAGGTCCAGCTGGTACAGCGAGGCGGTGGCTTCACCGGCCAGGCCGTAGATCCACACGCCCTGCTTCTGCAGGTCCTTCAGGCAGCGCGACAGGTTGGTCACCGCCACCACCGGGATCAGATCGGCGGCACCGGCCGAGGTCTTGCGCACGGTGGCATTCACCGAGGCCGACTTGTCCTTGGGAATGATCACCGCGGTGGCACCGGCAGCGGCAGCCGAACGCAGGCAGGCGCCGAGATTGTGCGGGTCCTGCACCTCGTCCAGCACCAGCAGCAGGGCCTTGCCTTCGGCGGCCGTGACCAGGCCTTCCAGCTCGTTCTCGCTGTAGGTCCGGGCCGCGGCATAGCGTGCGGCCACGCCCTGGTGGCGTACTGAACCGCCCACGCCGTCCAGCGCCTGGCTGTTGACCTTGCGCACGTCAATGCCCTTGCGGCGGGCGTTTTCCTCGATCTCGGTCAGGCGCGGGTTCTTCGCACCGGCCTCGACCAGCACTTCGCGGACGTTCTCGGCGTCGTTCTCGATGGAGGAGGCGACGGCGTTGACGCCGACGATCCACTGGCTGTTCTTGCTCATGCGGGGGCCAAACCGGATAGGGGGTGGCTATGGTAGAGCATCGGCGCGGACCGCGCTGCGCGCTCGCCGGGCATGGCCCGGCGCTACCCGGTGGGTGCAGACCGTTGGTCCGGGTCGGTGCGGACCGTTGGTCCGCACGCCTTTGCTCGCCGGGCACGGCCCGGCGCTACCCGCCGCTCAGCCTTCGGAGGAGCGGCTGCGTGGCGGCCAGTGCGGGGTGTCGTGGTCGGGGTGCTGGTGGGACACGATCGTGGCCAGGAACTCCAGCGCCGCGATGTCCTCCTCGGTGCGCCGCGCCGGCAGGCCAGACAGGCTGTCGACGAACCCCAGCTTGCGCTCCACCCCGTACTGGATCGTCGGCGGCAGGCGTTCGGGTTGGTCAAAGGCACCAGCGGCCACGGCCACGCCATCAGGGGCTTCATAGGTCAACGGGGTACCGCAGTCGGCGCAGAAACCACGCCGCACCACGTTGGACGACTGGAAATAGCGCGGCTGCCCGCGGGTCCAGCTGAACTGCACGCCGCGCACCGAGACCAGCGGCGCGTAGTAGGCACCAAACGCCTTCTGGCACATCCGGCAATGGCAGATCGAACTGTCGGTCAGTTCACCGCGCGCCTGGAAGCGGATCGCGCCACACTGGCAGCCTCCGCTGTATTCGGGTTGGCCCTGCATGGTGCGTTCCTCCGAAACGTCGTGCCAACCAACGGTTGGCACCTACCGGGTGAGGTGGATACCTACCGGGTGAGGTAGGTGCCGACCGTTGGTCGGCACACCTTTCAATACTTCTTCTTGGTGCGCTTGGCCGGCGTACCGCGCTCGGGCAGCGGCGGCAGGCCGTCACCTTCTTCCTCGCCCTTGTGCTCGACCAGTCGGAAGTCGATCTTGCGTTCTTCCATGCTGGCCTTCAGCACCAGGATGCGTACCTGGTCACCCAACCGGTAGCTGCTGCCACGGCGTTCACCGGTCAGCGTCTTGCGGGTCGCATCGAACTTGTAATAGTCCTGCGGAAGCTGGGTCACGTGCACCAGGCCCTGCACCTTCGAATCGGCCAGCTCAACGAACAGACCGAAGCTGGTCACGCCGCTGATCACGCCATCGAACTGGCCACCCACGTGCTTTTCCATCCACGCCGCGCGGTAGCGCTCGTCGACTTCGCGTTCGGCCTCGTCGGCACGGCGCTCGCGCTCGGAACACTGCAGCGCCAACGCCGCCATCTCGCGCGCGTTGTAGGTGAACTTGTCCAGCGGCTTGCCGGACAACGCGTGCTTGATCGCGCGATGCACCAGCAGGTCGGGATAGCGACGGATCGGCGAGGTGAAGTGCGCGTACGCCTCCAGTGCCAAGCCGAAATGACCATTGTTGTCCGGGCTGTACACGGCCAGGCTCTGGCTGCGCAGCAGTACAGACTCCAGCAGCGTTGCATCGGGGCGGTCGCGGATCTTCTTCAGCAGCTTGGTGTAATCACCCGGGCGCACCTTCGACCACGGCGGCAGGCTCAGCTTGAATTCCTTCAGGAACTCCAGCAGGTCGGCGTACTTGGTCTCCGGCGGCTTCTCATGCACACGGTACGGGGCCGGCACATGGCGCGACAGCAGGTACTTTGCTGCCTCCACGTTGGCCGCGATCATGCATTCCTCGATCAGCTTGTGTGCGTCGTTGCGCACCAGCATCCCGGCCTGGGTCACTTCGCCACGGTTGTCCAGAACGAAGCGTACTTCGCTGCTCTCGAACTCGATGGCGCCACGCTTGGCGCGCGCCTTGGCCAGCACCTTGTACAGCTGGTGCAGGCGCTGCACCTGCGGCAGCAGGTCGCCGATGAACGCCTTGGCGCCAGCATCGTCCTCGCCCACCGCCTGCCAGACCTGGGTGTAGGTCAGGCGAGCGTGCGAATTCATCACCGCTTCGTAGAAGCGCGAGTGGGAGACCACGCCATCGCGATCGATCTGCATGTCACAGACGAAGCACATGCGGTCGACCTTCGGCATCAGCGAGCAGATACCGTTGGACAGGGTCTCCGGCAGCATCGGCACCACGAAGCCCGGGAAGTACACCGAGGTCGCACGCTTCTGTGCCTCCTCGTCCAGCGGCGTGCCGGGACGCACGTAGTTGGAGACATCGGCAATGGCCACCACCAAGCGGAAACCATCGGCGTTCGGCTCGCAGTACACCGCGTCGTCGAAATCCTTGGCGTCCTCGCCATCAATGGTGACCAGCGGCGTGCTGCGCAGGTCGACGCGGTCGCCGATCATCGCCGGCTCGACCACCAGCGGCACCGACGCGGCTTCGTCCAACACGTCCTGCGGGAACTCGAACGGCAGTTCATGGCCGTGGATGGCGGTCTCCACCACCAGCGAGGCGGTCAGCTTGTCGCCGAGCACCGCGATGATGCGACCGATCGGCGGGCGCCGGCTGTCCGGCGCCTGGGTCAGTTCGCAGACCACCAGCTGGCCGTCGCGCGCACCACCGGTCTGGTCCGGCGGTACCTGCACGTTGCGCTGGATGCGCTTGTCATCGGGCACCACGTAATTGATGCCCATCTCGATGCTGAAGCGACCGATCAGGCGGGTCATGCCACGTTCCAGCACGCGGGCGATGCTGCCCTCGCGACGGCCACGGTGGTCGATGCCAGTGACGCGGGCGAGCACCTTGTCGCCGTGCATCACCTTGCGCATTTCATACGGCGGCAGGAACAGGTCGTCGCCGCCCTCGACCGGGCGCAGGAAGCCGAACCCTTCCGGGTTGGCGATCACCACACCCGTGACCAGGTTGAGGGTCTGGATCGGCGCGAAGCCGCCGCGGCGGTTCTGCACCAACTGGCCGTCACGGACCATGGCGCCGAGCCGGCGCGACAGCGCCTCGGCACGGTCAGGCGCGCCCAGGCCCAGGCGTGCACCCAGCTCCTCGGCAGTCTGCGGTCCTTCGCAACGCTCGAGCAGGGCCAGGATGGCTTCGCGACTGGCGATGGGCTGTTCGTATTTCTCTGCTTCGCGGGCGGCATAGGGATCGTCGATCACTTTGCCTGTCGGCGGCAGCTTGCGGCCCGGGGCCGGGCCCGGGGCATCAGCGCCGCGGATCCTGCGGCCACGTGGCGGAGCGCCACCGTCGGCCAATTCCGGGAGCCAGCCCGGCAGCGGCTTGCCCGGCTTGGTGGTGCGGGCTGCGCCCGCCTTGGCGCCCTTCTTAGGGGCCTGGCTGCGGGACGTGGTCCCGCCCTTGCTTGGTTTTTTGGTAGTCATCGCCCTACATGGTAGCCGTTGATGGCGTGCAGAACGGGTCAGCGTGCCTTTTGAAGAATCTGCGTGAAAAGATTCAGGGAAGTCGTTGACAGCCTGCCAATTCATCTTCACAATTGCGCCTCTGGAACGCCCAGGTGGCGGAATTGGTAGACGCACTAGTTTCAGGTACTAGCGGGTAAAACCGTGGAGGTTCGAGTCCTCTCCTGGGCACCAACGAAAAAACTCCTCGCTTCGGCGGGGATTTTTTTTGCCTGAGATCCGGCAACGGGCTGGGCACTGGGGTCGGATCCCTTCCTGCGAAGAAAGGGCTCTGACCCCATCGCCAGAATCCATCGCGGGATTCATCCAGAAGTGTTGACACCCCCGTAACAACACCCCATAATTCTCCTCCTCGACGCCCAGATGGCGGAATTGGTAGACGCACTAGCTTCAGGTGCTAGCGGGGGCAACTTCGTGGAGGTTCGAGTCCTCTTCTGGGCACCATGTCGAGAAAGAAAACAACCCGCGCAAGCGGGTTTTTTCTTGCCTGTGATTCGGGACTCTGTAGAGTCGACCGCGACCTCCTTCAGAACAACGGCCGCAGCACCAGCTCCAGCCCGAGCAGCAGCAGGAACCCGAGGAAACACGCACGGAACACGCGTGCGCTGATCCGCTGCCGGATCACCTGCCCCAGCCACATGCCCAGCAGTGCCGGCACCACCGCCAATGCGCTCAGGCCCAGTTGCTGGATACCGAACGCGCCATGCAGCACCAGACCCGTCGTCAGTGAAATCGTCGATACGGTGAACGCCAGCCCGAGCGCCTGCACCAGCTCTTCGCGCTGCAGCCCCAGCGATTGCAGGTACGGCACCGCCGGCATCACGAACACGCCGGTCGCACCAGTCACCATGCCGGACAGTGCACCCACCAGCGGCCCCAGCCAGCGCTCGCGCCGTTCTGGCACCCGGAACACCGGTGCAAACAGCGCGTACGCGGCATAGATCACCAGCGCCATTCCCAAGGCCATGCGCGACCAGGTGCGATCCACCCGTACCAGCAACGCGGCCGAACCCAGCGTCACCACCACCACCGCCAGCATCATCGGCCACAGGCGCCGCATGATGTGGCCCAGTGAGGGGCCGGACAACAACTGCCACGCATTGGTGACGAAGGTCGGGATGAACAGCATCGATGCCGCCGCCACCGGTGACAGCGCGCCGCCCAGCAGGCCCATCGCCACCGTAGGCAGGCCCATGCCGGTCACGCCCTTGACCACACCGGCCAGCACGAACACCGCCACCAGCAGGGAATAGAAGTACGTCGTTTCGTTCATGCCGTCATTGGATCGGGCGGGCCATCGGCGCACAATGCGGTCTTCCCGGCCCTGCCTTCGGCTGAACCGAAGGCTCTGGTGTCACGAGGAGGACAACCCATGCGGATGGACATTGCCGACCTGCGCCTGTTCCTGGCGATTGCCGAGGCGGGCAGCATCACGGCCGGTGCAGCGCAGGCAAACCTGGCACTGGCTTCAGCAAGCGAACGCCTGCGCACGATCGAAGCCGATGCCGGCACCGTACTGCTGAACCGCCATCCGCGCGGCGTCAGCCTCACCGAAGCCGGCGCCGCTCTCGCCCACCATGCACGCTTGATCGTGCAGCAGCAGGCGCAGCTGCGCGGCGAAATGCAGGCGTTCGCCCACGGCGCGCGCGGCACCCTGCACCTGTACGCCAATACCGCCGCACTGACCAACTACCTGCCGTCGCGGCTGGCCCCCTGGCTGGCCGAACGGCCGCGACTGCATGTAGAACTGCTGGAACGCACCAGCCCTGAGGTTGTACGCGCGATCAGTGCCGGCCAGGCCGAGGCCGGCATCATCAGCGACGCGGTCGACGCTGACGGGCTGCAGCAGCACGTGGTTGCCGAAGATCCGCTGGTGATGATGCTGCCCGCTGATCACCGCTTCGCCCCGCAGCGCGCGCTGGCGTTTGCGGACGTGGCCGGCGAGACCTTCGTCGCCCTGGCCGATGGCAACGCACTGCAGACCTACATCGAGGACCAGGCGCACGACATCGGGCGCCGTCTCGACGTCCGCATCCGCATGAAAACCTTCGAAGGCGTGTGCATCATGATCGGCCATGGCATCGGCGTCGGTATCGTGCCGCGCTCCATTGCCCGCCAGCATCGGCGCAGTACGCATACCGTTGCGGTGCCGCTTGCCGATGCGTGGGCACAGCGTCGCCTGTGCGCCTGTTTCGCACACTGGAAAGCGCTGTCACCACCGATGCGCAGCCTGCTGCTGCACCTCGGCGTCGAAGCAGAAAAAAAAGTGTGAAACAGTGTTGACACATTCGCTGCCATGCCGCAAAATTCTTCTCCTGAGTCGCCCAGGTGGCGGAATTGGTAGACGCACTAGCTTCAGGTGCTAGCGGGGGCAACTTCGTGGAGGTTCGAGTCCTCTCCTGGGCACCATGACTCAGCAAATGATCAAACCCGCGCAAGCGGGTTTTTTCATGCCTGCGGTTTGGGATGCGCGATGCATTGCGATTGCCGCTCAGCGTGTCGTATCCGGCACCTCCCTGGCAGCCATCTGCTCGTGCGAGCTCCCACCGGCGCGTCGCTATCACGCCCTGAACGACAACCTTTTCGGGATTCATTCCACGTTTGGTTCGAATTCGTACTTCTCCTGGACGGAATCCACTCGCGATTCCTCGCCTCCGGCAGGCAGATTCTCGGGTGCCGGGTGCAGCTACCCCACCATGCCCTGCCCCTGCGCGCCTTTCCCCAATAAAGGACGCTCCATGCAGCGCAGCATCATCTGCCCCCACTGCCACACTGCCTCCAACCACGGCGTAAGCGTCTGCGTGGGATGCCAGGCCGAAGTCCACTATGGCGCTTCCAGGGAAGCGTACGCGGTTGTTTCTGTTGCCGCCCTTGTCTGCGGCGCATTCGTCGGCAGCCACCTGCAGGCCACTGCCGGCTGGGTCAGCGACGGCGTCGTGCTTGTGGCAGGAATGTGGGCGCTGGCCCAGCTGTTCCGCGATCGCGTGGTTTTCAAGCGCGTATATCGCACACGCTAGACTCGCACCAATGCGCGTGGCCTGGATGTCCTTCGGTACGCCACCTGACAGACATGACCTGGCGTTGACAGCAACACGCAAACAAGAACCCCGCCTTCCGGCGGGGTTTTGTCTTTCATCAACAATGATCGATCAGTGCCCGCCGCCCGCAGAGGCTGCACCGGCACCGGCACCGAACGGCGGCTTGGCCAGCCACAGGAAGGTGATGATCGCCAGGAAGATCCAGCCCAGCAGGAAGAAGATGTCGTTGAAGCCCATCTGCGAAGCCTGGTGGTTGATCATGTTGTTCAGTACCGCTGCGCCATGCTGCAGGTCGCCCTGCCCCATCGCCGCTACCTGGTCCTGCATGCCCGGCTGGTAGACCGAAATATGCTCGGTCAGGTCCGCATGATGCACCTGGGTACGGCGCGCCCACAGCCACGTCGTCAACGATGCCGCGAAGCTGCCGCCCAGCGTACGCAGGAACGTGGCCAGGCCGGAGCCCGCCGCGATCTCGCGGCCATCCAGGTCCGACAGCAGAATCTGCAGCACCGGCATGAAGAACAAGGCCACGCCGATGCCCATGATCAGCTGCACGCCGGCCACGTGCTGGAAGTCCACCTGCAGGTTGAAGCCGGAGCGCAGGAAGCTGGTCATCGACAGGAACACGAAGGCGATGGTTGCCAGCATGCGCATGTCGAAGCGCGAGGCGTACTTGCCCACGAACGGGGTCATGATCACTGGCAGGATGCCGATCGGCGCCGTCGCCAGGCCCGCCCAGATCGCGGTGTAGCCCATGTCACGCTGCAGCCACTGCGGGATCAGCAACGCCACGCTGAAGAACGCCGCATAGGCCACCACCATTGCCAGCGTACCGGCGCGGAAGTTGCGGTGCCGGAACAGCTTCAGGTCGACGATCGGATCCTTGTCGGTCAATTCCCAGATCAGGAACACGGTCAGCGTCACCACCGCCACGCAGGCCAGCACCACGATCTTCATCGACGAGAACCAGTCTTCGTCGTTGCCCAGGTCGAGCACCAGCTGCAGTGCGCCGACACCGATCACCAGGGTGACCAGGCCGACGTAGTCCATCTTCGGTTTCTCGATGTGCTCCGGGCGCCCCTTCAGCTGGTTGCCCACCACCAGCGCGGCGAAGATGCCCAGCGGCACGTTGATCAGGAAGATCCATTCCCAGCTGTAGTTGTCGGTGATCCAACCACCGAGGATCGGCCCGCAGATCGGCGCCACCACGGTGATCATCGCCAGCAGCGCCAGCGCCTGTCCGCGTTTCTCGCGTGGATAGATCGAGACCAGCAGCGACTGCGTGATCGGGTACATCGGGCCGGCCACGAAGCCCTGCAGCGCACGCGACAGCACCAGCATGCCCATGCTCTGCGCCAGGCCGCACAGAAGCGAAGTGATGACGAACGCCAGCGTGGCCCAGACGAACAGCTTGCGTTCGCCGAAGCGGCGGCTGAGCCAGCCGGTCAGCGGCAGCGCGATGGCCGTGCTGACCGCGAACGAGGTGATGACCCAGGTCGCCTGCTGCGAACTGGCACCGAGATTACCGGCGATGGTCGGCAGCGAGACGTTGGCGATGGTGGTGTCGAGCACCTGCATGAACGAGGCCATCGCCAGGCCGACGGTGCACAGGGCCACGCTGGGCGGCAGGAACCCCGGGGTCGCACCCGGCGCCGCCGGTGCGCCCGGGGTGCCGGGCGCGGCTGGAGCTTGTGCGGACATGGCGACCTCAGCCCACCTTCGCCTGCTGCGGCAGGTTGCCCTGGATGATCGTGTGGATCACCTCGTCGGCATCATGCAGCTGCTTGGCATACACGTCGGTGTCGAACACCGTGCCCTTGGCCGGGGTGCTCGGCAGCACTTCGCCCTTCTGGTCGCGCAGGCTCACTTCAGCCTTCATCGACAGGCCGATGCGCAGCGGATGTTCGGCCAGCTGCTTGGCATCGATGGCGATACGCACCGGCACGCGCTGCACGATCTTGATCCAGTTGCCGCTGGCGTTCTGTGCCGGCAGCAGCGAGAACGCCGAGCCGGTGCCCAGGCCCAGGCTGTCGATGCGGCCCTTGTACTTCACGTCACCGGCGTACAGGTCCGACTTCAGCTCCACTTCCTGGCCCAGGCGCATGTGGCGCAGCTGGGTTTCCTTGAAGTTGGCCTCGACCCACATCTGCTCGGTCGGCACCACCGCCATCAGGGCATTGCCGGGCTGCACGCGCTGGCCGACCTGCACCGAACGACGGGCCACGTAGCCGGTAACCGGCGCGACGATGCCGGCGCGGGCGTTGTTGAGGAAGGCCTGGCGCAGCTGCGCGGCGGCAGCCTGCACATCCGGCTGGGTGGCGATCACGGTGTCGTCGACCAGCGCGCGGTTGCGCTCGACTGTCTCGCGCGAACCGGCCACGGCCGCTTCGGCAGCGGCCAGCTCATCGCGGGCGTGGGCCAGTTCTTCGTTGGAGATGGCGCCGGTGGCGGCCAGGTCCTTGCGGCGGGCGAAGTCGTCGCGCACGCGCTTCAGGGTGACCTGACGGGCGTTCAAGTCCGCCTGCGCACCTTCCACGCTGCGGTACAGGCCACGGGTCTGGCGCACGGTCTTGGCCAGGTTGGCTTCGGCCTGCTGCAGGGCTACTGCGGTGTCGGACGGGTCCAGCTGCACCAGCAGCTGGCCGCGCTCCACGCGCATGCCGTCATCGGCGTTGATGGCGACCACGGTACCGGCCACCAGCGGGGTGATCTGCACCTGGTTGCCCTGCACGTAGGCGTCGTCGGTTTCTTCGAACCAACGGCCGAACATGAAGTACCACAGCGCCAGTGCGGCAAGCAGCAGCACGACGATCACGAACAGGCCGCGCAGCAGATTGCCGCGGCGGTTGGGGGCGGCCGGGGCCGCAGTGTCTTGGGTCTGGCTCATGGCAGGGATCTTCAGGAATGCGAGGAATCGGAATGGGGAGCAAGCGGCGCGGCGCGGTCGGCATCACTGGGCTGGAAACCACCGCCCAGCGCCTTGCTCAGGCGCACCGAGGTCTGCACCTGCTGCGACTGCAGGCCGGCCAGCTGCTGCTGTGACTGCAGCAGGGTGGATTGCGCGGTCAGCACGTCCAGGTAGCTGCCGATGCCGGCGCGATAGCGCTGCTGGGCCAGGTCGAAGGCGGAACGCGCGGTGTCCACCGCCTGCTGTTGCGCGTTCGACTGCTGCGCCAGCGAGCGCACCGCGTTGACCTGGTCAGCGACGTCGCGCAGTGCATCCAGCACGGTCTGGTTGTAGTTGGCTACCGCCAGGTCGTACTGCGCATCGGTGTTGGCCAGGTTGGCGCGCAGCTTGCCGCCTTCGAAGATCGGCAGGCTCAGCGCCGGGCCGATATAGGCGAAGGTGGAGCTGCTCTTCAGCAGGTCGCCCACGTTCGGTGCGACCACGCCAGCCAGTGCGGTCAGGTTGAAGCTCGGGTAGAACTTGGTCCTGGCGACCTTGATCTGCTTGTCGGCCGCTTCCACGCGCCAGCGCGCGGCAACGATGTCCGGACGACGGCCGAGCAGCTCGCTGGGCAGCACGCCCGGCAGCTGCAGCGCCATCGGATTCAACGCCTGCGGACGCTGGATCGACAGGCCGCGGTCCGGGCCCTTGCCGACCAGGGCGGCCAGCGCGGTGCGGGCGGCGTCGATGCGCTGCTGTGCGGCCAGCACCTGCTGCTGCGCGGCCGGCACGCGGGCCTCGGCCTGGCGCACCTGCAGATCGCTGTCGATGCCGGCGCTGCGGCGCTGGCGGGTCAGCTGAAGCGACTTCTGCGAGCGGGTCAGCTCTTCCTCGGCCACGTCGTTGAGCTGCCACGCGTAGGCCAGGTCGGCATAGGCTTGGGCGATGCCGGTCGACAGGTTCAGGCGCGCGGCCTGGGCTTCAACAGTGGCGGCATGCGCGCCATCCACGGCGGCCTCCCACGCAGCGCGCTTGCCGCCCCACAGGTCCACGCCATAGCTGAAATCAAACGCGACCTGGCTGCTGCCAGCGTAATGGCCTCCCATCTCGCTGCCGGCCATCGACTCGGGCAGGCGCAGACCGGTGTAACCACCGGACACCGACAGGCTGGGCAGGCGATCGGCACGCGCGGTGCCGACCTGCGACTGCGCCTGGCGCAGGCGTGCATCGGCGGCATCCAGGCTCGGATGGCCGGCCAGGCCTTCGCTGATCAGTGCGTCCAGCTGCGGATCGCCCAGCGCTTTCCACCAGTCCTGGGCGGGGAAGCCGGTGGCGCTCAGATCGGTGTCGGCCAGGGTGCGTTCACTGTGCAGGCTGTCCACTTCGAGCACATGGCCCTGCGGGTTGAGGCCACGACTGCTGGCGCAGGCGGCCAAGGCCAGGGCCAGCGCTGATACCAGCAGCGCGCGCCCGGACCGGCGGAGAGTGGAATGCGGGATCGGGTTCATGGGGTCGTCAGGGAATCGCGGATTCGGGTGAGGAGGGACAGCAACTGCGTGCGTTCGTCGGCGGACAGATCACGCAGGGCGTAATCCATCACCGCGTCGCCACGCAGCTTCAGCCGCGCCCACAGCGCGCGGCCTTCATCGGTCAGCACGATCTGCAGCGCACGCCGGTCCTGGGCATGCGGCTCGCGGCGTACGCAGCCCAGTGCCTCCAGCTTGTCCAGCAGACGGGTCACCGCACTGGGCACCTGGTCGATGGCCTGGGCCAGTTCATTGGCCGTGCACGGCGCCATGTTCGAAAGCACCTTCAACCCGATGTAGTGGGTGAAGCCGATGCCGAGGTCTTCTTCAGCCATGGAGGCGTCGAGTTGGCGGACCAGGCCGTCGCGCACCTGGCGCAGCAGCAGGCCGAAGCTGGGGGGAGTGGTTGCAGGACAGATCATGGGGGAGCATTCTCTTCCAAAAAAAATATTTCTCAATGGAAATATTCGATCTGGCATCGAATGCTGTGTTGCAGCAGTGGGCTGGATCAGTGAAGGCGCTCACCTTAATGGCCCACTCAGCTGGCCCGGTAGTACAATTCAGCCAATGGATGACACATTTCAGCCAGCAGATATGATGAACAAGGCAGAAATCCCCCCTCCCAAGCGCCTGCTGCGTGATGACGCACTGGACTGGTTCGAGCGCAATGACGGCCCTCCGGTTGTCGCTTTCCGCTTCGACAGCCCGCAGGGCCTGGTCCGTGAAGTGGACTGGCATCACCACCAGCGCGCACAGCTGATCTGTGTCGAGCGCGGTCTGTTGACCACCCGCACTTCGCACGGCACGTGGTCGCTGGCGCCGGGTTCGGCCGGCTGGATGCCGCCGCTGGAGCCGCATACGGTCACCCTCGACGGGCCATTGCGTGGCTGGGGCATGGCGCTGGCCGCGCCCGCCTGCGCCGCCCTGCCCTCCGACCCCTGCGTGCTGGGCCTGTCCAAGCTGGCGCAGGCGCTGGCCGACCGTATCTGCGAATGGCCGCTGGGCTATGCCACCACCCCTGAGCGCCAGCACATCATCGATGTGCTGCTGGACGAAATCCGCACCGCCCCGCGCCAGCGCATGCACCTGCCGATGCCGCACGACCGGCGCCTGCTGAAGATCGCATCGCAGCTGCTGGCCGACCCGTCCGACGAGCGCAGCCTGGCCGAATGGGCGCACTGGGCGGGCCTGTCGCCGCGCAGCCTGACCCGCCACTTCCGCGACGAGACCACGCTCAGCTTCGCCCAGTGGCGGCAGCAGGCCCGCCTGTCCGAGGCGCTGCGCCAGCTGACCGACGGCCGCAGCGTGGCCGATATCGCCCACGCGCTGGGCTTCAGCAGCGCCAGCGCCTTCGTCACCGTGTTCCGCCGCCACTTCGGTTTGCCGCCCGGGCGCTACCTGGCGCGGGCCGGACATGGCCTGGAAACCGGGCTGGACCCTGCGCGTGGCTTGGCATCCCCGGCCGCATCCGGATAATCACAGGATTGCGAGCGGCGACCGCCGTCGCCGCCTCCCGACAATAGGTAACAACGCCGCATGACCGATCTTGCCCGCCCCGTGTTCCACGGATTCGAACAACTGCCGCTGCGCGAGTACGCCGAACGCGCCTACCTCGACTACTCGATGTACGTGGTCCTGGACCGTGCCCTGCCGTTCATCGGCGACGGCCTGAAGCCGGTACAGCGCCGCATCATCTATTCGATGAGCGAGCTGGGCCTGAATGCCGCGTCCAAGCCGAAGAAGTCCGCGCGCACCGTCGGTGACGTCATCGGTAAGTACCACCCGCATGGCGACAGCGCGTGCTACGAGGCGCTGGTGCTGATGGCGCAGCCGTTCTCGTACCGCTACCCGCTGATCGAGGGCCAGGGCAACTTCGGCTCCAGCGACGACCCGAAGTCGTTCGCGGCGATGCGTTACACCGAATCCAAGCTGACCCCGATTGCCGAAGTGCTGCTGGGCGAACTGGGCCAGGGCACCACCGACTGGGCACCGAACTTCGACGGCACCCTGCAGGAGCCGACCTGGATGCCGGCGCGGCTGCCGCACCTGCTGCTGAACGGCACCACCGGCATTGCCGTAGGCATGGCCACCGACGTACCGCCGCACAATCTCAACGAGATCGTCAGCGCGCTGCTGCACCTGCTGGACAACCCCGAGGCCAGCGTGCGCGACCTGTGCGAGCACGTGCAGGGACCGGACTACCCCTCCAGCGCCGAGATCATCACTGCGGCCAATGACCTGCGGAACATGTACGAGACCGGCAACGGCAGCGTGCGTGCGCGTGCGACCTTCACCAAGGAAGCCAACAACATCGTGGTCACCGCGCTACCGTTCCAGGTGTCGCCGTCGAAGGTGATCGAGCAGATCGCCGCGCAGATGCGCGCCAAGAAGCTGCCCTGGCTGGAAGATATCCGCGATGAGTCTGACCATGCCAACCCGGTGCGCGTGGTGCTGGTGCCGCGTTCCAACCGCGTCGACGCCGAGCAGCTGATGGGCCACCTGTTCGCGACCACGGACATGGAGCGCAGCTACCGCGTCAACCTCAACGTGATCGGGCTGGACGGCCGTCCGCAGGTGAAGAACCTGAAGATGCTGCTCAGCGAATGGCTGACCTTCCGCAGCAACACAGTCACCCGCCGCCTGCAGCACCGCCTGCAGAAGGTCGAGCGCCGCCTGCACCTGTTGGAAGGCCTGCTGGTCGCGTTCCTCAACCTGGATGAGGTGATCCACATCATCCGGACCGAGGACGAACCGAAGGCGGCGCTGATCGCGCGCTTTGGCCTGTCCGACGACCAGGCCGAGTACATCCTGGAAACCAAGCTGAAACAGCTGGCGCGCCTGGAAGAGATGAAGATCCGTGGCGAGCAGGACGAGCTGGCCAAGGAGCGCGAGAAGATCCTCGGCATCCTCGACAGCAAGACCAAGCTGAAGAAGCTGATCCGCGACGAACTGACCGCCGATGCCAAGAAGTTCGGCGACGCACGCCGTTCGCCGCTGGTGCAGCGCCAGGCCGCGCAGGCCATCGACGAGACCGAGCTGGTGCCGAGCGAGCCGATGACGGTGGTGATGTCCGAAAAGGGCTGGATCCGCGCCGCCAAGGGCCACGACATCGATGCCTCGACGCTGTCCTATCGCGATGGCGACGCGCTGCAGGGTGCGGTGCGCGCACGCAGCACCCAGCAGGTCGCGTTCCTGGACAGCGAGGGTCGCGCCTACTCGACGCCGGTGCATACCCTGCCCTCCGCGCGTGGTAACGGTGAACCGCTGACCGGCCGCTTCTCGCCGGCCGCGGGCACCAGCTTCGTGACCCTGGCCAGCGCCGAGCCGGAGACCCGCTTCGTGCTGGCCTCCACCCACGGCTACGGCTTCGTCACCCGCTTCGAGAACCTGATCGGCCGCAACAAGGCCGGCAAGGCGATGCTGAACCTGTCAGCCGGTTCGACCGTGCTGACCCCGTCGGTGGTGGCCAACGTCGCCACCGACCGCATCGTGGCGGTGACCAGTTCGGGCAACCTGCTGGCAATCGCCGCCAACGACCTGCCAGAACTGGACAAGGGCAAGGGCAACAAGATCATCGAGATCCCCAAGGCCAAGCTCGCCACCGAACGCGTGGTCGCCATCGTGGCGATCAGCCCGGGGCAGACCCTGCAGGTACGCAGCGGGCAGCGCACGATGGGGCTGAAGTTCAACGAGCTCGACGCCTACCTCGGCGCCCGCGCCACCCGCGGGCACCTGCTGCCGCGTGGCTGGCAGAAGGTCGAAGGCCTGTCGGTGGAATGAGGGCTGGGGGTCGGATCCCGTTCCGTCGGAACGGGCTCTGACCCCGGGCAACGTCCCTGGTAGGTGTCAACCTTGGTTGACACGCCTTGCCGGAGATCAGACACGAAAAAGCCGGGGCATTCCCCGGCTTTTTCGTTGTCGGCTGGCGGGCGGTGGAGCAGCTGGCTGGCGAAAGCTGGCTGGCGATGCTCCGGTGCTGGCGGGCGACAGAACGCTGTGCTTCTTCTGGTAGAGCCGACCGCTGGTCGGCTGCTCTGCGAAATGCAGCCGACCAGCGGTCGGCTCTACAGTGAGCGGTGCCGGCTCAGTGCGCCGGGGCGCCGTTGCCGTCGATCTTGCTCAGCTGGTACAGCTCCAGGCCGATGCGCTTGATCAGGCCCAGCTGCTGTTCCAGCCACCAGGCGTGGTCTTCCTCGGTGTCCTTCAGCTGCGCCAGCAGCATGTCGCGGCTCACGTAGTCGCCCTTCTCTTCGCACAGCTTCATGCCGGCGGCGAGATTGTTCCGAACCGCGTATTCAGTATCGAGATCCTTCTGCAGCATCTCCTCCACGGTCTTGCCCGGCTCGGTGGCATGCGGGCGCATGTCCGGGTCGCCGCCGAGGAACAGGATCCGGCGCAGCAGCGCGTCGGCGTGCTGGGTTTCCTCTTCCATCTCGTGGTTCAGGCGTTCGTACAGCGCGAACAGGCCCTGGTCCTCGTAGCGGCGGGAATGGATGAAGTACTGGTCGCGGGCAGCGAGTTCGCCGCGCAGCAGTTCCTTCAGGCAGGCGATGACGTCCGGGTTGCCTTTCATGGGGGGGCTCCTGTGAATCGATGTGACATAGGGTGCCGCATTTCAAAATACGGTGATCTAATCGGAATCAGTCGCAGTTGCGCCTGCGGCTACAATCGGCCCACGAGTTCGGAAAGGACGTGCGATGCGACGTACATGGCGTTGGGTGCTGGGCGTGCTGATCGCCATCGTGCTGGTTACCGTACTGGGCCTGTGGCTGCTGCTGCGCGGCAGCCTGGCCGACCTCGACGGCGAACATGCACTGCCTGGGCTGGCCAGGCCGGTCACCATCGAGCGCGATGCGCTGGGCGTGGTCACCATCACTGCCGGCAGTCAGGCCGACGCGATGCGTGCACTCGGCCACGTGCACGCACAGGAGCGCTATTTCGAGATGGACCTGATGCGCCGCAGTGCCGCCGGCGAGCTGTCGGCGCTGTTCGGGCCGAAGGCCATCGACGCCGACAAGCGCATGCGCGTGCACCGGCTGCGCGCGCGCACCGAGGCGAACATGCAGGCTGCGCTGGGCGACAACATCGAAGCCGTGAGCGCCTACGTCGGAGGGGTCAACGAGGGCCTGACCGATCTCTCCGTGCGACCGTGGGCCTACCTGCTGCTGCGGCAATCGCCACAGCCGTGGCAGGCCAGTGACAGCGTGCTGGCCGGCCTGGCCATGTACGCCGACCTGCAGGACCCGAACAACCAGACCGAGCTTGCCCTGAGCCGCATCCGCGCGGTGGTGCCGCCGGCGCTGTACGCGCTGATTGCCCACGACGGCACCGAATGGGATGCACCGCTGTTCGGCGAAGCCACCGGCAACGCGGCCCTGCCCGACGCAAGCCAGCTCGATCTGCGCACATTGAAGGGAAAGCAGAGCACCGAGCAGGAGGAGGCGGACGTCATCGGCAGCAACAACTTCGCGGTGGCCGGCGCACTCACTGCCGACGGCCGCGCGATCGTCGCCGACGACATGCACCTGGGCCTGCGCGCGCCTGGCCTGTGGTTCCGGGTGCGCCTGCGTTACCCCGACCCGCAGGCTGCTGGCGGCCAGGTCGACGTCACCGGCTTCTCGCTGCCTGGCCTGCCGGCGGTAATTGTCGGCAGCAACGGCCACGTCGCCTGGGGCTTCACCAACAGCTACATCGACACGGCGGACTACCGCACGGAACCGGCCAACGCCGCCGTCACCGTGCACGAGGAACGCATTGCGGTGGCCCGCCAGGCCGATGTGGTGTTTCCGGTGCGCGAAACCGCCTGGGGGCCGATCCTGCACACCCATGCCGATGGCAGCGGCGATGCGCTCCGTTGGGTCGCGCACCTGCCCGGCGCGGTGCGCCTGGACTTCGGTGACCTGGCCCGTGCCGGCGACCTGGACGGCGCCCTGCACTTCGCCGACCACGCCGGCATTCCCGCCCAGAACCTGGTGGTCGGCGACCGCAGCGGACGCATTGCCTGGCGGCTGATCGGTGCCCGTCCTGACCGCGGCCCCGGCTGTGCACCGGCCGGCTTCAATGCCGCCAGCAACCAGGACTGCGCGCCGTGGCCGATCCGCAGCGATGCCTCGCCGGCACTGATCGATCCCCCCAACCATCGCCTGTGGACCGCCAACGGTCGCGTCCTCGACGGCGAGGCGCTGGCTACCGTCGGCAACGGTGGCTATGACCTCGGCGCGCGTGCGCAGCAGATCCGCGATCTGCTCGCCATCCAGGACCGCTTCGACGAACACGACCTGCTGGCGATCCAGCTCGATGATCGCGCTGTGTTCCTGCAGCGCTGGTGGGCGTTGCTGCATGACGTCATCGAACGCAGTGACGATCCTGCGCTGAAGCGGTTGAAGTCCGTCAGCCACCAATGGGGCGGCCGGGCCTCGGCCAGCTCGGTGAGCTACCGGGTGGTGCGCGAGTTCCGAACGCAGGTGATGGATACCCTGTCCGATGCACTGCTGGCACCGGCCAACGCGCAGCTGGGCGATGACTATCTGGACCCACGCCTGGCACAACTTGAAGGTGTGGCCTGGCCGATGCTGCAGCAACGCCCCGCCAACCTGTTGCCACCGGCCTACGACAGCTGGGACGCGCTGCTGCTTGATGCCGCACGCCGCACCGAGAGCGAGCTGGCCAAGCAGGGCCCACTGGCCCAGCGCACCTGGGGAGAGCGCAACACCGCGGCGCTCTGCCACCCTGTCACACGGGCGTTGCCCGAGGTCGCCAAGCGCTGGCTGTGCATGCCCGCCGACCCGCTGCCCGGCGACCGTGACATGCCGCGCGTGCAGACGCCCAACTTCGGCGCCTCCGAACGCATGGTGGTTTCGCCCGGCCACGAGGCCGACGGCATCGTGCACATGCCCGGCGGCCAGAGCGGGCACCCGCTGTCGCCGTACTGGGGCGCCGGCCACGAAGACTGGGTGCATGGGCGGCCGACGCCGTTCCTGCCCGGCAAAGCGCAGCACACGATGACGCTGGTACCAGCGCGGTAGTGCCGGCCGCTGGCCGGCAACCTCATGATGCTGGACACACCAGCCTGGATGCCGGCCAGCGGCCGGCACTACCGTCCAGCGCTCAGCCCCGGCGTCGCTCGATCAGGTTCAGCAGCGGCCCGGTCATCGCCGTGGTCACCAACGCCATGATCACCAGCACCGCGAACAGGCGGTCGCCGAGCAGGCCCAGCTCGTAGCCCAGGTTGAGCACGATCAGCTCCATCAGGCCACGGGTGTTCATCAACGCGCCCAGCCGCCACGCTTCGCGTGTGGGCATGCCGGCGCTGCGTGCGGCACTGAAGGTGCCCAGCAGCTTGCCGGCCGTGGCCACCGCAATCACCACCACGCACAACACGATATCGCTGGCCTGCAGCGCATCGGCGCGCATGCGCAGGCCGGTCATGGCGAAGAACAACGGCAGCAGCAGGGTCACCGCGAACGGTTCGACGCGGGCCATCAACAGGTCGCGCAGCTGCGCGTTGGACGATACCGCGACGCCCGCAGCGAATGCACCGAACAGGGCGTGGATGCCCAGCATCTCGGTGACCAGCGCACTGGCCAGCGACAGCAGCAGGATGCCCAGCAGCCAACGTCCCTCACGGCCCGGCGCGATCTGCTGGCGGGCAAACCACGGCTTCACCAGCCCCAGCATCAGCGCCACGAACACGACCACGCACAGCAGGTTGAGGCTGGCCGGCAACCAGCCGCTGGCCTGGGCCGCAGCGACGATCAAGGCCAGCAGGCACCAGGCGGTGGCATCGCCCAATGCCGCGCAGGCGATCGCGGTCTGACCCAATGGCGTCTGTGTGATCCCACGATCGGCAAGGATGCGCAGCAACACGGGGAACGCGGTGATGCTCATCGAAATACCAACGAAAAGCGCGAAGGCAGTGAAGCCCACGCCCTGCGGGCCGTGCTGCGGATACAGCCAGATCGCCAGGGCGACGCCAAGCACGAACGGCACCGCGATGCCGGCATGGCTGACCGTGAAGGCGAAGCGCCGGCGGCCACGCAGCGCCGCCAGGTCCAGCTCGGCACCGGCCACCAGCAGGAACATCAGCACGCCCAGCTGGCTGAGCATGCCCAGCGGCCCCAGCGAAATGGCCGGGAACAAGGCACCATGCAGCTGCGGCAGCAGGCTGCCGAGCACCAGCGGCCCCATCATCAGGCCAGCGGCCATCTCGCCGATCACCGCCGGTTGTCCAAAGCGCTTGAGCAGCGCGCCCGCGCCCTTGGCCACCAGCAGCAGCACCAGCAGCTGCAGCAGGAACAGGCCCAGTGGGGACTCCAGATGCTGAGCCCAGCCGCCTTCAGCGGCGGCGGTGGCACGGGCAACCACCGCAGGCGCCGCCGGCCCGGCATATCGCGCCAGCAGCACGCCGGCCAGCAACGGCACCCCGGCCCAGGCCAGGTAGCGCCATCCCCACTTGATCGGCGGCGCCCGGCCCCCGGTCTGTACGTCCATGAACATTCCCCAATGTGCAGGGGGCGATGATACGAAAAAGGGGACGGAGGGAATTAAGTCGTTTGTGGCAAAAACGACTTAATTCCCTCCGTCCCCTTTTTGGGACTTAGGCCAGTGCCTGCTCGTGCACGCCGGCAATCGCGCGGCCCGAGGGGTCCGCCGCTGCCGCGAAGCTGGCATCCCAGGCAATGGCGGCCGGCGACGAACAGGCAATCGACTTGCCGCCCGGCACGGTCTCCGCCGCAGCACGACTCGGGAAGAACTGCTCGAACAGGTGGCGGTAGTAGTACGCCTCCTTGGTCTGCGGCGGGTTGTGCGCGAAGCGCTTGTCCGCTGCCGCCAACACACGGTCGCTCACCTGCGCTTCGGCATGCGCCTTCAGCCCGTCGATCCAGCCGTAGCCGACGCCATCGCTGAACTGCTCCTTCTGCCGCCACAGGATGCTGTCCGGCAGGTAGCCCTCGAATGCTTCGCGCAGCACCGCCTTCTCGATGCGGCGCCCACCGAAGCCGGCACCGACCATCTTGTGCGCGGCATCGAAGCGCATCGCCACGTCGAGAAACTCGCGGTCGAGGAACGGGACACGCGGCTCCACGCCCCAGGCCATCATCGACTTGTTGGCGCGCAGGCAATCGTAGTTGTGCAGGGCATCGAGCTTGCGTACCAGCTCGTCGTGGAATTCGCGCGCATCCGGCGCCTTGTGGAAGTACAGGTAGCCACCGAAGATCTCATCGCTGCCTTCGCCGGAGAGCACCATCTTCACGCCCATCGCCTTGATCCGCCGCGCCAGCAGGAACATCGGCGTGGAGGCACGGATGGTGGTGACGTCATAGGTTTCGATGTGGCGGATCACTTCCGGCAGCGCATCGAGGCCTTCCTCGAAGGTGTATTCGAAGCCGTGATGCACGGTGCCGAGTGCCTCGGCAGCGATCGCCGCGGCCGCCAGATCGGGCGAGCCCTTCAAGCCGATCGCGAACGAATGCAGGCGCGGCCACCAGGCTTCGGTCTGCCCGCCATCCTCGATGCGGCGGCGCGCATAGCGCGCGGCCACCGCCGCCACCAGCGACGAATCGAGGCCACCGGACAGCAGCACGCCGTACGGCACGTCGCTCATCAGCTGGCGTTCCACCGCATGTTCGAAGGCCTGGCGCAGCTCGGCGAGGTCGGCCTGGCGGCCCTGCACGTCGCCATAGTCCCGCCACGGCTGCTGGTAGTAGCGCACCAGCTCACCGCTGGCACTGTCGAAATAGTGGCCCGGCGGGAACTGCGCGACATCGGCACAGGTATCGACCAGTGCCTTCATTTCCGAGGCTACGCGCAGCCGGCCTTGTGCATCGTGACCCCAGTACAGCGGCACCACGCCGACCGGATCGCGTGCCACCAGTACACGGCCAGCATCGCGATCCCACAGGGCGAAGGCGAAGATGCCGTTGAGCTGTTCCAGCCACTGTGCTGGCGTACCGCCCTGACGGTACAGCGCGTTGATCACTTCACAGTCCGAACCGGTCTGGAAGTCGTAGGCGGTGGTCAGCACCGCCTTCAATGCCTGGTGGTTGTAGATCTCGCCGTTCACCGCCAGCGCCAGCTGGCCATCGGCCGACAGCAGCGGCTGCGAACCACCGGCCGGGTCGACGATGGCCAGCCGCTCATGGACCAGCAGCGCACCTTCGTCGAGGTACACGCCGCTCCAGTCCGGGCCACGGTGGCGCTGGCGCTGCGACAGTTCCAGCGCATGGCGGCGCAGGGCGGGAAGATCGTCACCGGCCTGCAGGCCGAAGATTCCGAAGATCGAACACATGGCAGAGCTCCTGTTGTGGGGATTTCACGGGGAAGGTGTTCGACCGGCAACCAGGCCCGGGTGGGACTGCACCCGGGCACAAAAAAACCCGCATCGGCTGATGCGGGTTTTCTGGTGTCCGGGCGTGTGTTGCTGTCTATCTACCCAGGGCGCAGTCCCGCATCGGCCGCGCACGATTATTCGCGCGCAGATTATTGCGGTTGTTGTTATTGACGGCGGTGGCCAAGCGGATTGACATGGCATCGACCCTACCCCGGTTTCCGGCGCGGTGCAACAGTTGCGTCGGCAACCACGCCTGAAGCGCATAATGGCCCGCCCTGAACCGTGTAACAGGAATGCAACACCGCAATGGACGCACCGGGGCGCTGGCCGCCCTGCTCTGCCTAGGCCTGGCCGCCTGCCAGAGCCTGCCCCCACCCTCCACACTGCAGCTGGACCAGCAGCAGGCACTGGAGCAACGCGGAACCGATGGCAGCTTCGACGGTGCCTGGGAAACCGCGCGGACCTTCGAGCGCTTCAACGATCTGCGCGCCGTCACCTACTACGAGCGCGCCGCGGCGGTCACGCCCTGGAGCTTCCACAACACCAAGGCGGAAGAGGCGCTGGGCCGGATCTGGACCTCCGGCACGCTGCGGTATGCCGACAGTCCACACATCAACCCAGCACCGGTGCTGCGCGCGTCCTGGCGACGTGGCGAACGCTGGTCTCTGGCCGCCGCCAATCACGGCAATCCGTACGCGTTCTTCGACCTGGCCAAGGCCTATCGCGAGCGCGACGACGCCCAGCGCGCACTGCGTTGGGACCTGCGCGCGATGGTATACCAGCGCTATGCGTCGTCATCGTCGGGACTGCCCGGTGCGGTAGCGGCCACAGGCGATACCGTGCATCCGCTGGTGGCGAGGATCCAACGCCGCGCCGCTGCAGGCGACGCCGACGCACAGGTCGATCTTGGCGCGCTGCTTGAAAAGGGCGTCGGCCTGCCACGCGATCCTGCCCGTGCCCTGCAGCTGTACCAGCGCGCCGGTGAGAGGGGCAATGTGTTCGGCCAGTACTTCGCCGGGCTGCTGCTGGGCCGGAGTGCGCCGGGCGTGGAGAAGGACACCGATGCTGCGGCGCGCTGGTTCGCGCGCGCCGAGGCGCAGCACTTCTACATGGCCGCGCCAAGTTATTGGAAGAAGGCGATCGAGCCGCCGTTCTTCATTTTTTCGGAGTAGAGAAGCGGCCCCGGCGGGAGGCGTGCCGACCAACGGTCGGCACCCACCTCAGCAGGATCGAGGCATCCCCACTGCGGGGCTCACACCAGCAACCGTTCCACCAGCCGCTGGTACAACCCCGGCAGTGCTTCCAGCTCGTCCACGCGCACGTTCTCGTCCACCTGGTGGATGCTGGCGTTGACCGGCCCCACTTCGATGCACTGCGCGCCCAGCGGCGCGATGAAGCGTGCATCGGAGGTGCCTCCGCCGGTGCTTTCTTCCGGTGCGCGGCCGATGTGCTCGGCCAGTACCGCGCGCGCAGTCGCACGCAGCGTGCCTTCCGGGGTGTAGAACGGCTCACCGCTGCGATGCCACTTGAGCGTGTACTGCAGGCCATGCTGGTCCAACAGTGCAGTGATCTCCGCCTCCAGCTTCGGCGCATCCCAGTGCGGGTTGTAGCGGATGTTGAAATCCACCTCCAGCTCGCCGGGAATCACATTGTTGGCACCGGTACCGGCATGGATGTTGGAGATCTGCAGGCTGGTCGGCGGGAAACTCTCGTAGCCGTCATCCCAGCGCCGCGCACTCAGCTCGGCCAGGGCCGGCGCCGCCTGGTGGATCGGGTTACGTGCCTTCTCCGGATACGCCACATGACCCTGCACGCCCTGCACGCGCAGCTTGGCCGACAGGCTGCCGCGACGACCCACGCGCAGCAGGTCACCCAGCGTCGCGGTCGACGACGGCTCGCCGGTGATGCACCAGTCGATGCGCTGGCCGCGCTCGGCGAAAAGCCGTGCAACGTGGCGCACGCCATCGATGGCATCGCCCTCCTCGTCGCTGGTCAGCAGCACCGCCAGCGTGCCGGGATGATCGGGATGCGCGGCCACGAACTGCTCGGCGGCCACCACGAACGCCGCCACGCTGCCCTTCATGTCGGCGGTGCCACGGCCGTACAGCACACCCTCACGGATCTGCGGCGTGAACGGATCGCTGGCCCAGGCCTCGCGCGGGCCGGGCGGCACCACGTCGGTGTGGCCCAGCAGCACCAGCACCGGCGCACCCTGCCCATGGGTCGCCCACAGGTTGTCGACCTCGCCCAGGCGCAGGTGATCGCACTGGAACCCGGCCTGCTTCAGGCGTGCCGCCAGCAGTGTCTGGCAGCCAGCATCATCCGGCGTCACCGAGGGTCGTGCGATCAGTTCGCAGGTCAGGTCGAGGACCGCACTCATGCGTCACCCACGCCGAAGCGGGCCTTGAAACCGTTGTCACTGAACCCCTGGCTGACCGTGCCATCGGCAGTGACCACCAGCGGACGCTTGATCAGCTGCGGGTACTCGCGCAGCAGCAGCTTCCATTCGGCCTCGGAATCAGCAGCCTTGCGGTTGTCCGGCAGCTGCCGCCAGGTGGTGGAGGACTTGTTGACCATCGCGGCCAGGCCACCCAGCTGCGCCGCCCATGCCAGCAGCGTTTCCGGGCTGGGTTTGTTGTCGCGGTAGTCGACGAAGGTGTACGGCACGCCGAAGCGGTCCAGCCACTTGGTCGCCTTCTTGCAGGTATCGCAGTTCTTCAAACCGTAGACAGTGGTGCTCATGGCCATCTGTGATGCTGGAAAACAGAGGGCCAGAATCTCACAACAGGCGCTCGGACACGACCCGGAACGGCACCCTTGGCAGCCGGAAGGCCAGCCCCTCGTGCAGCGCCACGCCCATTGCCTGCAGGCGCGGGCACTGCGGTTCGCCTTCCAGCTGCAGCGGTTGCAGCTGTGCGATCTCCACCGGCAGCGCGATGCGGGTGCTGGCCCAGCGGGCGTCGCAGGTACGGGCGATGGCCTCGTCCTGGCAGGTGACGAAACGCAGCACGGCCTGGTGCCCGCCGAAGGCCGCCGACCACGCCGCCGCATCCTCCCGGCCTGCAGCGGCCTGCCACTGCAGGTGCAACCTCGGCGCACTGCCCTGCCCGCCTTCGATCAGGGTGTACCCATCGCCATCGGTGCGCACCACATGCTCGAAGCGTGTGGGCAGATGCGGCTGCATGGCATCGCTGAACGCACGCGCGCCAGCCACGAAGGGCAGCTGGTCCATCACATTGCGATCGAACAGCACCACCGGCGTTCCGTCCGGATCGTCGTCGCGGCGCAGGTACCAGCGCCAGTTGCTCTGCCTTGGCGACGGCATCAGGAAACGCAGCGGCCCGGCCAACGCCGGCCCGAAGTGGCCGTGACGGTAGCTGAGGATGGTGTAAGGCGTACGTCCGGCATGGACCACGTAATGATGGCCCGGTGGCGGCGTTGGTGCGTGGCGCACGTCGACCCACCAGCTCACGTAGACCACATCGCGCACGTCACTGACCAGCGCCAGCATCGGCCAGCGCCGCGACAGTGCGCGGCGCAGCCGGGTCCAGCGCGGAGCGTGCAGCAGGCGCGGCAGCATCCGCCCGACCAGGGTGTCGGACGGATGCCGGTAGATCGCGGACTGCGCCAGATCCTCCGGCGCAATCACCTTCAGTCGGCCAGGCCGCGCAGCAGGTCGTTGACGCTGGTCTTGCTGCGGGTCTTGGCATCAACCTGCTTGACGATCACCGCGCAGTACAGCGAGTGGGTACCGTCCTTGCTCGGCAACGAGCCGGACACCACCACGCTGTACGGGGGGATGTAGCCGTAGCTGATCTCGCCGGTGGCACGGTTGTAGATGCGGGTGCTCTGGCTGAGGAACACGCCCATGCCGATCACGCTGTGGTGGCCGACCACCACGCCTTCCACCACTTCCGAACGCGCACCGATGAAGCAGTGGTCCTCGATGATGGTCGGGCTGGCCTGCAGCGGTTCCAGCACACCGCCGATGCCAGCGCCGCCGGACAGGTGGCAATGCTGGCCGATCTGCGCGCACGAACCCACGGTGGCCCAGGTATCGACCATGGTGCCTTCGCCGACGTAGGCGCCGATGTTGGTGAAGCTCGGCATCAGCACCACGTCCTTGCCGAAGTAGGTGCCGCGGCGGGCGATTGCCCCCGGCACCACGCGCACGCCGCCACGGCGGAACTTCGCCTCGTCATAGCCGGCAAAGCGCGATTCGACCTTGTCCCAGAACGGCGCCGGCTTTGCGTCGACCACGGCCATGTCATTGACGCGGAAATACAGCAGCACCGCCTTCTTCAACCACTCGTTGACCTTCCAGCCGCCGTGGCCGTCCGGCTCGGCAACGCGGAATTCGCCGCTCTCCAGGCCATCGATCACGCGGTTGACCAGCGGCTTGGTCGAGCCTTCCAGCTCGTGCAGGGTCAGCGTGGCGCGGCGCTCGAAGGCGCTCTCGATGCCGAACTTAAGTTCTTCCACGCCCGGCGACGCCGGCTTGCGCAGCGACTTGCGGGCGATGGTCTCGGCGCGCGTGGTTTCAGCGCTCTTGGCCGGAGCCTTCTTCGCTGCTGCGGCTTTTTTCACCGGGGCCTTCACTGCAGCGGCCTTCTTCGGCGCAGCGGCCTTCTTCGCGGCCGGCGTGACGGCAGCAGTTTTCCGGGCCGCTGCGCTCTTGGTGGTCGCGGCAGTCTGACCAGCCTTCGGCTGTTGTGGAACTTTCTTGGCGGGCTTGGTGGCCATCAGGCGGGGTCTCCGGCGTTTCGATCAGGGTCCAGGCAGGCCAGCATTGCGTCATGCAGCTGCTGCCGGGCGGGTTCAGTCAGGGGGAGGTCGTGTTCGTCACTGATCACGAAGGTATCTTCGGCGCGTTCGCCAAAGGTGGCAATGCGCGCGTCCTGCACGCGCAGGCCCTGGTTGCGCAGCACGAACGCCACATCGGCCAGCAGGCCGGGACGGTCGGGGGCGACCAGGGCAAAACGGGTCGCGCCGGGTTCATCGCGGAACTCGATGCGCGGCGCAAAACGGAAGTGGCGCAGCTGCCGGGGCACCACACGGCGTGACGGCCGCAGGCGGGTCAGGTCACCGCTGAGCGCTTCACGCAGGGCGGCTTCCAGGTTGGCACTGCTGCCATCGGCGAAGGTATCGGCCGGGCTCACTTCAAACGTATCGAAAATGGTATCGGCCGGGCCATCCAGCACGCGCGCACGATGGATGCCGTAGCCCTTGCGGTCCAGCGTCATCACGATCGCTGCGAACAGGCCGTCGCGGTCAGGCGAGTGCACGAACACTTCCAGCGCGGGATCGTCGACGCTGATCCGGCGCACCTTCACCAGCGCCTGCCCCTGCTTCACCGGCACCAGGGCAGCGGCCTGCCAGGCCAGCTGCTCCGGGCGCAGGCGGATGAAGCCTTCGTCGGGCATCACCGCGAACTGGCGATCGATGGTGGCGTCGTCGTAACCCTGCTCGCGCACCAGTGCGCGCACGCTGTCACGTGCTTCGGCCACGCGCTCGGCGGCCGGTACCGGATGCTCCAGGCCCTCGCGCAGCGCACGCCGCGTGGCGAAGTACAGGTCGGCCAGCAGCCGGTCCTTCCATGCGTTCCACAGCTTCGGGCTGGTGCCGGCGATGTCGGCGCAGGTCAGCAGGTACAGGTAGTCCAGACGATCACGGCTGCCGATCAGGGTGGCGAAGCGATGGATCACCACCGGATCGGCGATGTCCTGCTTCTGCGCGGTCATGGACATGCGCAGGTGCTGCTCGACCAGCCACGCGACCAGCTCGGTATCGGAGGCACTCAGTCCGTGCGCCTGGCAGAACGCACGCGCATCGACCGCCCCCAGTTCCGAGTGATCACCGCCACGGCCCTTGGCGATGTCATGGAACAGGCCGGCCAGCAACAACAGTTCCGGTTTGCGCAGGCGTGGCCACACCTCGTGCGCGATCGAGAAGCGCTCGTCGGCACGGCTGCTGGCGAACAGGCCGATGTTACGCAGGACCATCAGCGTGTGCTGGTCGACGGTATAGACATGAAACAGATCGAACTGCATGCGCCCGCTGACCTGGGCGAAGGCGGGAATCCACTGCCCGAGCACGCCCAGCCGCGCCATGCGCGAGAGCGTATCGACCGGGCGCTGACCGCGCAGCAGCGCCAGGAAATGCTCGCGTGCATCGGAATCGGCCTGGTCGTAGGCCGGCAGCAGTGGCAACGATTCGGCCAACGCGCGCGCGGTCAACGAATGCAGGCCGCGTACCTGCGGGTTGTTGGCCCAACCGGCGAACAGCGCGAATACCTGGCCGATGTCGCCACGCGGCCATTCGGCCTCGTTGGCGGCCAGATAGCCACGACGCAGGGAGAAACCAACGGTCAGCGGTTCCGGCTGCGCCTCGCCATCGAACTGCTCCTCGAAGCGCTGCAGCAGGCGGTCGCTGATCCGGCGCACCACCAGTGCGGCGCGGTAGAACCCCTGCATCATTTTCTCGACACCGAGGTTCTCGGCGTCGTCTTCGAAGCCCAGGCGCGCGGCCAGGGTCTTCTGGTAATCGAAGCGCAGGCGCTCTTCCGGGCGACGTGCCACCAGGTGCAGGCCAAAGCGCAGGCGTGCCAGCACCGCGCGCTCGCGCTTCAGTGCAGCCGCTTCGTCGGCCCCCAGGTGGCCCAACCCGACCAGCGCTTCCAGATCGCGCACACCGAACGCGCGCAGCGCCATCCATCCCAGCGTATTGAGGTCACGCAGGCCGCCGGGACCATCTTTCAGGTCGGGCTCCAGGTTGTCGGCGGTGTCGCCGAAACGCTGGTGACGGTTGCGCAGTTCTTCCAGCTTGGCCAGGAAGAACGCACGCGCCGGCCACAGCTCACGGTCATCGATGGCTTCGCGCAGCGCGCGCCGGATCGCATCTTCGGCAAGTATCGGGCGCGCCTCGATCAGTGCGGTCATCACCGTCTGGTCGGCAGCAGCCTCACGGCACTGCGCGGCCGAGCGCACGGCGTGGCTGACCGCCAGCCCGCAATCCCACAACAGCGCGAACAGGCGCGCCAGCGCGGCCTCGTGGGCCAGCTGCGCCGCCGGCTCTCCGAATACCAGCAGGTCGATGTCCGAACACGGGAACAGTTCCCCACGCCCGTAGCCGCCCACCGCGAACAGCGACAGGCCGCTGTCGGTGGGCAGGCATCGCTGCCAGGCAAGGCGGATCAGGTGGTCGGCAGCGCGCGCTCGCAGCGCCAGCAGGCGCTCGATGTTGTCGCCCTGGTCGAAGCGGCGGTAGAGGCGCGCGTCGGCCTGCTGCAGCGCCTGGCGCGCGGCAGCAGCCCAGTCCGTGTCATTGAGCGACGCGGCCGGCGTGTCCAGCAGCGAACTCGCCGGCAGCATCCTCAGGAGACCTGCGACTCGCCCGGCGACAGGGTCAGCACGTCGACGCCGGTCTCGGTGACCGCGATCATGTGCTCCCACTGCGCCGACAGCTTGCGGTCCTTGGTCACCACGGTCCAGCCATCCGGCAGCACCTTGTTGTAGCGGGTGCCCTCATTGATCATCGGCTCGATGGTGAAAGTCATGCCCGGCTGCAGTACCAGGCCCTGGCCGGGACGGCCGTAGTGCACCACCTGCGGTTCGTCGTGGTAGACCTTGCCGATGCCGTGGCCGCAGTACTCGCGCACCACGCTGAAACGCTCACCTTCGGCATAGCTCTGGATGGCATGGCCAATGTCGCCCAGCGTCGCGCCCGGACGCACCGCGCGGATGCCGCGCCACATGGCTTCGTAGGTGGCTTCCACCAGCCGCCGCGCCATCACCGAGGGGGTGCCGACGAAGAACATGCGGCTGGTGTCGCCGTGCCAGCCATCCTTGATGACGGTGACGTCGATATTGATGATGTCGCCATCCTTCAGGACCTTCCCTTCGCTGGGAATGCCGTGGCAGATGACGTTGTTGACCGAGGTGCACACGGTCTTCGGGAAGCCGCGGTAGCCGACGTTGGCCGGAATGGTGCCCTGCACGTTCACGATGTGGTCGTGGCAGATGCGGTCCAGTTCCTCGGTGGTGACACCGGGCTTGACGTGGGGGGTGACGATGTCGAGCACTTCGCTGGCCAGGCGGCCGGCGACTCGCATCATCTCGATTTCCTGCGGGGTTTTCAGATTCACGCTCATGGCGCCCATTATCGCCGATCCGGCCGCAATCCGAACGAACGCCACCCAACTGGCGATCCGGGCCATGCACGGTTCCGGCAAGGAATGTGAAAGCGTGATGGTCAACACCCTTTCGATTCCCCGATTCTCACGGAATACAGACACTTGCGATGCCTAAGCTGGGGCCACTGTCGTCAAAGCGGCGCCGAACGTGCCGTCTTCGCTCTGTTCAACAGACCTTCGGGTCAGGGAGGTTGTCCATGCGATCCACAGTTCGTCTCCCCTTGGCCCTGGTCCTGGCCCTGCTGGTTGCCGGCCCCGTCGCCGCTGCCGACACCGTCACTTTCAACGTGCTGCTGACCATCAACAAGGCCTGCACCATCACCGCGGCTGCGGCGACCAACGTCAACTTCGGCAATGCTGATTCAAGCTCCGTCACCCCGCTGAATGCGCAAGGCACGGTAACTGCCCAGTGCAGCGTGACCACCCCCTACACGATCGCGCTCAATGCCGGCCTCAACCCAGGCACCGCCGGCGATGTGACCACCCGCCGCATGCGCAACACCGACTCCGGGGTGACCGCCAACAACTTCGTCGGCTACCAGCTCTACCAGGATTCGGGCCACAACACGGTATGGGGGGCCAGCACCGGCACCAACACCGTGGCCGGCACCGGCACCGGCGCCAACCAGGTCTACCAGGTGTATGGCCAGGTGGCCAACCCCAGCGTCAACAACGCTGCCCCAGGTTCCTACCAGGACACCATCACCGCCACCATCACCTATTGAGGGCGTGCTGATGCCAATGCCCCGCGGACGCCGCTTGCAACAGCTGGCGTTGATGGTGCTCGCGTTGCCGCCTGCCTTCTGCATGGCGGCCAGCCTGCAGGTATCCCCCACCCAGTTCGAACTGCGCGCCAACCAGAACGCCGAGGCGCTGTGGATCAGCAACAGCGGCACCGAGCCGGTGCAGGTGCAGGTGCGTATCTACCGATGGCAGCAGGCCGACGGGCGTGACCAGCTGGAAGCCAGTGACGCCCTGCTGCCCAGCCCGCCCATGCAGTCACTGGCGGCCGGCCAGCGGCAGCTGGTCCGCCTGGTCCGCGTCGATGCCAGCGCCCCCGCCGTCCAGCAGGCATTCCGGGTCATCGTCGATGAGATCCCTGCCTATGACCCCACCCGCCAGGGGATGCAGTTCGTATTGCGCTATTCCATTCCCGTGTTCGTGCAACCCGAGGGCAAGCCACCCGCACCCCGGCTGCAGGCGCGGCTGATCCAGGACGGTGCCGGCCCGGCAATGCTGGAAGTGCACAACAGCGGCGATGGACAGGCGCAGGTCGCCGACCTGGCCGTCCTGCTGGGCCAACGCAGCACGCCGTTGCTGCCTGGCCTGGTCGGCTATGTGCTGCCCGGGCAGACCATGCGCTGGGCGCTGCAGCAGGCCCCTGCACAACTGGCAGGCGGCATCTTCAGTGCGAGGATCAATGGTGGGTCGCAGCTTACGCCCCTGCCCACGACGCCGCCGGCTCGCTGAGGCCTGCGTGCTGGCCTGCTGCACCGGACTGGCATCGGTTTCCGTGCATGGCGCCGGCCGCGGACTGCCGGCTGGCGCCGACATCTCCGCTGAAGTCTCTCTGCCGGCCCCCACGCCATTGACCGCGCCGCAGGCGCTGTATCTGGACACCAGCCTCAACCACGCCCCGCGCGGGCTGCTGCTGTTCCACGAGCAGGCCGGGCGACTGCAGGCGCCCGCTGCCACGCTGCGCCAGCTCGGCTTTCCGGTGCAGGGCGATGCACCGGTTTATCTGGATCAGATCACGCAGCTGGTGGTGCATTACGACGCCAGCCTTCAGGTTCTCGACCTGCAGGTGCCGCTGCAGCAGCTGCAGCTGCCGGTGGCACAGCTGGGCAGGGGCAGCGAGACCGCTCCGGAGGCGCAGGTATCGCCGGGCATGGCTCTCAATTACGACGTCTATGCAAGCCACAGCGACGGGCTGGGCAACGTCAGCCTCAACAGCGACCTGCGTCTGTTCGGGTTCGGCAACGGCACCCTGCGCAACACCACACTGATGCGCAGCTACCAGTTGCCCGGCGAAGGCTGGCAGCAGGAATCGGTTCGGCTGGATACCAGCTGGCGCCTGGACCTGCCAGAGCAGGCACTGACCCTGACCGTAGGCGATTTCTACAGCGGCTTTCTGGAATGGTCACGGCCGGCGCGCATGGCCGGCATCCAGATCGGTCGAAACTACGGGCTGCAGCCGTACCGTGTCCTGACCCCGACGCCGGCCTTCCTCGGCGAGGCGGTGGTCCCCTCCAGTGTCGAGCTGTACATCGACGGCCTGCGCCAATACAGCGGGCAGGTGCCGGTCGGCCCGTTCCAGCTGGCGGCGCAGCCAGGCATCAACGGCACGGGCACGGCGCAGGTGGTGGTCACCGATGCGTTCGGCCGCATGCAGACGCTGGATTTTTCCTTCTACGGCACCCAGCAGCTGCTGGCCGCCGGCCTGTCCGACTGGTCGGCGGGCATCGGCCGGCTGCGGCGCGACTATGGCATCCACTCCTTCCGCTACGACGCCGACACGGTTGCCAGCGCCACCCTGCGACGGGGCGTCAACAACCGCTTCACTGCAGAGGCCCATGCCGAAGGCGGAGGCGGCATCGTCAACGCAGGGCTTGGCGGCGCCTGGCTGCTGGGGCGGGCCGGTGTGCTCAGCGCCAACTGGAGCGAAAGCCGCGACGGCCAGCGCAATGGCCGCCAGTACGGCATGGGCTACAACTGGAACAACCGCCGCTTCAACGTCAATCTGGCCAGCCGCCGTACCAGCGGCGACTACCGCGATCTGGGCAGCCTGCAGGACAACGTACCGCCCCGGGTGAGCGAGCAGGCCTCCTTCGGCGTTGACCTGGAGCATCTGGGCTCGTTCAGCATCAGCTATCTGCGCCTGGACCAGCCGCAACCATTGCTGGACGCACCGCAGCCGGCGCCGCCGCAGGCGCTGCCCTTCAGCCGCAGCCGCTACCTGAGCCTGTTCTGGTCGCGCGCGTTCGGCCGCTGGAATGCCTATCTGTCAGCCACCCAGGACATCGACCAGCGGCGCAACCGCAGCGTCTATCTATCGCTGGGCACCCGGCTTGGCGAGGATCGCCAGGCCAGCCTGTCGGCCCAGCGCAATGGCGAGCGCCACTACGCCAGTGCCGAGATCATGCGCCCGGTGCCCGGCGATGGCAGCCGCGGCGGCCCCGGCTGGCGCCTGCAGGCACGCGATGATGGCGGCGGCCTGGCCGAGATTGGCGCACTGGGCGCTCATGGCCGCTATTCGGCCGGCATTTCCCGCAACAGCGGCCAGACCTTCGCTTACGGCAATGCCAGCGGCAGCCTGGTATGGATGGCCGGCAGCGTGTTCGCCGCGCGCGAGGTACCCGATGCCTTCGCGGTGGTGTCCACCGGCCGCCCCGGCGTTCCGGTGCTGCTGGAGAACCGCCCGGTCGGCGTCACCGATGACAAGGGCCTGCTGCTGGTCACCCCCCTTCTGTCGTGGCAGCGCAACCGCTTGACCATCGACACCCTTGGCCTGCCCGCCGATCTGCGCGCCGAACAGGTGGAGACACTTGCTACCCCACGCCAGAGCGCCGGCATGCGGGTGGAGTTCCCGCTGCGGCAATCGCATGGTGCATTGCTGACGCTGACAGACGCCGATGGCAAACCACTGCCGCTGGGTGCACGGGTGCAGGGTCAGGGCATCGCACCGACCGTTATCGGGCACGACGGCCAGGCCTGGCTGGAGTTCAGCGCCGAGGCGGCGACTCTGCTGATCGACAGTGAGCTCGGCCGCTGCCGTGCGCAGGTGCAGCGGCCGGCAGCGGGCACGCGCCGGTTGCCGGCGGTGCGCTGTATCGCCGAGCCACGGCCATGATCCGTCTACTGGGTGCGCTGCTGGCGCTGTGGCTGGGCATGCAGGCCCTGCCCGCGCAGGCCGCGACCAGCTGTTCGCTGAGCAGCCCCACCCTGGCCTTCGGCACGGTTTCCAACGGCCTGGTCGATACCACCACCTCCTTCACCATCACCTGCACCACCGGAGCCGTCGCCCTGCTGGCCAATGTACGCGTCACCTTCTGCGTGGGCCTGCCGGCGGGAACGGGCGGCACCACCATCACGCCATCGCGCACGTTCGCCAACAGCTTCGGCGACCGCCTCAACTACCAGATCTACAGCGACGCCAACCGCACCACCGTGATCGGCAGCAGCGTTGCCAGCAGTCCGGCCTGGGCCATGTACCAGATGCAGTACCCGGTGCCGGCGCTGGGTGGATCGGGGTCGGGCACGGTCATCCTCTATGGCCGCTATCCCGCCAGCCAGGTGCTGTCGGCCGGCACATTCACCAGCACCCTGGCGGCGACATTCCAGTACGCCTACAACGAACCCCTGCTGGGTACGCCGCCCTACCCGGCCAACTGCACCGTGGCTGCCCCCACCGTCACCGGCAACTCGGGCCTGATCACCGCGACGATGTCGGTGATCGCCAACGCCACGGTCAATCCAGCCTGCGGCACCTATGTAACCGCACCGATGGATTTTGGCAGCAGCACCGGCACGGTCCTGGCAAACATCGACCGCACGGCGGTGTTCAGCCTGACCTGCGTCAACCGCAGCCCGTTCCAGATCGGCCTGGACAATGGCAGCAATGCCGATGGCAGCGGCAACCGGCGCATGCGCGTGGGCACTACCGGCGCGACCGTGCCCTATGAGCTGTACCAGAACGCGGCCCGCACACTGCGCTGGGGCAACGTGCTCAACACCAGCACGGTGGCCGGGACAGGCAATGGGTCCGCCCAGAACCTCACCATCTACGGCCGGGTCGCGCCAACGCCTGCGACCTCCACACCGCCGGGCGTCTATACCGATACGGTCACGGTTACCATTACCTACTGACGACTCACTGCCTGCCGCCGCCGATTACAGATCGCCGCGCATGCGCCGATACCGGCTGCGTCCCTTCCGCCCTTCCATGCGATGCACCTGCGTTTCCTTCTCGCCCTCGCCTTCGTCGGCACGGCACCCTGCGTAGGGTCCGCACAACCTGCCGCCCTGCCGGCACAGGACAGCCTGACCATCACCCTGCGGATCACCGATGCACGCGCGCAGCCCCTGCAACGCAGCGACGCCCCCACACCGGTGCCACCACAAGTGCAGGCGCTGACGCCCGCACCACCCGCGGAGGCGGCGGCTACCCTGGTGACGGTGACCTATTGATGCTGCGCCTGTTGCTGTGTCTGGCGCTGTCAGCTGTACCGCGCCTCAGCTACGGCCTGGAGCTGTCCAGCACCGAAGTGCGGTTGTCGGCTGCACGCGCCGACGGTGAACTGTGGTTGCGCAACACCGACGCCACCGGCTGGAGCGGCCAGGCCCGACTGTACCGCTGGGAGCAACAGGAGCAGAGCGAAGTGCTGTTGCCCGCCGACGACGTGGCCGTGAGCCCGGCCCGACTGGAGATCGCTGCAGGCCAGCGGCAGAGGCTCCGCCTGGTCAGCCTGGCCCCGCCCCCGGCCGGCGTGCAGCGGGCCTACCGGCTGGTGATAAGCCCGGCGCCAGACCTGCCATCTGCGCTGGCCATCCGCTACTCATTGCCGGTGTTCCTGGACCCACCCACCCCGGTGACAGCAGCCCTGCAGGTGCAGGTGCGCTCCCCTCCCGGCCTGCCCCCGCAGCTGTGGCTGCATAATGGCGGCTCCGGCCGTGCCCAGCTGGTGGACCTGGTGTTTGTTGATTCCCGCGGCCACCGCCAGCACCTGATCGACGGGCTGGTCGGCTACGTGCTGCCGGGGCGCGCCCGCCTGTGGGCGCTTCCATGGCGAGCCGATGCCTACGCGGGCGGGGGGTTCAGGGCCCGCCTGAACCATGCCGGCGAGGCCGCGCTGGACGCCGCTCCCCCGTCATTTGCGGCAGCTGCCGCCGCCGGGCTATAATCGCCGGGATGACCTGCCGCCTTGTGCGCGGGACACCGTCCACACCGGACGTCACCGGTGAATCCACACCTGCTGCCCCCATCCGTGCCGGGGTGCTCCGCAAGGAGTTCGGCCACGGAGGCAACAGGGAAGCCCAACCCCGGAACCATCCGCGCTTCCACGCGTCCCGCATACCTATCCCCGCGGGCGGAATCGCCGGTTCCATATCAGGAGTATTGCAATGCCCCAGGTCACCATGCGTCAGATGCTGGAAGCCGGCGTCCACTTCGGCCACCAGACCCGCTACTGGAACCCGAAGATGGCTCCGTACATCTTCGGCGCCCGCGGCAAGATCCACATCATCAACCTGGAAAAGACCGTCCCGCTGTTCAACGATGCGATGAACTTCATCTCGTCGGTTGCCCAGAAGCGCGGCACCGTCCTGTTCCTGGGCACCAAGCGCAGCGCCCGCGAAACCATCAAGGAAGAAGCCGAGCGTTGCGGCATGCCGTTCATGAACCAGCGTTGGCTGGGCGGCACCCTGACCAACTTCCGTACCGTCAAGCAGTCGGTTGCCCGCCTGAAGGAACTGGAAGCCGGTGAAACCGACGGCACCTTCGAAAAGCTGGTCAAGCACGAAGTGCTGGGCCTGCGTCGCGAGCGCGACAAGCTGGAAGCCTCGCTGGGCGGCATCAAGGACATGAACCGCCTGCCGGACGCCATCTTCGTGATCGATATCGGCCACGAAGACATCGCCATCAAGGAAGCCAAGAAGCTGGGCATCCCGGTCATCGCCGTGGTTGATACCAACTACAACCCGGAGCTGGTGGATTACGCGATCCCGGGCAACGACGACGCCATCCGTGCCGTGCAGCTGTACTCGCGCGCCGCTGCCGACGCCGTGCTGGAAGGCAAGGCTGCTGCTCCGCACGCTGCTACCGTCCGTGAAGAAGAGTTCGCCGACGCTCCGGCCGAAGACGCCAAGCCGGCCCGCCGCGCTCCGGCCAAGAAGGCTGCTGCCGACAAGGGCGAAGCCCAGGCCTGATCCAGGCCCCGATGGGCGCCACGCGCCCACCAGTCCTGTCCGCTGCCGATGGCGCGACGACAGGACACTGTCACACGGGCCGGCCACCATGCCGGCCCAACCCCTTTCTTTCGTGAGGTAATCCCGTGGAAATCACTGCTTCCCTGGTCAAGGAACTGCGCGAGCGCACCGGCGCCGGCATGATGGAATGCAAGAAGGCTCTCACCGAAGCCAACGGCGACATCGACGCCGCTGCTGAAGCCATGCGCAAGTCCGGCGCTGCCAAGGCCGACAAGAAGGCTGACCGCGTGGCCGCCGAAGGCCGTCTGGGCCTGGCCCAGGATGGCGGCAAGGCCGTGCTGGTCGAAGTCAACTCGGAAACCGACTTCGTCGCCAACGACGTCAACTTCAAGAATTTCGTCGATTCCGTCGCCGCTGCCGCCCTGGCATCGGGCGCCAACGACGTCGAAGCTGTGAAGGCTGCCAAGCTGGCCGACGGCCGCACCGTTGAAGAAGCCCGCGCCACCGCCGTGCAGACCCTGGGTGAGAACATCCAGATCCGTCGCATGGTGAAGGTTGATGGCAACAACACCATCGGCGCCTACGTCCACACCAACGGCAAGGTTGGCGTGCTGGTCGACCTGGTCGGCGGCGACGTCGAGCTGGCCCGTGGCCTGGCCATGCACGTGGCTGCCCTGAAGCCGCCGCACAACAAGGCTGCGGACGTCCCGGCCGAGTTCGTCGAGAAGGAAAAGGAAATCGAGCTGGCCAAGATGTCCGAAAAGGACAAGGCCAAGCCGGCCGACATCCTGGAAAAGATCATCAGCGGCAAGATCAACAAGATCGTCAGCGACGTGACCCTGTACGGCCAGACCTACGTGCTGGGCGACACCACCGTCGAGCAGGTGGTCAAGGCCGCTGGCGCCGACGTGGCAGGCTTCAAGCTGCTGGTCGTCGGCGAAGGCATCGAGAAGGTGGTGGAAGACTACGCCGCCGAAGTTGCCAAGGCGATGCAGGTCTGATTCCAGCCTCCCGGCTGTGATGCGACCAGAAGGAGCCGCGGGAAACCGCGGCTCTTTTTTTATGTACGGGCCAAGGGGTGAACCCATGCCCCGCCGGTGGATGCGCACCGCTGGTGCGCACACCGACACCTTTGCGTTGCGCGCGAATCAGGCCGATACTCGGCGCAGGGAATCCACAGTCACATAGCAGGAACGAAAGTCGCGGACTGTGATGCAATCCTAGGTATTCTTGTCCTAATGGAATTGAACGACCCGACATGCCTCCTGAGCTGACAGCTGCCCTGGCGCTCTGCCGCAACCTGCCTTCGCCACCCGGTATTGCCCTGCGCATCATCGAACTGGCCCAGGACCCGGAAGCGGACATCGCCACCGCCGCCGACATCATCGCCATCGACATGGCGCTGAGCGCTCGCATGCTGCGCATCGCCAATTCGCCGCTGTATGCCAGCCGCCGCCGGATCGAGAACCTCGGCCAGGCACTGACCATGCTCGGCCTGAACGCCACGATCAGCCTCGCTCTGGGCTTCACCGTCACCCAGGGCCTGACCGGCGGTGCCGGTGCCGACCACGACCTGCGCCAGCGCGCCTGGAAGCGCAGCATCCTCAGCGCACTGGCCGCCAGCCAGCTGGGCCAGGCCCGCGGCCTGCGCCGGCTGGAGGAGCTGATGCTGGCCGGCCTGCTGCAGGACCTCGGCGTGCTGTGCCTGGCCCAGGCCGAGTCGGAACGCTACCTGCCGCTGCTGCGCGAGGCCGGCGACAACACCGACCTGGTGGCGCGCGAGCGCAGCGAACTGGGCTGCAGCCACGCCGATGTCGGCGCCTGGGTGGCCGAACAATGGGGCCTGCCGCGCTACCTGGTGGAAAGCATCAGCCACAGCGAGGACGAAGGCGCTGCCGAATCGCCGTTCCAGGCGTGCGTGCAGCTGTCCGGCGCGGTGGCCGACATCTGGCTGGATAGCGATGCCGACGCTGCCCGCGAACGCGCCCTGCAGCAGGTTCACGACCGCCTGGAGCTGGACAGCGCCCGCTTCGACCAGGTGCTGGCCCGCATCAGTGCCGCCCTGCCGGACATCGCCAGCCTGTTCGAGGCCGGACTGAACTCGCCGTCGCGGGTGCGCGAACTGATCGACCACGCCCAGGAACTGGCGACCCTGCGCAACCTGCGCGAACTGCAGGATGCCGACCAGGCACGTCGTCGCGCCGACGAATTCGAGGCCCGGGCCAAGCGCCTGGCCGACCAGGCGCACCGCGACGCACTGACCGGCGTGCTCAACCGCCGCCAGTTGGAGGCGGTGCTGGAACAGGAATTCCTGCGCGCCGGCCGCCAGGGCTGGCCACTGTCGGTGGCCTTCATCGACCTCGACGACTTCAAGAAGATCAACGACGCGCACGGCCACCTGACCGGCGACGAAGTGCTGCGGGCCTTCGCCGGCAAGCTGCAGGGCCAGCTGCGCAACAGCGACACCGTAGCCCGCTTCGGCGGCGAGGAGTTCGTTGCGCTGCTGCCCAACACCAGCGAATCGGTGGCACTGGACGTAATCCGCCGGGTATTGGCCAACATCGTTGCCACGCCGATGGCCGAGATCGAGAGCGGGCCGCTGTTCGTCACCTTCTCCGCCGGCGTGGCCACCCAGGGCGGCTACGAGCGCTTCGCTGACGTGCAGGACCTGCTGCGCGCCGCAGACGACGTGCTGTACCGCTCGAAGAACCTGGGCCGCAACCGGGTGATCGCCCGCTCGCCCGGCGCCCTCGGCCACGACGAGCTGTCAGCCACTGCCGGCGCCGAACTGGGCTGAACGAACGCCCCGGATGACCGGGGCGAACGCCGGTATTTTACGCCGCAGTGCACAAAACACTTTGGCGCAACGCTGCATGCGCGTAGAATCGCCCGCGATTTCCACGCACCCGAGGTCCCTATGTCCAAGCTCGCCTATCGCCGCATCCTTCTGAAACTGTCCGGGGAGGCGCTGATGGGAGATGAGGACTACGGCATCGACCCGAAGATCATCAACCGCCTGGCCCGCGAAGTCATCGAAGCCCAGCAGGCCGGTGCGGAAGTGGCACTGGTGATCGGTGGCGGCAACATCTTCCGCGGCGCCGGCCTGGCCGCCGGCGGCATGGACCGGGTCACCGGCGACCAGATGGGCATGCTGGCCACGGTCATCAATGCGCTGGCCATGCAGGATGCCCTTGAAAAGCTGGGCGCCAAGGCCCGCGTGATGAGCGCGATCAAGATCAACGACGTGTGCGAGGACTACATCCGCCGCCGCGCCATCCGCCACCTGGAAAAGGGCCGCCTGGTGATCTTCGCCGCCGGCGTCGGCAGCCCGTTCTTCACCACCGATTCGGGCGCCGCCCTGCGCGCCATTGAAATCGGCGCCGACCTGCTGCTGAAGGCGACCAAGGTCGATGGCGTCTACGACAAGGACCCGAACAAGTACAGCGACGCGGTCCGCTTCGACAGCCTGAGCTACGACGAAGTGATCCGCCGCGGCCTGGAAGTGATGGATACCGCCGCCTTCGCGCTGGCCCGCGACAGCGACCTGCCGATGCGCGTATTCGACATGGGCCAGCCCGGTGAGCTGCTGAAGATCCTCAACGGCGAGAACATCGGCACCCTGGTCCAGGGCCGCGATCCGGCCTGAGCCTGAGCGCCAGGCGAGCTGCGGGCCGATTCAGGCCCGGCAGCGTCCCGTATTCGCCTATAATCGCCCGATTCCAGTTACACCCAGGACCGGGCGATGCTCAACGACATCAAGAACAACGCGCAGACGCGCATGGCCAAGAGCATCGACGCTCTGAAGCACACCCTCACCTCGATCCGCACTGGCCGCGCCACGCCGGCCCTGCTGGACCGCGTCACGGTCAATGCCTACGGCAATGCCAGCACCCCGCTGAACCAGGTTGCGTCGATCTCCAACGCCGACGCCCACTCGCTGCTGGTCACGCCGTTCGACAAGAGCATGATCAAGGAGATCGAGAAGGGTCTCTACAACGCCGAGTTCACCCCGAACACCTTGGGCACCGCGATCCGCATCAACATGCCGCCGCCGACCGAAGAGCGCCGCAAGGAGCTGGCCAAGCAGGTGCAGAAGGAAGGTGAAGGCGCCAAGATCGCGATCCGCAACATCCGCCAGGACGCGAACAAGGAAATCGCCAAGCTGGACAAGGACAAGGCGATCAGCGAAGACGAGAAGAAGCGCGGCGAAGACGACATCCAGAAGCTGACCGACGCCAATATCAAGGACGTCGACAAGGTCGTCGCCGACAAGGAAAAAGAACTGCTGTCGGTCTGAAGTCGATGCCTTCAGTCCCGCCTCCGCTGCCGGCTGCCCTGCCCCGCCACATCGCCATCATCATGGATGGCAATGGACGTTGGGCACAGCAGCGCCGTCGTCCGCGCGTGATCGGCCACCGTGCCGGCGCGCGCGCGGTCAACCGCACCATCGAGCGCTGCCTTGAACTGGGCATCCCGGCGCTGACCCTGTTCGCCTTTTCCAGCGAGAACTGGGGCCGGCCGCAGGAAGAAGTCGATGCGTTGATGAAGCTGTTCCTCGGCGCGCTCGATCGCGAAGTGGACGAGCTGCATCGGCGTGGCGTGCGCGTGCGCTTCATCGGCGAGCGCGAACGCTTCGGCGCCGGGCTGGTCAGCCGCATGCAGCTGGCCGAGCAGCGCACCGCCGACAACACCACCCTGACCCTGTCGATCGCCGCAAGTTACGGTGGCCGCCAGGACATCGCGCGTGCCGCGCGCGAACTGGCCGCCGAAGTCGCGGCAGGCCGCCTGCTGCCCGAACAGATCGACGAATCGCTGCTGGGCCGCCAGGTCGCGCTGGCCGATCTGCCACCGCCGGACCTGTTCATCCGCACCGGTGGCGACACCCGCATCAGCAACTTCCTGCTGTGGCAGCTGGCATATACCGAGCTGTGGTTCACCGAGGCACTGTGGCCGGACTTCGACGCCGCCCTGCTGCAACAGGCGCTGGACGCCTATGGCAGCCGCGAGCGCCGCTTCGGCCTGACCAGCGCCCAGATCGCCGCACTGGCCACCGAGACCACCAGCCCATGACCAAGACCCGAGTCCTCGCCGCGCTGATCATGGCGCCGGTCGCCATTGCCGCGATCCTGCTGCTGCCGACGCAATGGCTGGCCGCCGCCGCCGCTGCCGTGCTGCTGATCGGCCTGTGGGAGTGGCTGAAACTGGCCGGGATCGAAGACACCCTGGCGCGTACCGTGCTGCTGGTGCTGAACCTGCTGCTGATGGTGCTGCTTGTCTGGGCCGATGGCAGCACGCTGGTGCTGTTCCAGATCACCACCCTGGCCGGCGTTGCCTGGTGGCTGGCAGCGCTGGTCTGGCTGCGCTTCTTCAACTTCGGCGCACAGCCTTCGGCGCCCTCGCGGATCGTGAAGATGCTGGCCGGCACCCTGGCCATCGTCCCGGCCTGGGCCGCGCTGGTACTGATCCACGCTGGTGGCGATCCGCCTGGCAAGCAGGGCCACCTGTGGCTGCTGGCCGCGCTGGCGCTGGTCTGGGCCGCCGATTCGGGCGCCTATTTCGCGGGTCGTCACTTCGGCAAGCACAAGCTGGCCCCGCGCATCAGCCCGAACAAGACCTGGGAAGGCCTGTTCGGTGGCCTGCTGGCCGGTGTCGCCGTGGCCGTCGGCCTGGGCTGGCTGGCCGGCATCGACATCGCACACCTGCCGGGCCTGCTGATCACCTCGGTGGTGGCCGTGTTCGCCTCGGTGCTGGGCGATCTGTTCGAGAGCCTGATCAAGCGCCACGCCGGTGCCAAGGACTCGGGACACCTGATCCCGGGCCATGGTGGCGTGCTCGACCGTGTCGACGGTGTTCTCGCCGCCGTGCCTGTGTTCGCGCTGGGCAAGGAAATCTTCGGGTTCTGACCATGAATGCTGTCGCAGACCTGCGCCGGGTCGCCGTGTTCGGCGCCACCGGCTCGATCGGTGCCTCCACGCTCGACGTGATCGCCCGCCATCCGCAGCGTTACCGGGCCACCGTGCTCGCCGCCGGCCGCCAGGTGCAGGCGCTGCTGGCGCTGTGCCGGCAGCACCAGCCGGAGCATGCGGTGATCGCCGACGAATCGCTGTTTGCCGAGCTGCGCGACGGCCTGCGCCAAGCCGGCCTGTCCACCGAGGCCCACGCCGGCCATGCCGCGCTGGACCAGTTGGCTGCCAGCGACGCCTGCGACACCGTAGTCGCGGCGATTGTCGGTGCCGCCGGGCTGTCCTCGACCCTGGCCGCTGCTGCAGCCGGCAAGCGCATCCTGCTGGCCAACAAGGAATCACTGGTGCTGGCCGGCGAACTGCTGACCCGTACTGCCCAGCAGGCGGGCGCCGAGATCATCCCGATCGACAGCGAGCACAGCGCGATCTTCCAGTGCCTGCGCTCGCGCGACGCCAGTGTCGATGGCGCCGGCGTGCGTCGCATCCTGCTCACTGCGTCCGGCGGTCCATTCCGCGGCCGCAGCCGCGCCGACCTCGCCGCGGTCACCCCGGCGCAGGCCGTAGCCCACCCGAAGTGGTCGATGGGCCCGAAGATCTCGGTCGATTCGGCGACGTTGATGAACAAGGGCCTGGAAGTGATCGAGGCCCACCACCTGTTCGGCGTCCCCGGCGAGCGCATTGACGTGCTGGTGCACCCGCAGAGCCTGGTCCATTCGCTGGTCGAGTTCGTTGACGGTTCGACCCTGGCCCAGATGGGCCTGCCGGACATGCGCACCACCCTGGCCGTTGGCCTCGGCTGGCCGCAGCGCATCGAATCGGGCGTGGCCGGGCTGGACCTGCTGGCGCAGGGCCGGCTCGATTTCGAGGCCCCGGATACCGAGGCCTTCCCGTGCCTGGCGCTGGCCTGGCAGGCCATGCAGGCCGGCGGCACCGCCCCGGCCGTGCTGAACGCCGCCAATGAAGAGGCGGTTTCAGCGTTTCTTCAGGGCCGGATCGGTTTCCTGACCATTCCGGAACTGGTTGCTAACGCTCTTTCAACACTGCCGACCCAAGCAGCCGATACACTTGAGGTTCTGTTGTCCGCCGACCAGCGGGCACGCCAGCTCACCCTGAACACCATCGCCGCCGCCTGAACGAACGCCTCGCCCAGCATGACGACGCCGCCCCTGCCCGCCAATGTGAGCCTGCATGACTGATTTCATCGGATCGGTCTGGTGGATGATTGTCAGCCTCGGGCTGCTGGTCACCTTCCACGAATTCGGGCATTACTGGATCGGCCGCCTGTGCGGGGTCAAGGTGCTGCGCTTCTCGGTCGGCTTCGGGCGCCCGCTGTGGTCGCGTCGCGACAAGCACGGCACCGAGTTCGCCATTGCCGCCATCCCGCTGGGTGGCTACGTGAAGTTCCTCGACGAACGCGAGGTGGAGGTCCATCCGCACGAACGCGGCCAGGCTTTCAACCACAAGACGGTCTGGCAGCGCATCGCCATTGTCGCCGCCGGACCGATCGCCAACCTGCTGCTGTGCATCCTGCTGCTGTGGGCGATGTTCGTGATCGGCAAGCAGGACTACTCGCCGACCATCGGCCGCGTCAGCGGCATCGCTGCCACAGCAGGCCTCGGCAGTGGTGACCGTGTGCTGCGCGTGGACGAGCGCCAGGTGGTGACCCTGGGCGAGGCCAGCATGGCGCTGACCGCTGCGGCAATGGACCGCCGTGACGTGAAGCTGGAAGTGCTGGACCCGGCCGACCAGGTGCGCGTGCGCACCCTTCCGCTGTCGCAGCTGCCAGCCGGTTTCGATGAACGACGGGTGCCGATCCTGGCGGGCCTGTACTGGCAGTCGTGGCTGCAGCCGGCGCTGGTGGAGTCGCTGACCCCGGATTCGGTCGTCAGCGGACAACTGCAACCGGGCGACCTGATCGTGGCCATCGACGGCCAGCGCATCGACGGCGCCGACCAGGTGATCGGTGAGATCCAGGCGCTGGGGCGTGCTGGCGGCCCGGGCATGATCGAGGTCCTGCGTGGCGGCGAGCGCCTGGCGCTGGAAGTCACGCCACGCAAGGGCCAGGACGCCAAGGGCGACCCCACCTGGCAGATCGGCGTTCAGTTCCCGACCAAATTCAGCCCGCCCTACGACACCCTGCTGCGCTACGGCCCGTTGGACTCGGTCACCGTCGCGGTACGTGAAACCGGCCGCCTGGCGGCCGATTCGCTCGGCATGATGGGCCGCATCGTCACCGGCAAAGCCTCGCTGCAGAACGTTTCCGGGCCGGTCACCATCGCCCGCGTAGCCAATGTCTCGGCCAAGCGAGGCCTCGACTGGTTCCTGCAGTTCCTTGCCCTGCTGTCGCTCAGCCTGTGCATCATCAACCTGCTGCCGATCCCGATCTTGGACGGCGGCCACCTGCTGTATTACCTTATCGAGTTGGTCAAGGGCAGCCCGCTGAGCGAGCGTGCCATCGCCGCCGGCCAATACATCGGCCTGGCGTTGCTGGCCGGGCTGATGGGGTTGGCGTTCTACAACGACATCCTCGGCCTGGTCCCGCGATGAACTTTTCCACGTTGTTGCCGTCTACAGCGTCGGCATCCCGCACCAATGAAATCGACCTTCCTACCGGACGTGACATGACGCGACTCCCCAATCGCCGCCTGCTGGCCCTCGCCCTCGCCGCCGTCACCGGCGCCCCCGGCCTTGCCCAGGCAGCCGAGCCCTTCACTGTCAGCGACATCCGCGTCGATGGCCTGCAGCGCATCAGCTCGGGCACGGTGTTCACCTACCTGCCGGTGGAACGTGGCGAGACGGTCACTGACAACAAGGTCGGCGAGACCATCCGCGCCCTGTACAAGACCGGCTTCTTCGAAGACGTGCAGCTGGATCGCCAGGGCAGCATCCTGGTGGTGACCGTCAAGGAACGCCCGGCGATCAACAAGCTGACCGTGACCGGCAACAAGGACATCAAGTCCGAGCAGCTGCTCAAGGGCCTGTCCGACATCGGCCTGACCGAGGGTGGCACTTTCGACCGCCTGAGCCTGGACCGCGTGACCCAGGAACTGCGCCGCCAGTACAACGACCGTGGCAAGTACACCGTCGAGATCACCCCGACGGTCAGCCCGCTGGACCGCAACCGCGTGGACATCGCGATCGCCATCAAGGAAGGCAAGGCGGCCAAGATCCGCCACGTCAACCTGGTTGGCACCGAGAAGTTCGAGAGCAAGGACATCCTGGAAACCTGGGAGTCCAAGGAGCACAACTGGGCGTCGTGGTACCGCCGTGACGACCAGTACTCCAAGGAAAAGCTGTCCGGCGACCTGGAAAAGCTCAACTCCTGGTACCTGGACCGCGGCTACGTCGACTTCAGCATCGACTCGACCCAGGTGTCGATCAGCCCCGACAAGCGCGACATGTTCCTCACCGCCGGCGTGACCGAAGGTGCGCAGTACAAGATCTCCGAGATCAAGGTCAGCGGCGACACCATCCTCCCGCAGGAGGATGTCGAGCGCATGGTGATCCAGAAGTCCGGCGACACGTTCTCGCGTGCGCTGCTGGAATTCAGCTCGGACACCATCACCAACTCGCTGTCCAACATCGGCTACGCCTTCGCCAAGGTGAACCCGATTCCGACCACCAACCGCCCCGAGCAGACCGTCGCCATCAACATGCAGGTCGTTCCCGGCCCGCGCGTGTCGGTGCGCCGCATCCTGTTCCGCGGCAATACCCGTACGTCCGACGAAGTGATGCGTCGCGAAATGCGCCAGTTCGAGAACAGCTGGTACTCGCAGGCCGCGATCGACCGCTCCAAGATCCGCCTGCAGCGCCTGGGCTACTTCGAGTCGGTGGACGTGGAAACCCCGGCCGTCAGCGGCAGCAACGACCAGGTCGACGTCGTCTACAACGTCAAGGAAACCACCTCGGGCAGCTTCGTGTTCGGCCTGGGCTATTCGCAGTCCTACGGTATGACCACCTCGGTGCAGCTGTCGCAGAACAACTTCCTCGGCGGCGGCAACCGCGTGTCGGTCGAAGCCTCGCGCAGCAGCTACCTGCAGCGTTACGGCTTCAGCTACACGAACCCGTACTTCACCGATGACGGCGTCTCGCTGGGCTACAACCTGTCCTGGCGCGAGCTGGACTACTCCGACTTCAACACCGCGCAGTACAACAGCACCAATGGTTCGGCGCAGGTGGTGTTCGGCGTGCCGATCACCGAGACCGATACCGTCTCGCTGATGTTCGGCATCGACAGCAACCAGATCACCACCTACCAGGGCTCGACGCCGCAGTCGATCATCGACTACATCAACGTACTGGGCAGCAAGACCTTCCATGCCTGGCGCACGGAGCTGGGCTGGGCACGCGACTCGCGCAACGACTACTTCATGCCGACCCGCGGTACCTACCAGCGCGTTGGCCTGGAAACGACGCTGCCGGGCTCGACCATCGAGTACTACAAGCTGAACTACCAGATCAGCAAGTACTGGCCGATCATGCCGTCGCTGGTCATCAACACCCGCGCCGAAGTCGGTTACGGCGACAGCTATGGCAGCGACAAGACCGCGATGGTGCCGGACGAAGCCGGCAACCTGCGTTCGGTCACGGCCAAGGGCCTGCCGTTCTACGAGAACTTCTACGCCGGTGGTACCAACTCGGTGCGCGGCTTCGAGGACAACACCCTCGGCCCGCGCGAAGTGACCCGTGGTTATCCGGAAGGCCAGCCGCTGGGTGGTTCGCTGAAGACCGTCGGTTCGGTCGAAGCCTACTTCCCGCGCCTGTTCGACAGCCCGTCGGCACGCGTGTCGGCCTTCGTCGACTTCGGCAACGTCTACACCGGCGTGGACAACTTCAAGGCCAACGAACTGCGCGTGTCCACCGGTGTGGCCCTGCTGTGGCGCGCCCCGGTCGGCCCGATCTCGATCAGCTACGCCTTCCCGCTGAAGAAGGAAGACGGCGACAAGGTCGAGCGGCTGCAATTCACGTTCGGTGGCCAGTTCTGAGGAACGTCGTTCCTCAGAACTGATCCACCTCCGGTGAATTGCCCGCGCATTTCACCTATCCCCCGCGCCGCTGGCGCGCCCCCCTTAACAGAAGGGGGGCTCTCCACCAGACGGGATGCGAAGCGCCGGGCATTGCCCGGCGTTTTCGTTGATGCAGATGTCACTGCAGGGGACAGGCTTTTGGCCGCGCTCGCAGGAAACTGACCAGAGGCGGCGGGTGGCCCTGGACAGGACCGTTGGCGCCATGGGCCCGAGGCATGCCTCGGGCGGGTTGGGCAGGACGCCCAACCCCGGTCTTGCCGTGTGCGCAGGACAGCGCACACGAGCAAGGCGCCATCGAGCACCATGGAGGGGCTTTTGCGTGTCCTGGCCAGGGCCACCCGCCGCCTCCCGCTCGTACCAGGCAGGCGCCAAGCCTTCGCCCCCGCATGACCGCAATGGCGTCACACGTTAAACTCCCGCCGTGAATACTCCCACCTACACCGCCCAGCAACTCGCCGAGCAGTTCGGCCTGCAGGTCCATGGCGACCCCGCCACCGCCATCCATGGCGTGGCCACCCTCGCCCATGCCGGCCCAGGCCAGCTGACCTTCCTCGCCAACCCGCGCTACCGCGCGCAGCTGGCCGACAGCCACGCCTCGCTGGTGGTGCTGCGTGCCGAAGACGCCGAGGCCGCCCCCGGCGCCGCGCTCGTGGCCAAGGACCCGTACACCACCTTCGCCAAGATCGCAGCACTGTTCGACATCGCGCCGACGCGCCCGCCGGGCATCCATCCCAGCGCCGTCATCGATCCCAGCGCCCAGGTCGCGGCCAGCGCGCATATCGGTCCGTTCGTCTCCATCGGCGCACGCAGCGTGGTCGGCGAGAACTGCATCATCGGCACCGGCAGCGTGATCGGCGAAGACTGCAGCCTGGACACCGGCTGTGAACTGATTGCCCGGGTTACCCTGGTGACCCGGGTCAAGCTCGGCAAGCGCGTGCGCGTGCACCCCGGTGCCGTGCTCGGCGCCGATGGCTTCGGCCTGGCGATGGACGCCGGCAAGTGGATCAAGGTGCCGCAGCTCGGTGGCGTCCGCATCGGCGACGATTGCGAAATCGGCGCCAACACCTGCGTCGACCGTGGCGCGCTGGAAGACACCGTGCTGGACGAGGACGTGCGCCTCGACAACCTGGTGCAGATCGCGCACAACGTGCAGATCGGCGCGCACTCGGCCATCGCCGGCTGCACCGGCATCGCCGGCAGCGCCAAGATCGGCCGCTACTGCCTGCTCGGCGGCCACGTCGGTGTGGTCGGCCACCTCGAGATCTGCGACAAGGTCGTGATCACCGGCAAGTCCGTGGTCCGCAACTCCATCCATGAGCCGGGCGAGTATTCGTCCGGTACCCCGTTGACCGATAACCGCACGTGGCGCAAGAACGCCGCGCGCTTCAAGCAGCTGGACGCATTGGCTCGCCGCGTCCTGGCTGCTGGCAAGGAGAAAGAATGAACGACACGCTGCAGCTTCCGATCGACGTCTGCCAGATCCAGGAACTGCTCCCGCACCGTTACCCGTTCCTGCTGGTCGACCGGGTGCTTGAGCTCGACATCGAGGCCAAGCGCATCCTGGCGCAGAAGAACGTGAGCATCAACGAGCCCTTCTTCCAGGGCCATTTCCCGGGCCGCCCGATCATGCCCGGCGTGCTGATCATCGAAGCGCTGGCCCAGGCCGGTGGCGTGATGACCCAGCTCACGCTCGGCCGCGACTCGCAGTCCAAGCTGTTCTACATGGTCAAGGTGGAAAACGCCCGCTTCAACAAGCAGGTCGTCCCCGGCGACGTGCTGCTGCTGGATGTGCAGATGAAGCGCTTGATCCGCAACATGGGCTGGTACTACGGCGAAGCCAAGGTCAACGGTGAAGTCGTTGCCTCGGCCGAAGTCATGTGTGCCGGCGCCAAGGGCTGATCCACTGGAGGCAGGAATGACTGACAACGCACCCCGGATCCACCCGACTGCCGTCATCGATCCGGCCGCGCGCCTGGCCGATGACGTTCAGGTGGGCGCCTTCACCCTGATCGGTGCCGATGTGGAAATCGGCGCCGGTACGGTGGTCGGCCCCCATTGCAGCATCCACGGCCCGACCCGGATCGGCCGCGACAACCGCTTCGTCGGCCACGCCGCGATCGGTGGCGAACCGCAGGACAAGAAGTTTGCCGGCGAGCGCACCGAACTGGTGATCGGCGACCGCAACGTGTTCCGTGAGTTCGTGACCGTGAACCGCGGCACCGGCGGTGGCGGTGGCATCACCACCATCGGCAACGACAACTGGATGCTGGCCTACACGCATGTGGCGCACGATTGCCATGTCGGCAACTTCTGCGTGTTCTCCAACAACACCACCCTGGCCGGCCACGTGACCGTGGGCGACTACGTGATCATCAGCGGCTTCGCCGGTGCCCACCAGTTCTGCCGCATCGGCGCGCATGCCTTCCTCGGCATGGGCGCGCTGACCAACGGTGACGTACCGCCGTTCACCATGGTCGGCACCGACTCGCTGGGCCGCCCGCGTGGCATCAACAGCGAAGGGCTGAAGCGCCGTGGCTTCGATGCCGAGCGCATCTCCGCCATCAAGCGTGCCTACCGCACCCTGTACGTGGCCGGCCTGCCGCTGGCCGAGGCCAAGCAGCAGCTGACCGAGCAGGCGCGCGGCAGCGATGACGTGAAGGCCATGCTGGACTTCATCGAGCATGCCGAGAGGCCGTTGCTGCGATGAGCAGCGCGACCGGCCAGGCGCCGGCCGGCGCCGCCGTGATCCCGCTGGCCTCGATGGCCGGCAGCGTCCCTGCGCAGCGGGTGCTCAGCGAGCGCCCACTGCGGATCGCCCTCGTCGCCGGTGAAGCCTCCGGCGACCTGCTCGGTGCAGGCCTGGTGCGTGAACTGAAGGCGCGCTTCCCGAATGCCGAGTTCGCCGGCATCGGCGGCGATGCCATGCGCAGCGCCGGCTGCCAGACCTGGCACGATGCCAGCGAACTGGCGGTGATGGGCCTGACCGAAGTGCTGCGCCACCTGCCACGCCTGCTGAAGCTGCGCTCGGCGTTCCGCCAGCGCGCGCTGGAATGGCAGCCGGACGTGTTCATCGGTATCGACGCCCCTGACTTCAACCTCGGTATCGAGCGCTGGCTGAAGCAGCGTGGTGTGCGCACCGTGCATTACGTCAGCCCATCGGTCTGGGCCTGGCGCGAGAAGCGCGCCGAGAAGATCGGCAGCAGTGCCGACCTGGTGCTGTGCCTGTTCCCGATGGAACCGCCGATCTATGCCAAGCACGGCGTCGACGCGCGCTTCGTCGGTCATCCGATGGCCGATGACATTCCGCTGCAGGGCAACCGTGAGGAAGCCCGGGCCGCGCTAGGCCTGCCGACCTCGGCCAAGGTGCTGGCGGTGCTGCCGGGCAGCCGCCTGGGTGAAATCTCGCGGCTGGGTGAACCCTTCTTCGAGGCCGCCTGGCAGGTCTCCGAGCGCATCCCGGGCCTGCATGTGGTGGTGCCTGCCGCCAACCCGGCCTGCAAGCGCCTGATCGAAGAGCAGCTGTCACGCTCGGCGTTGCCGGTGGCGTACTCGCATGTGCTCGACGGCCAGGCCCGCAACGCGATGATTGCCGCCGATGTGGTGGTGCTGGCCTCCGGCACCGCGACCCTGGAGGCAATGCTGGTGAAACGGCCGATGGTGGTCGGTTACCGCGTCAACGAGCTGACCTACCGGCTGGTCAAGGCGCTGGGCCTGATCAAGGTGGACCGTTTCGCACTGCCCAACATCCTGGCTGGCCAGGACCTGGCGCCGGAACTGATGCAGCACGACTGCACGCCGGACAAGCTGGCCGCTGCCGTCCAGCAGTGGTTCGACCACCCGCAGCGGGTGACCGACCTGCAGGGCACCTATGCCCGGCTGCATGAGCGCCTGCGCCGCAATGCCTCGGCCCGCGCCGCCGACGCCGTCGGCGAACTGCTGATGCGCGAGCAGGACCGGGCATGAGCCGCCGCCACGCCGCAGCGGCCAGCCTGGCGCTGTTCGACGGCAACGCGGTGATCGAGCCGGAGCGCCTGGTCGCCGGCGTCGACGAAGCCGGCCGCGGCCCGCTGGCCGGGCCGGTAGCGGTGGCGGCGGTGGTGTTCGACCCGGCGCGGCCACGCATCAATGGCCTGGACGATTCCAAGCAGCTGACCGCGGCCCGTCGCGAGCAGCTGCATGACCGCATCATCGAACGGGCGCTGGCCTGGCACGTGGTGCTGGTGGACGTGGACACCATCGACCGCCTGAACATCTACCAGGCGACCCTGCAGGGCATGCGCGACGTGGTCGCGGCCGTAGCCCATGTGGCGGGCTTCGCCCGCATCGATGGCAACGTGGTGCCGAAGGGCCTGGTGCTGCCGGCACAGGCGCTGGTCGGAGGCGACGGCATCGACCGCGCGATCATGGCGGCCTCGATCCTGGCCAAGGTCTCGCGCGACCGTTACATGCTGGACGTGCACTCCCGCCACCCGCAATACGGCTTCGAGCAGCACAAGGGCTACGGCACCCCGGCCCACCTGGCCGCCCTGCGCGAGCACGGTCCCTGCGTGGAGCACCGGCGCAGCTTCGCCCCGGTGCGCGAGTGCCTGGAAGCGCCGCCGGCTGCGGCTGACATCGCCATCGCGATCGCCTGAACAATGGCCGCCGGGCATGGCCCGGCGCTACCACGGCAACGTGGACGCACCCGGCGACCGGGAATCCGCGTACTCGGCAATATGAACGCATCCGATAGCGCCGGACCATGCCCGGCGGCATGCGCGCAATCGCCGTACCGTCAAGCCTTGTCGCCACCCCCTGCCCTCGCTACCCTGACCGGGCACTCCAGCGCTTCCCGACCCCGGCGACGATTCCCCCGTCAGCACCCGGGGCCCGCGCGCTCCAACCTGGTCCGGCATGTCCAACTCCCGCTTCGTACATCTCCACGTCCACACCGAGTTCTCGCTGGCGGACTCGACCATCCGTGTGCCGGCCAAGCCCGATCAGGCCGACCCGAAGAAGGCCAAGCAGGCCAACCTGCTGTCGCGCTCGGTCGAGCTTGGCCTGCCCGCGCTGGCGGTGACCGACCTCAACAACCTGTTCGCCCTGGTCAAGTTCTACAAGGCGGCCGAAGGCGTGGGCATCAAGCCGATCGCCGGCGCCGACGTGCTGATCGCCGAGGAAGGCCAGGACCCGTGGCGGATGACCCTGCTGTGCCGCGACCGTGAGGGCTACCTGAGCCTGTCGCGCCTGCTGACCCGCGCCTGGATGGAAGGCCATCGCCCGGAAGGCGGCGTGGCAATCCACCCGGACTGGCTGAAGGCCGGCAACGCCAACCTGTTCGCACTCGCTGGCCGGCAGAGCCTGGCCGGGCGCCTGGCGCTGGACGGCAAGCATGAACTGGCCGAGCAGCAGCTGGCCGACTGGCAACGCGTGTTCGGCGACGGCCTGCACCTGGAGCTGACCCGCACCGGCCGCGAGGGCGAGGAAACCTTCAACCAGTTCGCGCTGATGGCCGCAGGCCAGCGTGGCCTGCCGGTGGTGGCCAGCAACGACGTACGCTTCCTGTCGCCGACGGATTTCAGCGCGCACGAAGCGCGCGTGTGCATTTCCACCGGCCGCGTGCTGGACGACCCCAAGCGCCCGCGCGAGTACAGCGACCAGCAGTACCTGAAGTCGGCCGAGGAGATGTGTGCGCTGTTCGCCGACATCCCCGATGCGATCGACAACACACTGGCGCTGGCCGAACGCTGCAACATCGAGATGCGGCTGGGCACCTACTTCCTGCCCAACTACCCGGTGCCCGACGACGAGACCCTGGACACCTGGATCCAGAAGATGTCGCGCGACGGCCTGGAAGAGCGCCTGGAGAAGAATCCGCTGGCGCCGGGCAAGACCCGCGAGGAGTACTTCGAACGCCTGGAGTTCGAGCTCAACACCATCATCAAGATGGGCTTCCCGGGTTACTTCCTGATCGTTGCCGACTTCATCCAGTGGGGCAAGAACCAGGGCATCCCGATCGGCCCGGGCCGTGGTTCGGGTGCCGGCTCACTGGTGGCGTGGGCGCTGAAGATCACCGACCTGGACCCGCTGCCGTACAACCTGCTGTTCGAGCGATTCCTCAACCCGGAACGCGTGTCGATGCCCGACTTCGACATCGACTTCTGCATGGATCGCCGCGACGAAGTGATCGACTACGTTGCGCGCAAGTACGGGCGCGAGCGCGTCAGCCAGATCATCACCTACGGCACCATGGCCGCCAAGGCAGTGGTGCGTGACTCCGGCCGCGTGCTCGGTTTCCCGTACGGCCTGGTCGACGGTGTCTCCAAGCTGATCCCGAACATCCTCGGCATCCACCTGAAGGATGCGCTGGGCAAGGGCAAGGAAGGCCCGAGCTCGGAAATGGCCTCGGCCGAACTGATCCAGCGCTACGAGAGCGAGGACGATGTCCGCGACCTGATCGACCTGGCGCTGCAGCTGGAAGACCTGACCCGCAACGCCGGCAAGCACGCCGGTGGCGTGGTGATCGGGCCGGAGCCGCTGAGCGAGTTCTGCCCGTTGTACGCCGAACACGACGAGAACGGGCTCGGCAAGAACCCGGTCACCCAGTTCGACAAGAACGACGTGGAAGAAGTGGGCCTGGTGAAGTTCGACTTCCTCGGCCTGCGCACGCTGACCATCATCGACTGGGCGGTGAAGGCGATCAACAAGCGCCATGAGCGCGCCGGCATTCCGCCGGTGGACATCGCCGCAATCCCGCTCGACGACACGCCCACCTACAAGGACATCTTCGCCAACGGCAATACCGGCGCGGTGTTCCAGTTCGAATCCTCGGGCATGCGGCGCCTGCTGAAGGACGCGCGCCCTGACCGGTTCGAAGACCTGATCGCGCTGGTGTCGCTGTACCGCCCCGGCCCGATGGACCTGATTCCTTCCTTCAACGCGCGTAAGCACGGCCAGGAAGAAATCATCTATCCCGATCCGCGTACCGAAGCGATCCTGAAGGACACCTACGGCATCATGGTGTACCAGGAGCAGGTGATGCAGATGGCGCAGATCGTCGGCGGCTACTCGCTGGGCGGCGCCGACCTGCTGCGCCGCGCGATGGGCAAGAAGGTGCCGGCCGAAATGGCCAAGCACCGCGAGATCTTCCGCGAAGGTGCGGCCAAGGACGGTGTGGACGAAGCCAAGGCCGATGCGATCTTCGACCTGATGGAGAAGTTCGCCGGCTACGGCTTCAACAAGTCGCACGCCGCCGCCTACGCGCTGGTCAGTTACCAGACCGCCTGGCTCAAGCGTCATTACCCGGCCGAGTTCATGGCGGCCACGCTGTCCTCGGACCTGGACAACACCGAGAAGGTGGTGGGCTTCCTGGACGAGGTGCGCAACCTCGGCCTGACCGTGCTGCCGCCGAAGGTGAACCACTCGGCCTTCATGTTCGAAGCGGTTACCCCGGACACCATCCAGTACGGCCTGGGCGCGATCAAGGGCGTCGGCCAGGGTGCCTGCGAGGCGGTGGTGGACGAACGCCTGAAGGGCGGCGACTACAAGGACCTGCTCGACTTCTGCACCCGCGTCGGTTCGGCCAAGCTCAACCGGCGCACGCTGGAGGCGATGATCAACTGCGGCGCGCTGGACGAGCTGGGCCACAACCGCGCCTCGTTGATGCTGCAACTGCCGGAAGTGATCAAGGCCACCGAGCAGATGGCGCGCGAGCGTGCCTCCGGCCAGAATTCGCTGTTCGGCGGCCCCGACCCAAGCACGGTGACCATCCAGCTGGACCTTCCCGAAGCCGAGGAATGGCCGCTGCTGCAGCGCCTCAATGGCGAGCGCGACACGCTGGGCTTCTACCTCAGCGGGCATCCGTTCGACCCGTGGCGCGACGACGTGCGCGACCTGGTCGGTACTGACCTGGGTTCGGTGGAAAAGATCTGGAGCGCCAACAGCGGTGGCGGTGGCGGCGGCGAGAAGCGCTGGCGACCGGAGGTGCAGACGGTGCTGGCCGGCCAGGTGGTCGGCGTGCGCCGCAAGGGTGAGAGCCAGATCTTCATCCAGCTCGAAGATGGTCGCGGTCGCGTCGAGTGCAGCGCGTTCTCCGACGCGATGGCCGAGTTCGGCCACCTGATGACCAAGGACCGCATCCTGGTGGTCAAGGGCGGCCTGCGCGAGGACGAATTCAACGGTGGTTTCGCATTGCGCATCCGCCAGTGCTGGGACTTTGACGAAGTCTGCGCCAACTACGCCACGAGGTTGTCGCTGCGCCTGGACCTGCGCCAGCAGCGCCCGGTCTGGGAACGCATCGATGCGCTGCTCGACCGCCATCGCCCCGGCCGCACGCCACTGCGCCTGGACCTGCTGCTGAAGGGCCCGCATGGCGGTGTTGCCGGCATGCTCGATGTCTCCGGACAGAGTGCGGTACGCATCGATTCCAAGCTGATGGAGGCGCTGCGCGCCGACCCGGCCGTGCGCACGCTGAAGGTGCGCTACAGCCCGCCATGGGCCAGCTGAGGCTGGCTCCCTCGTGTTCCTGTTCCTCCGTTCCAAATATCAAGGACGATTGCCGATGAAGACCCTGCTGTTCCCGTTCGCCGCTGCGCTCGCGCTGGCCGCCTGCTCCCCGTCGAAGATCGAGTTCCAGATCGACAACCCGACCGACACGCCGCTGGCAGTGAGCATCGACGGCCAGGACCTGCCGGTGGCCGCACAGGGCTCGCGCCCGATTTCGCTGGCCGTGGGCGAGCATCGCCTGCACACCGACAAGCTCGGCGACGTGCGCTTCATCGTCTACGTCGACGGTCGTGGTGGCCTGATCAACCCGACCCTGAGCGAGTACGTGGTCGCCCGCGAAATCTACGTCACCGACGAGAGCAAGCTGAAGAACTTCGGCACCGGCAAGGCCGGCATCGAGCTGGGCGGCGTCGACTTCGAAGGCCCGTTCGAGAAGAGCCACGCGCTGTTCATCGACAAGACCTGGACCTACGGCGTGCGCGAACCGTTCCCCAAGGAAAAGGTGGTCGCCCACGTCGATTCCAGCGGCGGCCAGATCGTGGCCAAGGTGTTCACCGCGCCGGACTTCATCGCCTACGTGGAAGAAGGCATGGGCGAGCCCGGCGCATTCAAGCGCGAGCAGCCGGCCGGCTACGTGGCGCCGGCGTTCAGCCTGGAACCGGCCCCGGCCAGCCTGCCGGCGCTGGTGCCAGCCTTCGAGGCGCATGCCGCGCCGCTGCGTGAGGTCTATGCGCGCTGGCTGAAGGCCACCACCGCCGATGAACAGAGAGCCCTGCGCAAGCAGGACTTCGCCGCGCAGATGGCCTTCACCTCGGCCACCGCCACGCTGGGCAGCGGGCTGGGCCGTGAGGCCAACGAGGCCTACAACGACTTCGTTTCCCAGCGCAGCCAGCTGATGGGCCGCAGCGCCCTGGTGGTGCCCTGAGTTGACTGGCGCCCCCCGCCCGGCTGCGTTACCGTCGCCTTCCAGACGAAGGCGTACGGGTGCTTTGCACGCATTCGGCTAGAATTCCCCTCTTCTTTACACGACGGCTTCCGATGAATCCGAACTACCTCGACTTCGAGCAACCCATCGCCGACCTGGAAGCCAAGATCCAGGAACTGCGCAACGCCAGTGCCGGGCCGGCGGTCAATGTCGAGGCGGAAGTGCACGCGCTGCAGGACAAGCTGCGCCTGCGCACCGCGCAGATCTTCCGTAACCTGACCTCGTGGCAGGTACTGCAGCTGGCCCGTCACCCGTCGCGCCCGTACACCGCCGACTACCTCCGCGTGATGTTCGATGAGTTCCAGGAGCTGGCCGGCGACCGTGCCTTCGCCGACGACAAGGCCATCATGGGCGGCCTGGCCCGCATCAACGGCCGTTCGGTGATGGTGATCGGCCACCAGAAGGGCCGCGACACCAAGGAAAAGATCAAGCGCAACTTCGGCATGCCCAAGCCGGAGGGCTACCGCAAGGCGCTGCGCCTGATGAAGATGGCCGAGCGCTTCGGCCTGCCGGTGCTGACCCTGATCGACACCGCCGGCGCTTGGCCGGGCATCGACGCCGAGTCGCGTGGCCAGTCCGAAGCGATCGCGCGCAACCTGATCGAGATGGCTGAGCTGAAGGTGCCGATCATCTGCACCGTGATCGGCGAAGGCGGCTCCGGCGGCGCGCTTGCGCTGGGCGTGGGTGACCGCACCGTGATGCTGGAATATGCGGTCTACTCGACCATCACCCCGGAAGGTTGCGCCTCGATCCTGTGGAAGGACGCCGGCAAGGCCAAGGACGCAGCCGAGCAGCTGGGCCTGACTGCCCCGCGCCTGAAGAGCCTGGGCCTGGTCGACAAGGTCGTGCGCGAGCCGACCGGTGGCGCCCACCGCAACCCGACGCAGATGGCCAAACGCCTGAAGGCGGTGCTGCTGAACGAACTGGACGCGCTGGAAAAGCTGTCCACCGAGCAGCTGCTGGAGCAGCGCTACACCCGCCTGCGCAGCTACGGCACGTACGAAGCGGCATAAGCCCGGTAGTGCCGGCCGCTGGCCGGCAACACGCAGGTGATTGCAGAAATGAAAGAGCCGGGCAGATGCCCGGCTCTTTCGTTTGCACCCTGACAGCATCCACGCATGGCGTCGATCTACCGGGTGCAGATGACCCCGCCTCAGAACGGCTTGGCCAGCACCAGCCACACGATCGGGATGAAGGCCAGCAGCGGGATCTCGTTGATCCAGCGCAGCGCGCGCGACGACGGCAGCGCCCTGCCCTTGGCCACGCCCTTGAGCAGGCGCCCGATCCAGATGAAATACGCCAGCAGCACGACCACCAGGCCCAGCTTGGCGTGCAACCAACCGGCACCGCCCGCGGCGACCATGGTCGGGAAATCCGGGATGACCTTGTAGCCCAGCCACAGCACCAGACCCAGCAGGAATGCCAACCCGAACATCGAGTGGCCGAAGCGGTACAGGCGCAGGCCCATCAGCTGCAGGCGCTCGGTCACCGCCGGCTGGCCAGCGGTCTCGGCCAGGTTCACCAGGATGCGCGGCAGATAGAACACCGTCGCCATCCACGCCACCACGAACACGATGTGGAAGGTCTTGACCCAGTAGTAGCTCTGCATGCGCTCGCTCCGGCGGCTGGCGTAGGTTGGCGGCCATTCTCGCATGCCGTGGCCGGGCCACCCCACGCGCCAGCGCCGCGACACATCGACGCATGGCACGCCGCAACGCCGTACGATAAGCGCCGTTTTCACCACTGCGACCGCCCCATGGACAAGACCTACGACGCCGCCTACTTCCAACGCTGGTACCGCAGCGCCGACATCGGCGGCAGCGCTCGACTGGCGCGCAAGGTCGCTCTGGCCGTGGCCAGCGCCGAGTACTACCTGGAACGGCCGATCCGCAGCGTGCTGGACATCGGCTGTGGCGAAGGCGCCTGGCGCGCACCGCTGCTGAAGCTGCGTCCGAAGGTCGAATACCTCGGCTTCGACAGCAGCGAGTACGCTGTGCGCCGCTACGGGCGGACCCGCAACCTGCACCTGGCCAGCTTCGGTGATTTCGCCTGGCTGCGGCCCTGTGCCCCGGTCGACCTGCTGATCTGCTCGGACGTGATGCACTACGTACCCAATCGCGAACTGCGCGCAGGCCTGGCCGGCGTGGCTGAACTGACCGCGGGCGTGGCCTTCCTGGAGACCTTCGCCGCCGAGGATGCGTTCGAAGGCGACCACGATGGCTTCCAGGCCCGCCCGGCGCGCTGGTACCGGCGTGAACTGGCCCGGCAGGGCCTGCAGCCGGTAGGGTCGCATTGCTGGCTCGGCCCCGCTCTGGCAGGCGATACGGCCGCGCTGGAGCGGATGTGAATCCGGATTCATTATTTTCAGTCAACTTAACCTGCGGGACACCCGGATGGGATATGCTGCGCGGCAACATATGACCATACATATTCGGTCGGCATGCTCTATCAACTGCACGAACTGACCCGCAACCTGCTCGCCCCCTGGGTGCACCAGGCCCAGGCCAACGCCAAGTTCTTCGCCACCCCGGGCCACTGGTGGTCGCAGATGCCCGGTGCCGATCGACTGGCGGCCGTCAATGAGCTGTTCCATCGCATCGGCAAGGATTACGAGAAGCCCGAATGGGGCATCAACGAAATCGATGTCGAAGGCGAGCGCGTGCCGATCGTCGTGCACGAGGAAGTGAGCAAGCCGTTCTGCAAGCTGCTGCGCTTCAAGCGCCACAGCAATGAAGCCGACCAGCTGCACACCATGCTCAACCAGCCGTTCGTGCTGGTGGTGGCGCCGCTGTCCGGCCACCACGCCACGCTGCTGCGCGACACCGTGCGCACCCTGCTGCGCGACCACCGCGTGTATGTGACCGACTGGGTCGACGCGCGCATGGTGCCGGCCAGCGAGGGCGAGTTCGGCCTCGACGACTACATCGCCTACATCCAGGAGTTCATCCGCCACCTCGGCGTCGAGCGCCTGCATGTGGTGAGCGTGTGCCAGCCGACGGTGCCGGTGCTGGCGGCGGTTTCGCTGATGGCCAGCCGTGGTGAACCGACCCCGCGCACGCTGGTGATGATGGGGGGCCCGATCGATGCGCGCTGCAGCCCAACCGCCGTCAACAACCTGGCCACGCAGAACCCGCTGTCGTGGTTCGAGAACAACGTCATCCACACCGTGCCGGGCAGCTATCCCGGCGCCGGCCGTCGCGTGTACCCGGGCTTCCTGCAGCACGCCGGCTTCCTGTCGATGAATCCCAGCCGCCACTTCAGCTCGCACTGGGATTTCTACACCGACCTGGTCAAGGGCGATCTCGAAGACGCCGACGCTCATCGCAACTTCTATGATGAGTACAACGCCGTGCTGGACATGCCGGCCAAGTACTACCTGGATACCATCCGCGTGGTGTTCCAGGACTTCCTGCTGCCGCGTGGCGAGTGGGTGGTCAACGGCGAAAAGGTCGATCCGTCGGCGATCCGCGATACCGCACTGTTGAGCATCGAAGGCGAGCTGGACGACATCGCCGGCCTCGGCCAGACCGAAGCGGCGCAGGCGCTGTGCACTGGCATCGGCGCGGACCGTCGCGAGCATTTCATCGTTGAAGGCGCCGGCCACTACGGCATCTTCAGCGGCCGTCGCTGGCGCGAAGTGGTGTACCCGAAGGTGCGCGATTTCTTCGCCGCGCATGCCGAAGCACCGGCGGCGAAGGCCTCAAAGAAGAAGAGCAACGTCACCCCGTTGCGCCGAAAGGCGGGGTAAACCGCCCGTGGTGGGTGCCGACCTTGGTCGGCGCTCCCGGGGTCGGATCCCTTTCCAGCGGAAAGGGCTCTGACCCCAGCACGATCGAATCCGGGGTCAGAGCCCTGTTCTGCGAACAGGGATCCGACCCCTGACCGCTTACAACCGCACCAGCAGGTTCTTGGCGATCAGCCCATGCAGCTTGCCGATGCCGCGTGCCAGATGCAGGGTCAGCACCAGCAGCAGCGCCCCCACTGCGGCAACCGCGATCGCCACCAGCGGCGAGGCCGCCATCGGCAGCACGTTCACGTCGTTGATGTACACGCCGGGGATGTCGCCACTGAAGATCGCTGCGACCGGTGCCCAGATCAGGCTCAGCGACAGCGACAGCAGCGTCACCGCGATGGTGAAGTAGATGATGCCCAGCGGCAGCATCAGCACGAAGTACAGCAGCGTCAGCCAGGTGCGGCCATCGGTGAACATGTCGCCAATGCGCTGCAGCCAGCTGCGGCTGCGGTCGGTGTACTGCGGCCGGCGCGGCATGCGCTCGCCCAGCAGCGCTTCCACCAGTCGCCCTTCCAGCAGCGCCAGCCCGCGCACCGAACCGAAGAACAGCACCGTCAACGGGATGCCGATGATCAGGATCATCAGACCCAGCGACAGCGACAGCCCGGTGACCACCCAGGTGAAGAAGAAGGTGCCAGTCGCCAGCGACAGCAACATGTAGAACAGCGCACCATAGGTATGCGGATCGGCCACCACGCCGAAGAAACGCGCCAGCAGCGAGCGCTGCACCGACGTCGGCGGCGGCGCGGCAGGCTCCACACCGCTCGCTTGCGCGGCCGCACGCAGCATCGGCGCAGTATCCGCACGCGGCGAGCGCAACGCACGGTTCACCGTCACCTCGGTCTCGCGGTAGATCTCGGCCACTTCGTCCGGCGCGCCATAGCTGCCGGCGACGTCGGCGATCACCTCGGTTTCGCTGCGCCCGGGCTGCGCTGCCAGCTCCGAGCGCAGATATTCCTCGGCGTCGTACAGCGCGTCCTGCACCATCGCCGGGTCGGCGCCTTCCAGCGCCGCGCGCAGCTGCGCCAGATACTGCGGAATGGTGGTCGGCAGGGCACTGCCTGCCAGGCTCGGGTCGTTCATTGTGGTACCCCCTCCAACACGGAATCGACGGAATCACGGGTGGCCTGCCAGGCCTGGCGCCATTGCGCCAACACCTCGCGGCCACGTTCATTGATGCGGTAGTAGCGCCGCGGCGGCCCGCTGCTGGACGGCTCCACATGGCTTTCCAACAGGCCGGCGCCCTCCAGGTTGCGCAGTACCGGGTACAGCGCGCTCTGCTTGCCGCTCAGCACGCCCTCGCCCACCCGCTCCAGTTCCTTGGCAATGAGGTAGCCATACAGGGGCTCCCCGGCCCGGGCCAGTACCGCCAGCAGGGCCAGCGACACCGTTCCGGCGCTGAGTTCCTTCTGGAACTTTTTCAGGTGGACATCGTCCTCGGACATGACCGGCCCTCCACTACGTTGAAGTCAACAGTAGTGCGAAGTTCGGTATAGCGAATGTGTCGTTAGTCACTCTGCCGGTTGGCGAGGCTGGGCGGCTCGCGCAGAATCGAAGCCTCGTTCATGTTCCGGGGTTCCCATGCCGCACCGTCGTCGCCTTGCCCTGACCGCCCTCACCCTGTCCTGCCTGCTGCCCGCCCTGGCCAGCGCGGCGCCCTACCGCAGCCCACAGCAGATCCTCGATGCGTCGGCGGCCAGCGACTGGCGCACGCCGGACCCGGCCAACCTGCTGTACATGGACCTGCCGACCGGTCGGGTGATCATCGAGCTGGCGCCGCAGTTCGCCCCACGCCATGTCGCCAACATCCAGACTTTCGCCCACGAGCACTTCTGGAACGGCACCAGCATCTACCGTTCGCAGGACAACTTCGTGGTGCAGTTCGGCGATGCCGACGCCGATGATGCGGCCAAGGCAAAGCCGTTCGGCAGTGCCGCGCGCAAGCTGCCGGCCGAGTTCGAACGTGCCAGTGCCGGCCTGAAGGTCAGCGTGCTGCCGGACCGCGATGGCTGGGCCGCGCAGACCGGTTTCGTCGACGGCTTCCCTGTGGGCCAGGACCCGCAGGCCGGCAAGGCCTGGCTGGCGCACTGCTACGGCATGCTGGGCGCGGGCCGCAGCAACGAGGAAGACAGCAGCATCGGTGCCGAACTCTATGTGGTAACCGGCCAGTCGCCGCGCCAGCTGGACCGCAACATCACCCTGGTCGGTCGTGTGCTGAAGGGCATGGAACTGATCAGCGCGACCCCGCGCGGCCCGGCGCCGATGGGCTTCTACACCGACCCAAAGCTGCGCACGCCGATCGTGTCGATCCGCCGCGCCAGCGATGTGCCGGCGGCCGAGCGCACGCCGATCCAGGTGCTGCGCACCGACTCGAAGACCTTCGCCGATACGGTGGAGGCGCGGCGCAATCGCGTGGATGATTTCTACAAGCGCCCGGCGGGGCATATCGATCTTTGCAATATTCCGGTACCGGTGAAGTAACGCCGTCGCGGGTTCTGCGCGTGGCGCGTGCTGAAGGTGCTTCACTGTTCATGGGCGTTGCTTTTCTTTGTACGCAAAGAAAAGTAACCAAAAGAAACGTTCCGCCAGCCGCGAGCCGATGCTGCGCACCGGTGCCCTGTGCTCCTCGGCCCGTCGAGGGACGGCGCGGGAACTCGCTGCGCTCAGACACCCGCGCCTCTTCGCCCTCGCCGGACCTGCGGTGCTCGGCTCGCTCAAGGCGGACCCAACGTCCAAGGCGACCGCATCATTCGCCGTGCATGGTCCGGCACTGTCGCTGCCCGCACTCGCGGCTGTGGCCTTTGATCTGGGTCCGCCTTGAGTGAGCCGAGCATCGCAGGGGAATCAGGGGCGAAGAGGTGCCGATGTCTGAGCGTAGCGAGTTCGGCACCGTCCCCTGATTCACCGAGAAGCGCAGGGGACCGACGTGCGAAGCACGGCGGCTCGCGACTTGGCGGCGCGTTTCTTTTGGTTACTTTTCTTTTCGCGCGAAAAGAAAAGTGACGCCCATGAACGATGAAGCACCTTCAGCACGCGCCACGCGCAAAACGCCAACGCATCAGCCCTTCTGACTCACCGCCACACTCCCCAGAATCAATGCACCGGCAATCAACATCTGCACCGTGACCGCTTCACCCAGGAACAGCCAGGCGAACGCTGCGCCGAACAACGGCACCAGATAGGTCACCGTCGATGCACGCGACGGGCCGATGCGGCCGATCAGGCGATAGAACATCAGGAAGGCGAATCCGGTGCAGACCACACCCAACGCGATCGCCGCGCCCCAGGCCTTGCCCGGGATCGGCCCCTGCGGCAGATGGGTGAGCGCCATCGGCAGCACCCACAGCGAGGCGCACGACAGCGTGGCGGCCGCCGCAGCAGCCGAGGGCAACCCGGTCATGTGCCGCTTCACCAGGTTCACGCCCATACCGTACAACAGCGAAGCGGCCGCGCCGGCCAGCACCGCCGTGCCGATGCTCAGGCCGGAGATCTTGGCCGTGGCCAACACCACTACGCCGGCAAAACCAACCAGCAGCGCACCCGCACGCCGCGCGCCGATCTTCTCGCCAAAGAACAGGAAGGCGATCAACGCAGCGAACAGCACCGTCATCGCATTGCAGATCGCGCCGATCGCTGCCGGTGCACGTTCGGCTGCGTAGGCGAACAGCACGAACGGCAATGCCGAATTGACCAGGCCGATCGGTGCCAGCCACAGCCAGCGCCGCGGCGGAAACTGCGCCCGCGCTTGCCACAGGAATGGCAGCAGCACCAGCGCGCCCAGTCCCAAACGCATCTCGACCAGCGCAAAGGGGCCGAACGACGGCACTGCCACCCGCATGAACAGGAACGAGCAGCCCCAGATGGCGCCCAGCAGGGTCAGTTCCAGCGGTGTGCGCCAGTCACGTTCGGCCGTCTGTGGCACCGCATTCATATCCGTTCTCCAACCATCACTGCATTCCTCGTCCGGCCTCACAGGATCGGCCGCAGACGACCGCCACACAAGCGCGTAGTATCGCTGCCAGCCACAAATATGGTTTGAGGCTCGACATGTTGCTACGTCCTTCCCTGCTGCCGGCACTGGCCGTGTTCGCGGTCGCCGCGCGCCATCAGAACTTCGCCCAGGCCGCGCAGGAGCTGCACCTGACCGCCAGTGCGGTCAGCCACCACGTGCGCAGGCTGGAAGAGGTGCTGGAGACCCGGCTGTTCCTGCGTCATGCGCGAGGCGTCCGCCTCACCGCCGAGGGACGGCAGCTGGCCGATGCCGCCAGTGCGGCCTTCGCTGATGTGGCTGCGGTCGCCCATCATCTGCAGCCTGACGCCGACAGCGTGCCGCTGCGGATCACCACGCTGCGCTCGTTGTCATACTGCTGGCTGCTGCCACGGCTGCCGCGCTTCACCCAGGCCCATCCGCACATACGCATCGAGCTGCACACCGGCAGCGGCCTGGACCGCTACGACGACAACGGGCCGGAGGTCGGCATCCGTTACGGCCTTGGCCAATGGCCCGGCCTGCATGCGCAGCATCTGATGGACGACAACCTGTTCCCGGTCGCCTCACCGGCGCTGGCCGGGGTCGAAACGCTGCAGGACCCGGCACGCATCGCCGAGCTGCCGCTGCTCAGTGATCTGTCACCGCAGGGTTGGCGCGACTGGTTCCGCCACGCCGGCGTACGCCCGCCCTCGCCGATGCCGCCGATGCACACCTTCGCCGACAGCACCGATGCGATGCGTGCGGCGGTGTACGGCATGGGCGCGGTACTGGCCCGCACGCATGTCGCACAGCCCTATCTGCAACGCTATGAGCTGCTGCGCCTGCCTGGCCCGGCGTTGAAGGCGCGCTATGCCTACTACGTGGTGCATGCCGAAGGACAAGCGCCGAGCCCGGCCGCGCGCCTGTTCATCGACTGGTTGCTGGAACAGGCCCAGGACGAACGCACGCCGATCCCAGCGCTGCCGGACAGCCTGCTGGGGCGCATGCCTACAGCCGGCTGACCGTGCCCTCACCCGGTCTTTGCCCGCGGCCGGCTAGGCTGCAGGCAACCCCACACCGTACCTACGCCATGGCCATGCTGCGACTGCGCATCACCGGAACCGAAGACGACGCCCGCGCGATCAGCGACCTGCTGCTCGGCCTGGATGGCATCGAACATGTCGAGGAAACCGACGACCTGATGCCGCACATGGACGACGACGATTCCAGTTCGGCCGGGCTGTCTGATGACATCGGCCCGGGCACCCACGAACTGGAGGTGGAAGTGGGCAACGAGAGCACCGCGCAGAAGGTGCGCGATGCAGTGCAGGAGCTTGCGCTGGAGCTTGATGTGTTCGTCGAGTACGAGACCGACGAGGGCTGAGGGCTCGCCGGGCATGGCCCGGCGCTACCCGATGCTCGAAGCACCCCGGTAACGCCGGGCCATGCGCCGTCTGTTCCGGTAGCGCCGGGCCATGCCCGGCGAACACGTGCGATTACGGCTTGCGACGGCGGCGACGCCACCACGCCCGCACACCCCAGGCCGCGATCAACGCCAGCACCGCTACCGGCAACAACGCGGCGGCAGCGCGGATCAGGAACGCAATGCTGGTGCTGAGGATGCTGCCCGATTCGCTCAGCGCTTCGCCGATCTCGCTGCGGCTGCGCTGGCCCGAGGTGGTATCGAAGTGCATCGTGACCAGCTGGGTATCGATGCGCCGGCGTTGCTGCGCCGAATCCTTGTTGGCCTGTTCGACGCCCGCTTCGATCTCCGACAGGCGCGTGGTGATCGCCATCAGGTCCTCGATCTTCAGGTCCTTGCGATCCTGGTAGGACAGCAGCCGCGCGTGTTCCTTCTCCAACCGCGCCTTGGTCAGTGCGGTGTCGGCGACCTGCTGCGCGAGATCTTCGGCGCGCGTGTTACGCGACTGCAGCGTGCCACCCTCACCGGCCATCGCGATCAGTGGCTCGGTGCCCTTCGGCGCGATGCGTACCTTGACCTCACCGCTGGGCTGCTCGCCACTGCGCTGGTCGACCTGCAGCACCGCGCAGTCACCGAACTTCGCGCTCTGGCAGGCCTGCGCCACCTGCTGGATGCGCACAGCGATCTGCGCCGCTTCCAGCTGGATCTGCACGTCATGCTCGTAGGCCAGGAACGCACCTTCCGGCGAAGCAACAGCAGCATCGGCAGCAGCGGCACCCGCCTCCTGCGCCCTCTCGCCGTTCTTGGCACAGGCCGCCAGCGCCAGCAGCAGCACCGGCATTGCCACCACACGCGTCCACGCCCGCAGCGGCCTCACAGTGCAGCTCCGTCGTAGGACATCACCGCCAGCGTGGCCAGGTCTACCTGCGGTACGCAGCGCACGTTCACCGCCACCATCGGCGTGCCGGTGCGCGGGTCCACCGCTTCGCTGTAGGGAGCAACGCCGCACTCGCGGCAGTGGTGATGATCGATGTGGGCTTTGTTGAAGTGGTAGGTGGCCACGTCCGCGGGATTGGTGCTCAGCTGGAACGCCTCGCGCGGGGCAAACCACAGCAGGCTGCCGCGACGACGGCACATCGAGCAGTTGCAGTCGATGACATCGCTGATCGGCGCCTCGGCCTGTACGGTGAATGCGATCCTGCCGCAATGGCAGCTTCCCTGGTATTCCATGTCCTGCGCTCCGCTGGAGGGTCCTTGTCATTGTCCATGGTAATCCTATGGCACGGGGACAAAGCAGCCCCGGAGGCCTATGCTCGGGAATTGATCCCAGTACAGGAACGCCGATGCGCCCGCATCTCCTTGCCCTCGCCCTGGTCGCCGCCCTGGCCGGTTGCCAGCCGGCCGACGCCCCGACCAATGGTTCCACCCCGGCCGCCAGCCAGCAGGCCGGTGTCGCGGCGGTTGATGCCGCCTTCGCCGACCTGTCCAAGCGTGCCCTGGACACCTGGATGCAGCTCTCGCCGGTCAGCGCCACCCAGATCGGTGACCACCGCTACGACAGCGAGATCGACGACCTGAGCGCCGCCGGCCAGCAGAAGACCCTGGCCGCCTACAAGGCGCTGCTGGGCGAGCTGGACAAGATCGAGGTGGCCAAGCTCGGCCGCGAAAACCAGGTGGACGCGGCGATCCTGCGCAACCAGCTGCAGTCCGAGATCTGGAATGCCGAGGTCATGCAGTCCGGCAAGTGGGACCCGCAGCTGTACAACGGCGTGGCCGGCAGCGCGATCTACGGCCTGATGGCCCGTGAGTTCGCACCGCTGCCCGAGCGCCTGAAGTCGGCCACCGCGCGCATGGAGAAGCTGCCGGCGATCTTCGCCCAGGCCCGCGAGAACCTGGATCCGGCCCGCGTGCCGAAGATCCATGCCGAGACGGTGGCCAAGCAGAACAAGGGCATCCTCAGCATCGTCGATACCTTCATCACCCCGCACATCGGCGAACTGCCGCAGGCCGACCAGCAGCGCCTGCAGGCCGCCATCGATGGCCTGAAGAAGGCCGTGGACGAGCAGCAGATCTGGCTGGACAAGACCCTGGTGCCGAACGCCAAGGGCGACTTCCGCATCGGTGCGGAAAAGTACGACCAGAAGCTGAAGTTCGCGCTGAACTCGTCGCTGTCGCGCCAGGAGATCGGCGAGCGAGCACGCGCCGAACTCAAGCGCGTGCGCGAAGACATGTACGGCATCGCGCAGACCGTGCTGAAGGACAAGCCCGGCGCACCGGAAATGCCGGCCCAGCCGACCGACGAGCAGCAGCAGAAGGCGATCGAGGCCGCGCTGGAACTGGCCTACGCCGACAAGCCGGCGCGCGACAAGGTCGTGGACGATGCCAAGGCCGCGCTGGACCAGTCCACCGCGTTCGTGCGCGAGCACGACCTGATGACCCTGCCCGACGCGCCGGTGGACATCATCCTGATGCCGGAATTCCAGCGCGGCGTGGCCGTGGCCTACTGCGATTCGCCCGGCCCGCTGGACAAGAACCTGAAGACCTTCTACGCCGTCTCGCCGATTCCGGAGGACTGGAACGACAAGCAGGTCGACTCGTTCCTGCGTGAGTACAACTCGCGCATGATTCACCTGCTCAGCATCCACGAAGGCACCCCGGGGCACTACCTGGAAGGCTGGCATTCGGCCAAGTTCCCCTCCACCCTGCGTGCGGTGCTGCGTTCTGGCCTGTTCGCCGAAGGCTGGGCGGTCTACACCGAGCGCATGATGCAGGAGCAGGGTTACCTCAACAACGACCCGCTGTTCCACCTGGTGCAGCTGAAGTTCTACCTGCGCACGATCTCCAACGCGATCCTCGACCAGGGCGTGCACGTGGACAACTGGGATCGCGAAAAGGCGATGCACCTGATGACCCACGACGCCTTCCAGCAGGAGAGCGAAGCCTCGGGCAAGTGGGTGCGCGCGCAGCTGACCTCGGCACAGCTGCCGACCTACTTCGTCGGTGCGCAGGAACACTTCGACACCCGCAAGGCGATGCAGGACAAGCTGGGCGACAAGTTCAACCTCAAGGCCTATCACGACCAGATGCTGTCCTACGGCGCCCCGCCGGTGCGCTTCGCACGCCAGCTGATGCTGGACCAGCCGATCGAGTGATCGCGCCGGTGTGAGCGGAAGCAGAACGGCCCGGGGAAACCCGGGCCGTTTTCTGTTCGGCGTCCCGGGATGGACCCATCCACGCATGGCGTGGATCTACTACCCGCCTGCCAGTAGATCCACGCCATGCGTGGATGGCATTCAATTCACCGCGCGATGCAGCACGCGCTCGAACTGCACGTCACTGCATCCATTCTGCCCACACCCGGGAAGCGCGAGCTCCACCCGACCGGGTGGCTGTACATCGCTCAACGGGAGCGCATCTCGCAGTTGCGCGGTGGTCGGGTAGACGTAGGCCAGGCGGAAACGCACTTCGCCGGCCCCACGATCACGCCAGCGTTCAAACTGCAGCAGGCCGCCGATCGGTGTCTTCTCATACTGGCCCGGCAACGTGTAGTCCGTGATTCCCAGCGCCGCCAGCACGGAACCGATGTTGGAATCGTGGCCGACCAGCAGGCTCACCTTCGGTGACGCCGGATCTTCGAACAGCCCGTTTATTCTTGCCAAAAGCGGCGCGGCCACGTCCCGCGCCACCTCGGGTGTTCCGAACAGGATGTCCTGGTAGCGGTTGCGGATCTGCGCCAGCGCCTGCCATTTGGCCTCCGTGTTCAATCGGCCCCACCCTTCGCGGGGGATGCCACTTCCCTGGTAGTGCTCCATCAACAAGGCATCGACCAGCCCGCTGGCCAGGGCCAGCGCACCGGAAGTACGCGGTTCTTTGCCCGGCTCTGCGCTGAAAATGGAATCGGCCGGCGTCAGGTGGCATTCGCTGCGGCCTGCGCACGCAGCCGACTGCGGGTAGCGGGTGATCGCCTCCACCGCCGCCAACCCCGGTGCCAGATCCGATGCGGCCTGCGCCTGTTGCATCGCCGACAACGCGCGTTCGCGGAAGGCCGCATCACCCTTGTGGATCACCGGATTGAACAACGGATCCATCGTGCCCAGCGGCATGCGCTGTTCCACCGTCACGTGGCAGCCCGGGAACGCACCGGCAACGAAAAACTGCGCGGTGGCCTGGGTGCGCTGCAGGCTGTTGGCGTGCGCGTGGAAGTCGCTCGGCTGCGGGCAGCCCGTTGCCGGCAGCAACTTTGCCTGCCGCAGCCACTGGCCGATGTAACGGCCCATGTAGACCTCCAGCACGCCGCCCTTGTTGGTCAGCTCGCCGGCGCCTACGTCCCAGCTCGGCCAGCGCTCCGGAGTCGCATTGGCCAACGCGCCCGATGCCACCACCGGTGCGCGCAGGTTGTGGCGGCTGAGCAGGACAACCTGCTCGAGGTGGTCGCCTTCCACGGGCGCTGGCGCAGCGGCTGCAACCGTGGTGGCGAGGGTGAGCGCCAGCAACAGGGGGCACAGGGATCGGATCATGCTGGTTTCCGGAAAGGGCTCGGGGTCAGAGCCTTTTCCTGCGGAAAAGGATCCGACCCCGAGGGACGTGATGTGAGGTCGGTTCCCTTTCCACCGGAAAGGGCTCCACCCCGAAACGATCACTGATCAGCAGCCACAAAACCACCGGTCTGCCGCGCCCACAACCGCGCGTACAGGCCACCGGCCGCAATGAGCTCGGCATGGGTGCCGGTCTCGACAATGCGGCCCTGGTCCATTACCACCAGCCGGTCCATGCGTGCGATGGTCGACAACCGGTGCGCGATCGCGATCACCGTCTTGCCGCCCATCAGCTGGTCCAGGCTGTCCTGGATCGCCGCTTCCACTTCCGAGTCCAGCGCCGAGGTCGCCTCATCCAGCACCAGGATCGGTGCGTCCTTCAGCAACACGCGGGCGATCGCGATGCGCTGGCGCTGGCCACCGGACAGCTTCACGCCGCGCTCGCCCACGTGCGCGTCGTAGCCACGCCGGCCCTGCCCGTCCACCAGCGTATCGATGAAGGCTGCGGCGCGCGCCTTGGCCACGGCGGCATGCAGCTGCTCGTCAGTGGCATCGGGGCGGCCATACAGCAGGTTGTCGCGGATCGAGCGATGCAGCAGCGAGGTGTCCTGGGTGACCACGCCGATCTGCTGGCGCAGGCTCTCCTGGGTGACATGGGCGATGTCCTGATCGTCGATCAGGATGCGGCCGCTTTCCAGGTCGTACAGCCGCAGCAGCACGTTGACCAGGGTCGACTTGCCGGCACCGGACGGGCCGACCAGGCCGATCTTCTCGCCCGGCTTCACCACCAGGTCCAGTCCGGCAATCACACCGCCCTTCTTGCCGTAGTGGAAGTGGATGTCCTGGAAGTGCACGCCACCACGGGTCACCTGCAACGGCACTGCATCCTCGCGGTCCTGCACGGTCAGCGGCTGGGCGATGGTGGTGATGCCATCCTGCACCGTGCCGATGTCCTCGAAGATGCCGTTGATGGTCCACATGATCCAGCCGGACATGTTGTGGATGCGGATCACCAGGCCGGTCGCCAGCGTGATCGCGCCAACAGTGATGTGGCCACCGTTCCACAACCACAGCGCCAGGCCGCAGGTACCGGCGATCAGGAAACCGTTGACGATGGCGATGGCCAGGTCCATGCCGGTGGTGACCCGGGTCTGCGCGCGGTGCTTGACCGCCAGTTCCTGGATCGACTCGGCCACATAGGCCTGCTCGCGGCCACCATGGGCGAACAGCTTCAGCGTGGGGATGTTGGTGTAGCCATCAACGATGCGGCCCATCGCCTTGGAACGTGCTTCGGAGGCGATCCACGCACGCTCCTTCGCGCGCGGCACGAAGTACACCAGGATCACCGCATAGGTCAGCAGCCACAGGATCAACGGCACCATCAGGCGCCAGTCGGCCTGTGCGAACAGGTACAGCGCAGTGCCGGTATAGACCACGATGTACCACAGCGAATCGACCATCTGCACAGCCGATTCGCGCAGCGAGGTACCGGTCTGCATCACCCGGTTGGCCACGCTTCCAGCGAAGTCGTTCTGGAAGAAGTTCAGGCTCTGCCGCACCACGTAGTTGTGCATCAGCCAGCGCGAGCGGTTGCTCAGGCCGGGCACGATCGCCTGGTTGACCAGCAGGTTGTGCAGGCCGACCAGGATCGGCCGAGCGATGACCGTGATGAACAGCATCCAGCCCAGCTCGTTGGCATGGCGCTGGAAGAAGCCGGCACCGGGCTGCTCGGCGACCATGTCGACGATGCGGCCCAGGTAATCGAACATCGCCACTTCCACCAGCGCCAGCAGCAGGCCGGCGATCAGGGTGGCCAGCAGCACCGGCCACACCGGGCGCAGGTAGTGCAGGTAGAACGGCACCACCTTGCGCGGCGGCATGCGCCCGTCCACGGGCGGAAACACCGGGATCAGGGATTCAAACCAACGGAACATCGCATTCCCTCGCCATCAATAGCCGGCGGAGTATCCCACGCCGGATGTGTACGCCAGCCGATGATGCTCCGGTTCTGGTAGCGCCGGGCCATGCCCGGCGGGTCCCCTGCAACCGCGCTGCGCGCTCGCCGGGCGTGGCCCGGCGCTACCGATCATCTGGACCGCATCGGTTTACGTTGCCGGGGTGAACAGCAGGTCCTGGAAATCGAAGCTGAAATCGGTCAGGTCGGAGATCGACTGCATGCGCACCTCGCGCACCTTGCCGTCCGGGTCCAGGCTGAAGTTCACGAACGCATCGGCGTTGAGCGAACGGTCGTCCCAGCGCACGATGAAGGTGTCGTGCTGCCAATGCTCCAGCCGGCCGCTCAGCTGCGCGGTCTTCATGAAGCGCAGGCGCAGGCCCTTGCCCTCGGCGCTGACCTGCATGTCGCCGTACCAGCGGTCGCGGAAGGTGCCGCTGTAGCCAGCCAGTACCAGCGACGGCTTGCTGCCCTTGTCGCGCGCCGCCTGGTGCTTGGCCCAGGCCTCGTCGGCCTTGTCCTGGCCCTTGGCCACGGCCTTGGCATAGGCATCCACCCAGTCGTGCTTCTCGCCGCCCAGATAGGCATCAAGCACGCTCAGGGTGATCGCGTTGAACGCTGCGCCCACTTCCTGGTTGGTCAGCACCACCACGCCCAGCTTCTCGCCCGGCACCAGAGTCAGCCGTGAAACCATGCCCGGCCAGCCACCGGTGTGCCAGACCAGTTTCTGCCCGCGGTAGTCGCTCAGGCTCCAGCCTTCGCCGTAACCGGCAAAGTTGGCCCGCGCCGGTGCCAGCTCCGGCACGCTCGACGCCGGGATCGACTGTGGCGTGATCATCCGCCACATCTGCTGCTGGCTCTTGTCGCTGAACAGCTGCGTGCCATCGGCCAGCTTGCCCTCGGCCAGCTGCACCTGCATCCAGCGCGCCATGTCGTGCGCGCTGGAATAGATGCCACCGGCGCCGGCGTTGTTCGACCAGGTCAGCGGTGCAACGGTACGCAGGTCCTTGAAATCGTACTTGGCGTGGCCGACCGCCGCCTTGTCGCCCGGCTTCAGGTGATCGGCGTTGTAGCGCGTGCCGGCCATGCCCACCTTGTCGAAGATGCGGGTCTGCAGGAACTGCTGGTAGCTCATGCCGGAGACATGTTCGATCACCTGCTGGGCGACCGCGTACAGGATGTTGTCGTAGGCGTAGCTTTCGCGGAATCCACCCTTCAGTGGCACCTTGCCCAGACGCTCCACCACTTCGGCGTTGCTGTAGGAGGTGGTCGGCCAGAACAGCAGGTCACCGGCGCCCAGGCTCAGGCCGCTGCGGTGCGACAGCAGGTCCCGGATCGTCATCTGGCCGGTCACGAACGGGTCGGACATGCGGAACGACGGCAGGTGGTCGATCACCTTGTCGTCCATCTTCAGCTTGCCGTCCTCTGCCAGCAGGTTCAGCGAAGTAGCGGTGAACGCCTTGGTATTGGAAGCGATGGCAAACAGGGTATCGGCCTGCACCGGCTCCGACTTGCCCTGCTCGCGCACACCCCAGCCGCGTTCCAGCACCACCTGGCCATCCTTGACCACGGCCACGGCAATGCCGGGCACGTCGAACTGTGCGCGCACGCGCTCGACGGTGGCATCCAGGTCCTGCAGCTGCTCCGGGGTCGCAGCATTCGCCATGGTCGTGCACGCCAGCAGCACGGCTCCTCCAATCCAGGTTTTCATCCAGCACGATCTCCGAACAGGGGTGGCGGCCATGTGCAGGCCGTCACCAGGGTTTCGCGCGATGGTAACGGCCCCGGGCGCAGCCTGCCCTGTGCCATAGGAGGGGTGTCATGGGCGAGAACGGACAACCGAGCAACGGGTCGACCATCATTCCGTGCCTGCGCTACCGCGACGCGCAGGCCGCCATCGAGTGGTTGCAACGCGCCTTCGGTTTTCACGTCCAGGCGGTGTATGCCGACGGCGATACGGTGTTCCATGCGCAGCTGACATACGGCAACGGCATGATCATGCTCGGCTCGAGCAGCAGTAGCGGCGAATGGTCCAAGCTGGCGGTGATGCCGGACGAGGTCGGCGGCCGCCAGACGCAGAGCGCCTGCGTGATCGTCACCGATGCCGATGCGCACTATGCGCGGGCCAAGGCTGCCGGTGCCCGCATCGTCATCGACATTGCCGACCAGGACTACGGTGGCCGTGGCTACGCCTGTGCCGACCCGGAAGGTTACCTGTGGTGGTTCGGCAGCTACGATCCGTGGCGCGCGGACCACGGCCAGTGATGGCCGCAACGACGCAGGCCGCGATCCGCTGCGGTATCGGTGGCTGGGTGTTTCCCGAATGGCGCGGTGGCATGTTCTATCCGCCTGGCCTGCCGCAACGCGAGGAACTGGCCCATGCCAGCCGCGCCCTGCGCTGCATCGAGATCAACGGCACCTTCTACCGCACGCCCACTGCCGCCCAGTGCGCGCAATGGGCGGCGCAGACGCCGGACGGCTTCCGTTTTTCGATGAAGGCGCCACGCTACCTGGTGCAGCGCCGCGACCTGTCCAGCACTGTGGAGGCTGCAGCGCCGTTCCTGCAGGCGGCGCTCGCGCTGGGTGACCGGCTCGGCCCCTTGCTGTGGCAGTTCGACCCACGCCATCCGGCCGATGCCGAAGCGCTGGACGCACTGATGGCACAGCTGCCGAAGCAGTTGGACGGCGTGCCGCTGCAGCATGCGCTGGAGGTCCGCAACGCCGAGGCACATGGCCCGGCACTGGTCGCCGCCGCGCGCCGCCATGGCGTGGCGCTGGTGATCGAGGACAGCGACGAGGCGCCATTGCAGGGTGATGTCAGTGCCGGCTTCGTCTACGCGCGGATCAAGCGCAGCCAGGCACGCTTGAACGAGGGCCTGCCGGCACCCGTGCAGCAGCGCTGGGCGGAGCGCGCACGACGCTGGTCACGCGGCGAGCCGGTAGCCGACCTGCCCTGCCTCACCGGGCAGGCACCGTCAGAGCCGCGCGAGGTCTACCTGCTGTGCATCGGCGCCGCCAAAGCGCGCAATCCGGCGGCGGCGATGGCGCTACAGCGGCACGTGGACGGCGGCGCATAGCACGACCGATGCGCGACGGGCGCCGCCTTGCCTCACAATAGGCGGATGAGCACACCCGACACCCGCAAAGCGCTGTGGCAGATCCACTTCTGTGTCCTGCTGTGGGGCGTCACCGCCATCCTCGGCAAGCTGATCACTCTGCCCGCGCTGCCGCTGGTCTGGTGGCGCATGCTGCTGGTGACAGCGATGCTGGCCCTGCTGCCGCGGGTCTGGCGCGGGTTGCGCACCCTGCCACTGCGACTGGTGGCCGGTTATGCCGGCATCGGCGCGCTGGTCGCCCTGCACTGGTTGACCTTCTATGGCGCGGTGAAACTGGCCAACGCTTCGGTGGCCGCCACCTGCATCGCGCTGGCCCCGGTGTTCACCTCGATCATCGAACCCTGGGTGGCCAAGCGGCCGTTCCAGCTGCGTGAACTCGCCTTCGGCCTGGCCGTGCTGCCGGGCGTGGCACTGGTGGTCGGGGGCGTACCCGATGGCATGCGCCTGGGCGTTCTGATCGGTGCGATCTCGGCGCTGCTGGTGGCGGTGTTCGGCTCGCTCAACAAGCGCATGGTCAGCCACGCCGATCCGCTTACGGTCACGGCACTGGAACTGGGTGCAGGTACCCTCACCCTGACCCTGCTGGCGCCGCTGATGCCCTACCTGCTGCCGGCGCTGGCCAGCCCCCTGTGGGTGGTGCCCGACCTGCACGACGGCATCCTGCTGTTGGTGCTGGCCGGGTTCTGCACGCTGCTGCCGTTCGCGCTGGCGCTGGTCGCACTGCGTCACCTGAGCGCCTACACCGTGCAGCTGGTGACCAACCTGGAGCCGGTCTACGCCGTGCTGCTGGCAGTGGTGCTGCTGCGCGAGCAGCACGAAGTGACCCCGTGGTTCTATCTGGGTGTGGCGATCATCGTCGGTGCGGTGTTCCTGCACCCGTTGTTGAACCGCCGCAAGCCGGTGCAGCACCCGGAGATTCTCGGTACGTCGGAAGCACGCAACATCGCCGACTGAGCGTATCCGCGCAGGGTGCGAATCGCCTTGTCAGCGCTGCGGCCAATGCCATGCCGGTGCATCCAGCAGGCCCTGCCCGCTCAACAGCGTGCGTCCCTGTTCCTTCTGCAGGTGCAGCGAGTGGCATCCGGGTGCCTGTTCCAACGCCGCGATCAGGCGGCTGGCGTGTGACACCACCCATACCTGGCTTCGTGCGCTGGCGGCGATGATCAGCCGCGCCAGCGCCGGCAGCAGGTCAGGATGCAGGCTGGTCTCCGGCTCGTTGAGTACCAACAGCGGCGGCGGGCGCGGCGTGTGCAGTGCCGCGGCCAACAGCAGGAAGCGCAGCGTGCCGTCGGACAGCTCGGCCATCGACAACGGCCGCAGCAGGCCGGCTTGGTGGAAGCGCAGGGCCAGCCGGCCATCCAGCGGCTCGAAGCTGACCGTGGCACCCGGGAAAGCATCGTCCACGCTGCGCGCCAGTGCGCCCGGATCGCCGATCTCGAGAATGGTCACCCACGCTGCGGCCAGATCGCGGCCGTCGTGATGCAGCACCGGCGTGCGTGTGGCCATCGCCGGCTGTCGCGCTGGAGCATCGGCATCACTGCGGAAATGATCGTAGAAGCGCCAGCGACGGATGTACTCGCGCAGGGCGATGGTCTCCGGCATGCGCTGCGGATCGCCAACCTGGGTGAACAGGCTGTCGAACAGTGACAGGTGGTCGTCAACCAGATCCCAGCCATGTGCATGGCGTTGCCGCACCATTGCACCACGGCGGTCGACCAGCAGGTTGGCACTGCGCAGGAACGGCCCGGCCCAGATCGCCTCGGCCTTGATCTGCGGGTCCAGTGCGAAGGCCGAACGGCTGGGCGGTGGGTAGCCCAGGTCGATGGCATAGCCGAACTCGTCGGTGGTGAAGCCCAGCTTCAATCCCACCGATTCCTGCCGTGGGCCGCCCTGCAATGGGATTTCGCCGGCAGCAACCCGACGGTCCATTTTTTCCGGACCCGCCCACAGCGCCGAAGCGAGGCCGCCTTCCCGGGCCAGCACCGCCGCGACGCCGCCCTGCGCGGTCTCCGCCAGCAGGCGCAGCGCGCGGTACAGGCTGGATTTGCCGCTGCCGTTGTCGCCGGTGACCACGTTCAGCTGCTGCAGCGGCAGCACCAACCCGTGCAACGAGCGGTAGTGGGCGATGGCCAGAGTCTGCAGCATGGTCGGCGTCCGTGGGAACAGGAACGGCATGGTGCAGCACGTGGATCGCAGGGAATGCGACGCGCATGGCGTTCGAATGGATTTTTCATCCACGCGTGGCGTGGATCTACCTGGGGCTTCAGCCCGCCCGTTCCACCCGGTTGCGGCCATTGCCCTTGGCGCGGTACAGCGCCTTGTCGGCGCGGGCCAGCGTGTCATCCACACTTTCACCTGGCTGGTGCTGGGCAACACCGATGCTGACCGTGACCGGGAATCCAAGCGGCAGGTCGGCCACCGCCAGGCGTAGGAACTCGCACTGCAGTTCGGCCGTGTGCAGGTCGGTCGACGGCATCACCGCCACGAACTCCTCGCCGCCGTAGCGCGCAGCCATGCCGCGGCCGGCGAAGTGCGAGCGCAGCAGCACACCCAGCTCGGCCAGCACCCGGTCACCGGTGGCGTGGCCCTGGAAATCGTTGATGTGCTTGAAATGGTCGATGTCGAGCAGCGCCACGCAGGCGACGCCGGGTTGATCATCCACCACCGCAACCGCCTCTTCCAGCGCCACCGCCATCGCGCGGCGGTTGGGTAGGCCGGTCAGCGCATCGGTGCGGCTCTGCTCGGCCAGGTCGGCATTCTGCGCCAGCAGCACGTCTTGGTATTCCGACAGCAGGCGCTCGTAATCATCACGTTCCAGCATGTGCTTCTGGATGTCGAGCGCGAAACGGCGCAGCTCCATCACCAGCATCACCTGCCGCGACAACGCCGCCAGCGCCTCGGCCTTGTCGCTGGGCAGGTGCTGCGGATGCGCATCGAACACGCACAGCGTGCCCAGTGGCAGGCCATCGGAACTGATCAGCGGCGCGCCGGCATAGAAGCGGATGTGCGGGTCGCCGGTCACCACCGGGTTGTCGTGGAAGCGGACGTCCTGCAGCGCATCCTCCACCACCATGATTTCCTGCGGTTGCAGGATGGCGTGGCCACACATCGAATCGCTGCGCAGGTTCTCCGCCGCATCGATGCCCTGGATCGATTTGAACCACTGCCGTTCCACATCGATCAGGGTCACCGCCGCCATCGAGGTACCGCAGACCGCCTTGGCGATCGCGACCAGGTCGTCGAAGGATTTCTCACGCTGCGAATCGAGGATCCGGTAGCGGTACAGCGCCTCGAGCCGCAGGGCTTCGTTGGCAGGCTTGTCGGGCTTGATCATGCAGCGTCACGTTCCGGCAGGTCACTGCGGAGTCTAGCCGATGCCGGTCCGCAATCCGCACAACGGGTAGTGCCGGCCGCTGGCCGGCACCCCGCGCTCATCCTATGCCTGGTGCAGCCGGCCAGCGGCCGGCACTACCTCGCGTTACCAGTCCAGCTGCTTCGGCAGCAGGCCCTGCAGTTCCTGCTCGGTCAGGTTGCGCCACTGGCCCGGCTTCAGCGCGCCGATCTTGATGTTGTCGATGCGCACGCGGCGCAGCTGGGTCACGCGATAGCCGAACTCGGCGGCCATCAGGCGGATCTGCCGGTTCAGGCCCTGCTGCAGGGTGATGCGGAAACCGAACTTGGCGATGCGCGAGGTCTTGCACGGCAGCGTCATCTGGTCGTGGATGCGCACGCCGCGGGCCATGCCACGCAGGAATTCGTCGGTGACCGGCTTGTTCACCGCTACCAGGTACTCCTTCTGGTGGCCATTCTCGGCGCGCAGGATCTGGTTGACGATGTCGCCGTTGCTGGTCATCAGGATCAACCCTTCCGACTCCTTGTCGAGGCGGCCGATCGGGAAGATGCGCTGCTCATGGCCAACGAAGTCGACGATGTTGCCCTTGACCGAGGTTTCGGTGGTGCAGGTCACGCCCACCGGCTTGTTCAGCGCGATGTAGACGTGGCGGCGGGTACCGGGCTTGCGTGCAACGCGCGCGCGCAGCGGCTGGCCGTCGACCAGCACCTGGTCTTCTTCGCCCACCACCGCGCCGGTACCGGCCGGGTGGCCGTTGACGGTGACCCGGCGGGCGGCGATCAGGCGATCGGCCTCGCGGCGGGAGCAGAAGCCGGTGTCGGCGATATGTTTGTTGAGTCGGGTGGTCATCGGCCCATTATCCGGCATCGCCGCCCGCTGCGCTTCATTCCGGCACGGGTGGGTCGAGTTCTTCACCATCGAAGACCCGGTTGCGGCCCGCCCGCTTGGCCACGTACATGGCATGGTCGGCCCGGCGCAGCAGCGCGGCCAGATCATCCTCGCCCGGCCGCCACTGTGCCAGCCCGATGCTGGCAGTGACCTCCAGCCCAGGGACCTGCAACGCCTGGCCGGCCTCGATGATGCGCTGGCGCAGCCGATCCAGCCGCGCCGACGCCGCTTCGCGCGGCATGCCCGGCATCAGCAGCAGGAACTCCTCGCCGCCCATCCGCACCACCTCGTCCTGGCTGCGCACTGCCGTGCGCAGCGCGCGCGCCACCGCCACCAGCACCTGGTCGCCCACCGCGTGGCCATGGCGGTCGTTGATGTCCTTGAACAGGTCGATGTCCAGGAAACCGATCACCAGCGGGCCGCGCTCACGGTCGACCTGCGCCAGGTGACGGGCCAGCTGCTGCAGGCCGGCCCTGCGGTTGGGTAGCCCGGTCAGGCCATCGGTTTCGGCCAGCTGGCGCAGTTCATCGCGCTGCTGGCGCAGTCGGCCCAGCCGCTGGTTCATGGCATAGGCGGCCATCATCAGCAGCCAGGTCACCGACAGCTGCAGCGCTTCCACCCGGTATTCCAGCAGCCACCCCGCACTGCTGGCATCGGCGGCGATCATCACCAGCAGCGGCACCAGCGCCGCCAGGCCTGCCAGCGCCCAGCAGTCACCACGCAACCACGCCCGTATGCCGGCGGCCAGTGACAGCAGGCAACCGAGGATGAAGCTCAGCTGCAGGCCCTCCGCGACCAGCGCCAGGGTTTCCCAGCGCAGCCACGGCACCAGCGCGGCCAGCCCCAGCAGGCCCCATAGCACGCCCTGCTGTGCCGGCCGCGAGCGTGGCAGCAGGCGGTCCCCGCCGTTGAGGCGCCACAGAGCAGGCAGTACCAGCGCCTGGGTCGCAGCGGTCAGCGCCAGCAGCCACCATGCGCCGCGCTCCCCCACCGGCAGCCAGGGTTCGGGGTAGCCGCTCAAGCCGCCAAGAATCGCCTGCCACAACACCACCACGAACGTCGCGCCGATGTAGACCAGGAAGCTGCGGTCACGGGTGGTCAGGTAGGCCATCAATGCCGACAGCGCCAGTGCGATCGCCACCGCGATGCACGCCGCGCGCACTAGCAGGCGGGCGGTATCGTTCTGCTGGACCGGACTGGGCGCACCCAGCCGCAACGTCGGCACCCAGCACGCCTTCAGCGGCGCCTGCCACGACACCAGGAACGGCTCATGGCTGCCAGCCGCCGGCACCGCCACCAGGCCGATGCCGGCACGGAAGCGCGAATCACGGGTACGTGCATCGTGCATGTTGCCGCAGATCTCGCGGTCGCCATGCTGTACGCGGACTTCGCCAGCGAACACGTTGAACACATCCAGGGCCTGGGGTTGCCCCGACCAGCCCCCGGGAGGCGCCGATACCTCTACCTGCTCGCGTGGCCCGGCCAGCATCGCGGGCGTGCAGCCACGATGCGGCGTCGGTTCATCCGTAGGTGCACCAACCAGCAGGAAATCCCGGCCGGCCTCGGCCATGCGCGCGTGCGCCGGATCGGGAAACAGCACTCCCATCAGCAGGACGACCAGCAGCGTCCCTGTTTCGTACCGCCACTGCCTGACGCCCACGCCACATCCTGTTCCTGCTTACGTCCGCGCCCACTGCGCGTCGCCCCTGGCGCGCATTATCGCAGCCGGGCGCGCAGCGCATGTGTAGACCAAAGTCGCCACCGGCCGTTCAGCCAGCTGCCGGAGGCCCCTTCACCGCCACCAGGCGCACCGGCCTCAGGTCACTCAGGGTCATCCGTTCCAGCGGCTGCGGTCGCTCGATCGCATACCCCTGCAGCCCCTGCACGCCAAGCCGGGTCAGTGCGCCGGCCACCTCGGCGGTCTCCACCCATTCGGCCACCACCTCCATCTGCAGCTCGCGGCCGAGCTCGCTGATCGCACGCACGGTGGCGTGGCTGATCGGGTCGGTATCCATGTCACGCACGAAGGTGCCGTCGATCTTGAGGATGTCGGCCGGCAACTGGCGCAGGTAGCCGAACGAGGACAGGCCGGAGCCGAAATCGTCCAAGGCCATCCGGCAGCCGCGTGCCTTCACCGCATCGATGAAAGCGCGGGCCTGGCTGAGGTTGCTGATCACCGCGGTCTCGGTGATCTCGAAACACAGCTTCGAGGCCAGCGCGCGGTTGCGCTCGAGCAGATCGCAGACGAAGGCAAGGAAGCCGGGCTCGGCGATCGACTGCGCAGACACATTGACATTGCACAGCCCCAGCTGGCGCACGTGTGCCGGGCAGACCTGCAGGTGGCGGAACAGCAGCCCCAGCACGTGCCGGTCCAGCGCCACCGCCATGCCATAGCGCTCCACGGCCGGCATGAACTGGCCGGGCAGGTGCAGGCTGCCATCGGTACCACGCATGCGCACCAGCACTTCGTAGTGCAGGTAGGACGGATCCCCCACCCGGGCGATGCGTTGTGCATACAACAGCATGCGGTTCTCGGCCATCGCCAGGCTGACGCCCTGCAGGCGCTCGGCTTCCTGGCGCCGCTCCTCCAGCGCCATGCGGTTCTCGTTGAAGCAATGCACACGGTTGCGGCCGGCCTGCTTGGCCGCATAGCAGGCGCTGTCGGCGGCGCTCATCAACCAGTTCGCGTCCGGCGCCTCGGCACTGACCTCGACCACGCCGATGCTGCAGCTCAACTGCGGGCTGCCCTCGCTGATCGGGAACGTGGCCTGGCCCAGGTTGCGGATTACCCGTTGCAGTACCCGCTTGGCCTCGTCCTGCCCGGCATGGGCGAGGAACACCGCAAATTCGTCGGCACCGAGCCGGCCCACCCAGTCGCCATCACGCACCGCTGCCACCAGGTAGTCGGCGAAACTGCGCAGCATCTGGTCACCGGCAGCGTGGCCGAAACTGTCGTTGACCAGCTTGAAGTGATCCAGGTTGATGTAGCACAGCGAATGCGTGCCGCCCTCGCTGCGCACCTGCAGCAGCGAACGTTCCAGCAACCGCTCGATCTCTCGACGGTTGATCAGACCGGTCAACGGATCGTGGCTGGCGTGATGCTCGATCTCGCGCGCCAGTGCATGGTTCTGGCTGACGTCCTCGATGATCGCAAACACCGACAGCCCACCACCGGCACTGCGCACGCCGGTACCACTCCAGCGCCCCCAGACCAGGCTGCCATCGCGGCGGCAGAAGCGCAGCTCGCTCGGTCGCAGCTGCCGGTCCCAGTCGATGCGGCCCACGCCATCGATGACCAGTTCGCCCTCCATCAGCAGATCACCCAGTGACATCTGCAGCAGCACGTCGCGGCGATAGTCGAGGATATCGGCCATCGCCTGGTTGGCTTCCATCACCTTGCCATCGGTGTCGAGCTTGAGCATGCCGACGTTGGCCTGGTAGAACGCGGCTCGGAAGCGGCTCTCGTGCTCGGTCAGGTCCTTGCCGACGCGACGCGCCAGGGCCACCGCCATCAGGCTGATCGCCAGTACCGAGAGGCCGCCGACCATCAGCGTCGCCACCCGCACCATCGTGGCCATCCGCAGCAGCGCCTGCGAGAACGCCTGCGCCTGTACCTGCAGGCGTCGATCAAGATCCCGCAGCTGCTGCAGGTAGCGATCGCGATCGGCCACCGGCAAGCTGCCTCCGGCATGCCGTCGCTGCAGCTCCGCGACCAGATTCTGCACCGCCATCAGGTCGCCATCGGTCTGCCGCCACAGCGCGGTTGCTTCGCGGAAAGCGCCCAGATCGCGCGCATAGCGGAACGAGAACACCAACCGCGGTACATCGGCACGGGCATTGCCGCCCTGCAGGAAGCCCTGCCGGGCCCGTGACTCATCGGGTTCAGCCTGCTCCAGTGCCAGCCGCCCCTGCAGGTCGCCCAAGGGCACCTGCAGCGCCTGCCGCGCATCGTCCAGGTCCTGTGCGTCGCCGCGCGCCAGATAGCGGCTGAGCGCAGCGGTCGCATCCTGCTGCCCCCGCGACCAGTAGCCCTGCCCGGCAATCCAGGCCGTGGACGCCGCCTGCAGCTCCTGGATCAGGGCGGACAAGGCGACCAGCCCGATCGCCATGCCCGTCAGCAACGCAAATCGCAGTCCCAGCCCACGGGTCATCGGCACCCGCCGGCTGTGTTGGTCCGTGCCACTCCTACCCATCCCGGATCCCCCCGAATGTGCTGCGGTGACAACCTCCCTTGGAACCGAGCCAGCCTATGACCGCCAATGTGTTTGCCATGCGAAAAGGGGACGGAGGGGATTAAGTCGTTTTCGGCATAAGCGCACTGCCGGGCATAAACGACTTAATCCCTCCGTCCCCTTTTCCGGGCCGACAACGGACAACGCCAGCCCGGAGGCTGGCGTTGTTCAGGACCGCAGGTGGGGCTTAGTAGCTGCGCGGGCCGCGCGGCTTGAAGCCGTCACGACGCGGCGGGCGGCTGTCGCGGTCACCACCGCGGTCGCCACCAGGGCCACCCGGGCCACTGCGGCGAGGGCCACCCGGACCACCCGGACCACGCTTGTCGAAGCGCGGCTTGAACGGACGCGGCGCCGGGTTGATCTCTTCACCAGCCGCCAGCGGACGCATCTGCAGCTGCTGGCCGGAGACCCACACCTTCTGCAGGTGGGTCAGCACGTCCGACGGCATCTGCGCCGGCAGGTCCAGCAGCGAGAAGTCATCGTGAATGTCGATGCGGCCGATGAAACGGCTTTCCAGGCCGGCCTCGTTGGCGATGGCGCCGACGATGTTGGCCGGCTTCACGCCGTGCTGGTGGCCGACCGAAATGCGGTAGGTCTCCATGCCCTGCTCCGGTGCACCGCGCGGCGGCACATCACGGCGCGGGCGCTGCTCGAAGCCACCCTCGGCATCGTCACGACGCGGGCCACGCTCGAAGCGCGGACCACGCTCGTTGCGATCGCCACGTTCCGGGCGCTCAGTGCGCTCGAAACGCTCACGCGGCGCACGTTCTTCGCGCGGTGCACGCACCGGCGGCTGCAGCAGGAACGGGGTATCGCCCTGCATCATCTTCGCCAGCGCAGCAGCCACTTCGATGGCCGGCACGTTCTGCTCGGTCTCGAAGCGTTCCAACAGCTGGCGGTAGAAGTCCAGGCCGCCCTGGCCGAGGGTCTCGGTGATGCGCGAGGTGAACTTGTTGATGCGGTTGTCGTTGACCGCTTCCACGCTCGGCAGCTGCATTTCTTCGATCGGCTGGCGGGTAGCACGCTCGATCTGGCGCAGCATGCCCTTCTCGCGCGGGGTGGCGAACAGGATCGCCTCGCCGCTGCGGCCGGCACGGCCGGTACGGCCGATGCGGTGCACGTAGCTTTCGGTGTCGTACGGGATGTCGTAGTTCAGCACGTGGCTGATGCGTTCCACGTCCAGGCCGCGGGCAGCCACGTCGGTGGCGACCAGGATATCCAGCTTGCCTTCCTTCAGCATGGCGATGGTGCGCTCACGCTGCGCCTGCTGCATGTCACCGTTGATGGCGGCAGCGGCCAGGCCACGGGCCTGCAGCTTGCTGGCCAGTTCCTCGGTACCGGCCTTGGTGCGCGCGAAAATGATCATCGCGTCGAACGGCTCGACTTCCAGGATGCGGGTCAGCGCGTCCAGCTTGTGCATGCCGCTCACCCACCAGTAGCGCTGGCGGATGTTGGCCGAGGTGGTGGTCTTGGCCGCGATGGTCACTTCCACCGGGTCCTGCAGGTAGGTCTGCGCGATGCGGCGGATCTGCGGCGGCATCGTGGCCGAGAACAGGGCGACCTGGCGCTTGGCCGGCAGCTTCTTCAGCACGGCTTCGACGTCGTCGATGAAGCCCATGCGCAGCATTTCGTCGGCTTCGTCCAGCACCAGCGTCTTCAGCTCGGACAGGTCCAGCGTGCTGCGATCCAGGTGGTCGATGACGCGGCCGGGGGTACCGACCACGATGTGCACGCCGCGACGCAGCGCCGACAGCTGCTGGCCGTACGGCTGGCCGCCGTACACCGGCAGCACGCGGAAGCCGGGGATCTTCGAGGAATAGGACTGGAACGCCTCGGCGACCTGGATGGCCAGCTCGCGGGTCGGGGCCAGCACCAGCGCCTGCGGCTTGATCTGCTGCAGGTCGATGTTGGACAGTACCGGCAGCGCAAAGGCGGCGGTCTTGCCGGTACCGGTCTGGGCCTGGCCCAGCACGTCACGGCCTTCCAGCATCGCCGGAATGGTGGCAGCCTGGATCGGCGACGGGGTTTCGTAGCCGATGGCGGTGACCGCCTGCATGACAGACTCGGACAGGCCGAGCTGCGCGAACTGCAGCTGCGCTTGGGATTCTTGGGACATGGGGAACTCCGAAGACACTGCCGTCTTCCTGGCAGTGCGATAAAAAAGGTGATGGTCCGCGCTTTGGGCGCCCTTCTTATCGCGTGCCCTGGCGCTGCTCGGTTGGAGGAGATTTCACTCGCTCAGAGCGGAATCATACCGCATTGATCCTGAACCATGCATACAGGTTGCCGTGCGTGTGCCGTCATGCCCCGTGCTGGCGCACAATACGCGCCCTCTCCCGGCCCGGCCAGAATCCGGCGCCCCTTCCCAGGAAACCCGTTCCATGCAGATTCTCGAATTCGACCTCGACGGCGACTACGTCGAGCTCAAGCAGCTGCTCAAGCTGGCCGACCTGGTCACCAGCGGCGGCGAGGCCAAGATGGTCATCAGCGACGGCCAGGTGCTGGTCGACGGCGAGGTCGAACTGCGCAAGGCCTGCAAGATCCGCGCAGGCCAGGTGGTTGAATTCGCCGACAGCCAGATCCGCGTGCTGGCCGCCGGCTGATCTGAACGGCCTGATCTGAACCGGTTCAGGCCACGCGCTGGGTCAGGTGCGAGGCGATCAACTGCCTGAACGGTGCCACGCCCTGTGCCAGACGCAGGCCGGCCGCGCGCAGCAGCCGCGCCGGGCGGCGATCGTCGGTATACAGGCTGGCGATCGCGTTGGTGGCCTCGTACAGTGGCCGCGATGCCAGCCGATGACCGCGCTGGTAGCTGGCCAGCATGCCGGCGGCGGCGATATCGGCACCGCGACGCTGCTGTTCGACGATGCCCTGCGCCAGCCGCTGCGCGCTGGCCAGGCCCAGATTGAAGCCATGGGCGGTGACCGGATGCATGCCCACCGCGGCATCGCCGATCAACGCCGAACGCTCGCCGACAAAACGGTGCGCATAGACGCCGACCAGCGGATACGCCTGCGGCGTCGCCACCGGCTGCATGCGGCCCAGGCGGTGCTCGAAGCAACCGCTGATGGCCTCACCGAAGGCCACCTCATCCATCGCCAGCAGTTCTTCAATCTGGCGCGGCGGCAAGGTGATCACCGCAGACGCCTGGCCCTCGTTGAGCGGCAGCAGCGCCATGGTGCGGCCGTAGCCGAACCATTCCCAGGCAGTGTGGTGATGATCGCGCTCGACCTGCATGCGGCACACCAGCATCGACTTGCCGAAGTCGCGCATCTGCGCGCCGATGCCGAGCATGCGGCGGGTTGCGGAGAAGCGGCTGTCGGCGGCCACCAGCAGTCGCGCGTGCAGCGTGCTGCCGTCGTCCAGCGTGACCACATGGCCCTGCGCATCGGCCTGCACGCTCTGCACCTTGCGCCCGTCGAACAGTTCCAGTCCATCCTGGTCCTGCACGGCATCCCATGCGGCGCGGCGGATCAGATGGTTGGGTACCAGCCAGCCCAGCGGCTGGCCATCGACCTGGCCGCTGGCGAAGGTCAGCGCGAACGGCGAGCCGCCGTTCATCACCTTGGCATCGCGCAATTCGGCGACTTCGGCGTCCGGCAGGCGCTGCCACAGGCCCAGCTGTTCCATGCTCTGCCGCGAGGCATGGGTCAACGCGATCTCACGGCCATCGAAGGCAGCCTCGGCCAGTGCCTGGCGCGGCTGCACTTCGACCATGCCGACCTGCAGGCCGCTACCGGCCAGCGCACGCGCGAAGCACAGACCCGCCGGTCCGGCGCCGACCACCACCACGTCCATCCTGCGCATGCGCGCCTCCTGCCGTTGATTCAGTCGCCGCCAGCATAGCGCTGCGGACCTGAGCGGCCTTGATCTGGATCAGGCCGCAATCACAGCAGCGCGAACACCAGAGCCAGGATCGACAACAGCGACACCAGCCAGACCAGGCTGCGCACGTACGGCACGCCTGCGGCATACAACGGCAGATAGACCACCCGTGCCCAGAAGTAAGCCTGCGCCGCCAATGCGGTGGTGTCGTTGCCGCGCCCAGCCACCACCACTGCGATCGCAGCAGCGGCGAAGAACGGGAAGGTCTCCAGGAAGTTGGCCTGGGCCCGCTGCAGGCGACCGGCCAGCGGGCTGAGTGGCCTGGCTTCGCCATCACGCGCCGAGGCATTCCACTTCATTCCGCGCTCGCGGGTGACCACGGTGGAGGTAGCGAAGATGTAGACAAAGCCCAGCAGCATCGCCCAGGCCAGCATTGTCAGTTCGGTTGCCATGGTCTATCTCCTCAGGGCCCGGACGCGCGCAGGCTGTAGCCGGCCAAACGCCACACCTGGTCCTCGTCGAAACGGAACGACACCAGTTCGCGCACCGGTTGTGCGCTGTTGGCGAAACGGGTCGGGAAGCTGACGTTGATGTACAGGCCTTCGGGCACCGCAGCACCGGCGTTGTACTTGACCCGGGTGATGGTCGGCTGGCCACGGCCAGCCAGGGCGCCCAGCCGCGCACGCTCGCTGGTCAGCTGGCTGACGAAGGCCGCCTTCGGTACTGCGCGGCGCGCGACGGCCGAAGCGCCATCCCACAATTCACCTGCGCGGTTGGCATCGACCAGCTGCGCAGCCTTCACTGCGGCCGCGCCCATTTCCGCGTCCTGTTTCTGCACCTGGGCCTGCTGCGCGGCCGTCAGCGCCGGCGCGCCGGCCGTGGCCGGTTTTGCTGCTGCTGGCGACGTGGGTGCCGGGCGGGCGGGCGCCGGGGCGGGCGTGACGGGTGCAGGCGCCTGCGCCAATGCAATCAAGGGCAGCAAGGACAGCAGCAGGAGCACGCGCTTCATGGACACCGCCGGTTCTCGGGAAAGAACCGCAGTCTACGCCAGCGCAGTGACTACGCCGTCAGCGTGCCGGGGCGTTGCCTTCCACCACTGCTGCATCGACCTGTGCAGCGGGCGCGGCAGTGTTCACCGGTGCCTGTTCGGCCACCGGCGGTGGCTCCGAAGGCGCAGGCGGCAGCGTTGCTACATCGATCTCCGACAGCGGGCTTTCTTCCGGGCACACCGCATCGGGGAAGCCGAAGCGCTGCTTCAACGCCTGGCCGCAGCTGTTGATCGATTCCATGTCGGCGCCTTCGTGCTTGCACTGCTGGTCGAAGGCAATCAGGAACGCGTCCTTGCGCTGCACGAAGTCGTCACCACACGCACGCATCTGCTTGATCCGCTCCAGGTCGTCCTGCACCGCGTTGGTGCCGTCCAGGCCGTACTGGCGCAGTTCGTCCGGCGTCAGCAGGCGCAGGCTGCGATTGGGCACCGTCATCATCAGGTCGGCCACGCCTACCGCCACGCCGTTGCGCTGCAGGTAATCCTTCACGTTGTCGTAGACCTCGTGCAGCTCGCGGTTGAGCTCAGCGCGCGAGGTGGCCTTGGAACTGATGCGCATCATGCGGTGGATGCCGACCTTGCCTGACAGCAGGCGGTTGTCACCGGCGGCCAGCACGAACACGCAGGCGCTATGGCAGATCGAGCCTTCGCGCACCCAGATGGTCCAGCCCGATTCACCGATGCTGTCGCCGGCGACGATCGCCGATTCGACCTGGCCACCACTGGAGTCCAGGTCGAGGATGCGCTTGTGGATCTTCTGTTCGTCGGCGACCACGGCCAAACGCCACATCATCTCGGCAAAGCCGGGATTGATCTTGCCGGCGTAGCGCACGCGCAACAGGCCACGCTCGGCGCACGGCGCCAGCGCCTGGCTGATCTGGTCGCGTTGCAGGCCTTCCAGCTCGGTGCCGTCGCCGGCATCGCCGGCATACTCGGTGCTGCAGCTGACCCAGGCGCGGCCATTCTCCAGCTGGGCCTGCGGCCACGGCCGATCCGCCCGGCTACGCGGCGGCGCCGGCGGCGGCGGTGCATCGGCGGCATTGATCGACACCATGTTCTCGCCATCGCTGGCTGGCGCCCGCGCCGCCTTGTCGGCCGCGGTCACATTGCCCGGATTCTCCAACTGACTGCAGCCCGCCAGGGCCAGGCACAACAGGGGCAACCAGCGGAATTTGGCGGACATCGGGCAACCGGGATTCATGGGAGCAAGAGCCACAGTCTACCCGTCCACGACGCGCATTCAGCGCGTGGCACTGAACCCCTTCTGACCTTTGGGAAAGTGTGTCGACCAAGGTCGACACCTACCAACAGCAAAAGCGTGCCGACCAACGGTCGGCACCCACCAACTGCAGCGACCAACTGTCAGAGGTGGGGCGGTGTGGGCTGACAGGACCGTTGGCGCCATGGATGGCGCCATCGAGCCCCCAGGGACGGGTTTACGGCGTGTCCTGCCAGCCCACACCGCCCCGCCATCCCACGGACTGCCAGCTTTTGATTGAGACGTTGACGGTGACGTTGCGGGTGCAGGGCTGCAAGCCCTGCCAGAACCCCCTCCAGCATCCATGTCCGAATCCGGCGAGTATCGCCGCCCGCACGCGCCTAGACTGGCGCCATGGACACCGCCCTCGCCCTCGACACCGCCGCTTGCGACCGCGCCCGCCTGGCCCGCGACGCACGCTTCGACGGCGTGTTCTACACCGCCGTGCGCAGCACCGGCATCTATTGCCGCCCCGTGTGCCCGGCACCGCCACCGAAGTCGCGCAACATCACTTACTACCCGACTGCGGCCGCTGCTGCGGCAGCCGGTTACCGCCCGTGCCTGCGCTGCCGCCCCGAGCTGGCACCGCAGGCGCAGCAGGCACTGGCCGGGCAGACCGTGCAGCGCGCACTGGCCCTGATCCATGGTGGCTTCCTGCAGGAACAGCCGGTAGCCGACCTCGCAGAGAAGATCGGACTCAGCGCGCGCCAGCTGCAGCGCCTGTTCGTTGAACATCTGGGCGCAACGCCAGGGCAGATCCACGCCACCCATCGCCTGCTGCTGGCCAAGCAGCTGCTGACCGAAACCACGCTGCCGGTGACCGACGTCGCACTGGCCGCCGGCTACAACAGCCTGCGCCGTTTCAACACGGCCTTCCTGCAAGGCTGCGGCATGGCGCCGACCGCACTGCGTCGCCAGCACCAGCCGCTGGCCGCCGACGATGGCTGCCTGGTACTGCGTCTGGCATACCGGCCACCACTGGATTTCCCACGCATGCTGGCCTTCCTGCGCAAGCGCAGCCTGCCCGGCATCGAGCTGATCGGCGAAGACAGCTACCAGCGCGTGCTCGGCACACCCGAGCGCCCCACCCTGCTGCGCGTCACCGCCGACCCGAAGCGCCCGGAACTGCGCCTGCAGCTGGGCGCGGTCGATCCGCGCCTGATCCCGGACATCGTGCGCCGCGTACGTCGCGTGTTCGATCTGGACGCCGACCTGCAGCAGGTACACGCCGCGCTCGGCGAAGAGCCGCTGCTGGCGCGCGGCATTGCCGAACGTCCCGGACTGCGCGTCCCGGGCGGCTGGGATGGCTTCGAAGTGGGCGTGCGCGCGGTGCTCGGCCAACAGGTCAGCGTCGCTGCGGCCACGACCTTCGCCCGGCGGCTGGTGGATGCCTATGGCGCGCACCTGCCGGGCATGCCGCCGGAATTCGATCGCCAGTTCCCGGCGCCGGAGCTGCTGGCCGAAGCGCCGCTGGAGTCGATCGGGCTGCCACGGAGCCGCGCCGCCACCGTGCGTGCGCTTGCCGCCGCCTGTGCCAGTGGCGCGCTCGACTTCGGCCCGGGCCAGGCGCTGGAAGAGTTCGTTTCCCGCTGCGTGGCACTGCCGGGCATCGGTCCGTGGACCGCGCAGTACATCGCCTTGCGCGGGCTCGGCCAGCCCGATGCCTTCCCCGCCGGCGACCTGGTACTGCAGCAGGTGCTCGGCCATGCGCAGGGCGAGCGCCTGAGCGAACGTGCCACCGAAGCACGCTCGCAACCGTGGCGCCCCTGGCGCGCCTATGCCGTGCTGCATCTTTGGCACCTGTCCGGCACTTTCGTTGGAGAACCGACATGACCCTGTTGTTCGATCGTTTCGACAGCCCGATCGGCGTGCTGACCATCGCCGGTGACGAACGTGGTCTGTCCCACGTGCTGTTCCCGGAAAACCGCCACCCGGCACGCGGGCGCGACGACTGGCACTACGCGCCGGATGCGCTGCCGGAAGCACGCGAGCAGCTGCTGCAGTTCCTGCACGGCGAACGCAGCAGCTTCGACCTTGAACTGGCGCCACGCGGCACGCCGTTCCAGCTGCGCGTGTGGCTGGCGCTGGCGCTGATCCCGTTCGGCCAGACCTGGAGCTATCTGCAGTTGGCGCAGCATCTGGGGCAGCCCAGCGCGACCCGCGCCGTCGGCGCGGCCAATGGCCGCAATCCGCTGCCGATCATCCTCCCCTGCCATCGTGTAATCGGCAGCAACGGGGCACTGACCGGCTTCGGTGGCGGACTGGAAACCAAGGCCGCACTGCTGCGACTGGAACAACGCCAGGCATCGCTGTTCGCCTGAGAGGTAGGTTTTCCGGCAGGGCTGCGCCCTGCACCCGCCGAATCACCGTCAACGTCAACGTCAAAAGCGGGCTATCCGTGGGTTGGCAGGGCGGTGTCGGATTGCGGGGACGCCGCAAGTACGTCCTTGTAGGCTTGGCCGCGGCATCCATGCCGCGGACACCCCGCAATCCGACACCGCCCCGCCTTCGACAGGTTCACGCGGCTGCTGGTAACGGCGATTATTGGTACGCGCGGCTGTGGGTAGGTGGCGACCTTGGTCGACACGCTCCGGCCGCATCAGGGGTGGAATGAAATCGACGGGGTATGTCTGGTGAGGAGCCCCCTTCTTGTTGAAGGGGGCGCGCCGATGGCGCGGGGATAAGGAAAAATGCGCGGACACGGCGCGCGATAGCGCGCCGTGTCTTGGGGTGGTCATTGCACCGGCTTATCATGGGCGGATGACTTCCGTACGCCTGACCTGCGCGCTGGCGCTGCTGCTGCCATTGGCGGCCTGCACCACCACCGCGCCCGCCCCTTCCGCCTCCGTTCCCACTTCCGTCGCTGCGGCTGCGCCGCCGAAGCTGCTGCTGATCTCTATCGACGGCCTGCGCGCCGATGCGCTGGACCGCGGCCTGACTCCGAACCTGCAGCGACTGATCGACGGCGGCGTGCGTGCTCGCTGGATGACCCCGTCCTATCCGTCGCTGACCTTCCCCAACCACTACACCATCGTCACCGGCCTGCGCCCGGACCACCACGGCATCGTCAACAACAGCATGGACGATGCAACGCTGGGCCGGTTCGAACTGAGCAACCGTGAGGCGGTCACCACCAGCGGCTGGTGGGGCGGCGAACCGATCTGGGTCGGCGCCGAGAACGCCGGGGTGCGTTCGGCCACCACCTCGTGGCCGGGCAGTGAATCGGAAATCCGCGGTGTGCGCCCGAGCCAGTGGCGCGTGTACGACGGCAAGGAACCGCTGGAACAACGCGCGGGCACCGTGCTGGACTGGCTTGCACAGACCGATGCCGACGCACCGCGCCTGACTACGCTGTACATGGAACACGTGGACAAGGCCGGCCACAACTACGGCCCCGAATCGAAGCAGTACGCCGACGCCATCGTGCGCGCCGACCAGATCATCGGCCAGGTACTCGACGGCCTGCAGCAACGCGGCCTGGCCGCGACCACCAACGTGATCGTGGTCTCCGACCATGGCATGGCCAGCGTCCCGGTCGGCCAGGTGATCTCCACCGAATCAATGGTCGACCCGGCCATCGCACGCAACGTCAGCCAGGGCCAGTCGGTGGGTTTTGCGCCGTTGGCCGGTCACGAAGCCGCCGCCGAGCGCGCCCTGCTCGGTCGTCACGACCGGTATGAGTGCTGGAAGAAAGAGAACCTGCCGGCGCGCCTGCACTACGGCACTCACCCGCGCGTTCCCGCCATTGTCTGCGTGATGGATGAAGGCTGGGATGCCCTGCATCAGGAGAAGATCGCCAAGCGCGACCATCAGGATCGTGGCTCGCACGGCTATGACAATGCCCTGCCGTCGATGCGTGCGGTGTTCGTGGCCAGCGGCCCGTCGTTCCGCCAGGGCCTGGTGATCGACGGCTTCGACAATGTCGACGTCTACCCGCTGCTGGCGCACCTGCTGCAGGTACCGGCGGCGCCGAACGACGGGAATGCGGAGACGCTGACGAAGACGCTGCGCTGATCGTACGTCATCCGCCGTGCATGGTCCGGCGCTACCGTGCCAGCAATGGGTAGCGCCGGGCCATGCCCGGCGAACGCAGCAAGCGGAACGACGAGCACAAAAAAACGCGGCGCCAGGCGCCGCGTTTTTCTTTGAAGCGGTCGACCAGCCGGATCAGGCCTTGGCGACGGCCTTCTTCGCCACAGCCTTCTTCGCCGGAGCCTTGGCCACGGTCTTCTTGGCAACCGGGGCGGCGGCGCCTACGGCGACCTTGCTCGCGGTGTGCGAACGGGCGTTGCCGTAGCTGGCGTTGTAGCGCTTGCCCTTGGCGGTCTTGCGGTCACCCTTACCCATGTCTTCAACTCCTCAAATGTGAAATCTGGTTACCCCGTACTGACACGGGTTCGGCGGGGCCGCCTTGCTGGGCGCCCCCGCGCACGATCAGAAAGCCTATCACGGAGCGCCTAGTGCGCGCAGCTGGCGTCGTGTACGTGGCCGTGGTTGAGGCGCAGGTTGACCAGGTGCGCGACACCGACCAGCAGGCCGCCGATGGTCATCACCACCGCATGTGGCACCGCGTTGTGGTGCAGCGGGTCGTACAGCACGCCAGCCCACAACGCGACCAGGCCGGGAATCAGGAAGCCCAGCGCGCGCAGTGCGCCATGCCGGCGATAACCCCAGACCAGGCTGAACAGCCCCAGCAGGGTCACGAACACCACCAGCGCCTGCTCCACCCCATCGCTCAGCCAGAACGACAGGCCCAGCGACGGCGCCGCCGCCAGCAGCACGGGGATCACCGCGCAGTGCACCGCGCACAGCATCGAACCAGTGGCGCCGAAACGGTCAAGCAGGTGGCGCAGGCGTGAGGACAGGGACATGACTTCCAGCAGGGTCGGCGAATCGTTATGGAATAATATAACATCTGTTCCCGACCCGCACGGTTTCCCTCCCCCTGTCCCGCTGACGGGATTCGTGCGCCCAGTGATTGATACACTGTAACAAAGGACCCGCTCCATGCCCGCCCACACCCCGCGGCTCAAGCCGCATTCCCTGGCCCTGGCCCTCGCCACCCTCCTGCCGTCCGTCGCTTTTGCAGCCGGCCAGGACTCCTCGCATCGTGACCGCCACCTGACCGAACTGTCGTCGGTGCAGGTGACTGCCTCGCCGCTGCAGGGCGATGCCGAATCGCTGGCGCGCCCGGTCGATGTGCTGGCCGGTGAACGACTGGACGAGCAGAAGGCCGGCACCCTCGGCGATACCGTAGCCAAGCTGCCCGGCGTGCAGAGCACCTTCTTCGGCCCTGGCGTCGGCCGCCCGATCATCCGTGGCCAGGAAGGCCCGCGCGTGGCCGTGCTGTCCAATGGCATGGGCAACATGGATGCCTCCACCGTCAGTGCCGACCATGCCACCAGCATCGAGCCGTTCCTGGCCGACCAGATCGAAGTACTGAAGGGCCCGGCCACGCTGCTGTTCGGCAGCGGCGCCATCGGTGGCGCGGTCAATGTGGTGGATGGCCGCATCGCGCGCGAACTGCCGGAGCGCCCGCTCAGCGGCCGCGCCGAACTGCGCGGCAATTCGGTGAACAACGAGCGCAGCGGCATGTTCCGCCTCGATGGCGTCAGCGGCAATGTCGTGCTGCATGTTGACGGCCTGGTCCGCAACGGCGACGACTACCGCATTCCCGGCTATGCAGTGATCGACAGCCTTGAAGACCATCACGATCACGACCATGAGCACGCGGGCGAGGAAGGCGAAGAGCCGCGCCGCGGCCGCCTCGACAACAGCTCCATCCGCACCCGCGCCGGCGGCGTCGGCGCGACCTGGCTGGGCGACGGCGGCTACTTCGGCGTATCGGCCAGCACCTATCGCACCAACTACGGCATTCCCAATGGCGCGCACGTGCATGCCGATGGCGATGATCATGGCCATGACCACGGCCACGACCATGGCGATGAAGAGGAAGGCGGCGACGAGCATGACGTGCGCATCGACATGGTGCAGAACCGCTTCGAGACCAAGGCCGGCATCTACAACCCGGTCTCGTTCCTGAAGAACATCAACGCACGCGTGGCCTATACCGACTACGAGCACGTGGAGGTGGAAGCCGGCACGCCGTCCACCCGCTTCACCAACCGTGGCATCGAGGCGCGCTTGGAAGCCGTGCAGCAGCAGATCGGCGGCTGGGACGGCGCCTTCGGCCTGCAGTTCGGCAACAGTGATTTCGGTGCCAAGGGCGAAGAGGCGTTCGTTCCGGATACCGGCACCAGGAACATCGGCCTGTTCGTACTGCAGGAAAAACAGTTCGGCCCGTTCAAGCTGGAACTGGGCGGCCGCCACGATCAGGTCAAGCTGGACCCGACCGGTGACTATCGCCGCCGCACCTTCGGCGCCACCAACCTGTCTGCGGCCGGCATCTGGAAGCTCAACGACACCGTCGACCTGCGCATCGGCGTGGACAGCTCCGAGCGTGCACCGACCAACGAAGAGCTGTATGCCGCCGGCGCGCATATCGCCACCCGCTCGCTGGAAATCGGCGACGCCAACCTGAAGACCGAGCGCGGCCAGCGCGTAGAACTGGGTATCCACACCCACAGCGAACGCCTGGACTTCTCCGCGTCGGTCTACCAGACCAGGTTCAAGGACTTCATCTACCTGGCCGACACCGGCGTCACCGAGGGCCTGCCGGTCCGCGCCTGGACGCAGCAGGATGCGGTGTTCCGCGGTGCCGAAGCCGAAGCGCTGGTGCACCTGTTTGAAGGCGGCGCCGGTGATTGGGACCTGCGCGTGTTCGGCGACTATGTGAAGGCCAAGCTGGATGGCAGCGGCAGCCGCAACCTCGACATCGCCGTGCCGCATGGCGACCACAACCACAACTACAGCGTGGAGCTGGCCAACACCGGCTACCTGCCGCGTATCGCCCCGGCCCGCGTCGGCGCCGATCTGCGCTGGTCGAAGGACGGCTGGCGCGCCTCGGTCGGTGCGGTCCGCTACAGCCGCCAGAAGGATGTCGCCCAGAACGAAGCGCCGAGCGACGGCTACACCCTTGTCGACGCGCACCTGGCCTACCGCTGGGATCGCAACGCGAGCAACAGCTACGAGGTGTTCCTGGATGGCAGCAACCTGACCAACCGCGAAGTGCGTCCGCATACCTCGCTGCTGCGTGACTACTCGCCGCTGCCGGGCCGCGGTGTCGCATTCGGCATCCGCGCGTTCTTCTGATCGTGCCGCGGGGTCGGATCCCATTCCGCAGGAATGGGCTCTGACCCCAGCCTCAGACCACGCATGGCGTGGATCCACTGCAAGCAGATCCGATGGGGGCCTTCTGGCCCCCATCTCTCTGTGCAGCGTCCATCACGCATCCGTCACAAAGATGTGCGTACCACAACAAGCGGACAATCCCGTCACTCAATGTCTCGCCAATCGGACACTTTTGTCCGAAAATGAACCCATGACAGCCCAACGTGCCGATGCTGCTGCCCGCCGCGCCCTTATCCTCGACGCCGCCGATCATGTGTTCGGCCAACACGGTGTCACCGCCCCGCTCGACCTGGTGGTCGAACGCGCCCAGGTGGGCCGCGCCACCCTGTACCGCAACTTCCCCGACCGCACCGCGCTGATCCAGGCACTGCTGCAACGTACGGTCGATCGCATCCGGCGCCAGGTCGAGCAGCTCGGCGACCGCGACGATGCCCTGTTCGAAGTGTTCGAGGGTATGGCCCAGCGCATCATCGATTCGCCGGCACTGGCCGATTACTGGCGTGCAGTCGATTCGGACGTGCCGGCCATGCGCACCGCGCGCGAGACCGTGCGCGATCTGCTGGAAGCACCGATCGCCCGTGCCAAGGCCGCCGGACTGTGCCGTGCCGACCTGGAGAAGACGGACATTTCACTGATCTCGGGCATGCTGGGCGCAGCCCTGCGCGGCAAGACCCGCGACGAGCGCGCCCACCTTGCCGGGCGTGCCCTGCAGCTGCTGCGCGGGGGTCTCCAGGGAGCAACCAGCGAGGCCCGCTGATGGTCCAGCCGTATCTGAAGCCGGTTCCGGATTGGGAGGAGCACGAGAAGCCGACCATGCCCGGTTCGGCGTCGATGCCCTGGCACCCACCGTATCGACGTGTGGCCTACGCACTGGTGTCGCTGCTGGTGGCGATCACCGGTGGCCTCGGCAATGCGCTGGTCACCGCCAACCTGCCCTTCCTGCAGGGCCAGCTGGCACTGACCCCGACCCAGGGCAGCTGGCTGGTGGCGGCCTATGCCATGGTCAACGTCACGGCCAACCTGCTGGCCTTCAAGTTCCGCCAGCAGTACGGCATCCGCCTGTTCGCCGAGATCGGGCTGGGGCTGTACGCAGCTCTGGCCGTCCTGCATCTGTTCGTCGGCAGCTTCGAGACCACGATGCTGACCCGTGCCGCCAGCGGCTTCGCCGGCGCGGCCTGTTCGACACTGGGCACGCTGTACATGCTGCAGGCGCTGCCACGCCGATTCACCGGCAACCTGCTGGTGGTTGGCGTGGGCCTCTCGCAGCTGGCGGTGCCGATCGCCTGGATCGTCTCGCCAGGCCTGGTCGATACCGGCCAGTGGCACCAGCTGTATTCGTTCGAAGCCGGGCTGGCGCTGTGCGCGTTCGCGGCGGTGGTGGTGCTGAAGCTGCCGCCCGGCATCCAGGTGAAAGCCTTCGAGCCGCTGGACTTCCTCACCTTCGCCCTGCTCGCCCCCGCCGTCGCCCTGCTGGTGATCGTACTGGCGCAGGGCTACACCCGCTGGTGGCTCAACACACCGTGGCTGGGCTGGGCGCTGGTCGCCGCGATCGTGCTGTCCACCACCGCCTTCATCATCGAACACTACCGGCGCAATCCGCTGCTGCAGATCCGCTGGCTGTCGAAGCTGCCGGTACTGCACTTCATCGTCGGCGCGTTCCTGATCCGCTTCCTGACCACCGAACAGTCCTACGGCGTGGTCAACCTGATGCGCACACTGGGCATGGGGCCTGACCAGATGCGCCCGCTGTTCGTGGTGATCCTCGCGGGCGTGGTCACGGGCATCGCTGGTGCATCGCTGACCTTCGGCCCGAAGCGGCTGATTCCGCAGCTGCTGATGGCGATCCTGCTGCTGGGCGCTGCCGCCTTCTTCGATCAGCACCGCACCAGCATGGATCGGCCGCACGATTTCTACGTCAGCCAGTTCCTGGCTTCGGTGGGTGCCGGCATGTTCATGGGCCCTCTGATCATGCTCGGCATTTCCGCCGCGCTGAAGCAGGGTGTGGACCACATGATCACCTTTCTGGTGACGCTGTCGATCACCCAGACGCTGGGCGGCCTGGCCGGTTCGGCGGTGCTGGGTACCTTCCAGCTGCACCGCGAGCAGCTGTACTCCAGCGCGTTGACCAGCCAGCTCGACCCGGCCGACCCGGTGGTGGCGCAGCGCCTGCGCATCCAGCAACAACTGTACAGCGCACAGATCACCGACCCGGTGCTGCGCAGTGCGCAGGGCAGCGCGCAGCTGGCGCAGACCACGCGCCGCGAAGCCAACGTGCGTGGCTTCAATGATGTGTTCACGCTGAGCGGTTGGCTGGCGATCGGCTTCCTGGGCTGGTTGCTGCTGCTGTCGCTGCGCACCGCCGTGCTCAAGCAATGGCGCAAGCGCCACCCCACTTCCCCCGCTGCGGCCACGCCGGCCGCACCCCGCTGAGTCCTCTTCCATGCCTCCCGTCCCGCCCCGCCCCGACGACATCGACGCCGACAACGTCACTCCACCGCCGCCGACCGATGCGGCACCTGCGCCCACGCCGGCGGCACCGGCTGCCGCGCCGAAGTACCTCAAGCCCAGCGCGCGCAGCGTGGTGGTGATGGTGGTGGTCGCCTTGCTGGGCATTGCGCTGATCCTGCGCGCCTGGCACCTGTGGCCGTTCACCAGCAGCGTGATGGTGACCGACAACGCCTATGTGCGCGGGCAGATCACGGTGATGGCGCCACAGGTGAACGGCTACGTGACCGAAGTGCTGGTGAAGGACTTCCAACACGTAAGGGAGGGCGAGCCGCTGCTGCGTATCGATGACCGCATCTACGCGCAGCGTGTCGCCCAGGCGCAGGCAACGCTGGACAGCGCACGTGCGGCACTGGCCAACTCGGATCAGTCGCAGGCACAGAACCGTGCGCAGATCGCTTCGGCGCACGCCACGCTGTCGGCCGGCCAGGCCGAGCTGCAGCGTTCGCGCAATGAATTGAAACGCTACGAGGAACTGGCTGCGCAGCAACTGGTGTCGGTCAACGACCGCGACAAGTTCCGCACCACCCAGGCCTCGGCACAGGCCAGCGTGCAGCAGTCGCAGGCGCAGATCCGCATCGCCGAGGAAACGCTGGTGTCGACCCAGGTGGCGCGCAAGAGCCTGGAGGCACAGGTGGAAAGTGCACAGGCACAACTGGAACTGGCGCGCATCGACCTGGCCAACACGGTGATTCACGCACCGCGCGACGGCCAGATCAGCGAAGCCAGCGTGCGCGTGGGCCAGTACGTCGCCGCCGGTTCGCAGCTGCTGTTCCTGGTACCTGACACGCTATGGGTGGTGGCCAACTACAAGGAAGGCCAGACCTGGGGGATGGCGATCGGTCAGCCGGCCACGTTCTCGGTGGACGCGTTCCAGGGCCAGGTGCTGCGCGGCCGCGTGCAGGAGATCGCGCCAGCCACCGGGTCGGAATTCAGCGTGCTGCGCCCTGACAACGCCAGCGGCAACTTCACCAAGGTGGTGCAGCGGCTGCCGGTGCGGATATCGATCAATGAAGGCCAGAAACTGGCCGCGCAGCTGCGGCCTGGCATGTCGGTGATCGTGCGGGTGGATACCGCGAGCAAGCCGATGGACTAGCCTTGTCATGAAACGGGGTCAGATCCCTTTGCCAATGGCAAAGGGATCTGACCCCGCTCCTATGCCGGCCAGCGGCCGGCACTACCGTTGCGTTACCCGGCGCAGCGCGCGCAGAGGCCGTGCACTTCCAGGGTCTGTGCCTGCGGCTGGAAACCCAGCTCCTTGGCACGCTTTTCCAGCTGGGTGACGATCTCGCGGTCTTCCAGTTCCACCGCGCTGTGGCAGCTGTTGCAGATCAGGAACGGCACCGAGTGCGCGGCGCTGCTGGGGTGGTGGCAGGCCACGAAGGCATTCACCGACTCCAGCTTGTGCACGAAGCCATTGGCCATCAGGAAGTCGAGCGCACGGTAGACGGTGGGCGGGGCATCAGCGCCCACGCCCTTGCCGTTGCGCACCCATTCCAGCAGTTCATAGGCCTTGACCGGCTTGCCGGCCTCGGCGATCAGCTTCAGCACGTTGGCGCGGATCGGGGTCAGGCGCAGCCCGCGTTCGCGCGAGACACGCTCGACCACCGCCACGAAATCCGATGCGTCGTGGACGTGGTGGTGCGGGGCGGTACAGGCTGTGGCGGTCTTGGCGGGCATGCGTGTTCTCCGGTTCGGGCCTGGCAAGGATGCCTCAGGCCGTTGCTACCTTGGTGATGGCCACATCAATGCGTTTCAAGGCCTGATCGCGTCCGGCCAGATACACAGTATGGGAAATGTCAGGACTGACCTGGGTGCCGGTGATGGCCACGCGCAGCGGCTGGGCGACCTTGCCCATGCCCATCTCCAGCGCGGCGGCGGTGTCGTGCAGGGCTACGCCCACCGCCTCGGCGGTCCACTCCGGCAGCGCCGCCAGCAGTTCGCGGGCCTTGCCCAGCGCCACTTCGGCACCGGCCTTGAAGTGCTTGGCCACCGCCGCTTCGTCGTACTCGGTCAGCGGCTGGTACCAGACCACGGCCTTCTCGGCCATTTCCTTCAGGGTCTGTACGCGTTCACGCAGGGCGATCACCACGTCCTCCGGGGCGGGGCCGGCGGCCACGTCCAGGCCCAGCTTCTGCAGCTGGTAGACCAGGTGCGGGACGATGGCGGCCACGTCCTCGGTCTTCAGGAAGTGCTGGTTGACCCAACCCAGCTTGGCCATGTCCAGGCGCGAGGCCTTGGAATTGCAGTCCTTCACGTCGAACAGCTCGATCAGTTCCTCGCGGCTGAACAGCTCCTGGTCACCGTGCGACCAGCCCAGGCGGGCCAGGTAGCTCAGCAGCGCGTCGGGCAGGTAGCCGGCGTCCTTGTACTGCATCACGTCGGCCGCGCCGGTGCGCTTGGACAGCTTGGCGCCCTGCTCGTCCAGGATCATCGGCATATGGCCGAACTTCGGTACCGGCGCGCCGATGCCTTCGTACAGGTTGATCTGGCGCGGGGTGTTGTTGATGTGGTCGTCACCGCGGATGACCTCGGTGATGCCCATGTCCCAGTCGTCCACCACCACCGCGAAGTTGTAGGTAGGGAAGCCGTCCGGGCGGAAGATGACCATGTCGTCCAGCTCGCTGTTGGCGATCTCGATGCGGCCCTTGATCAGGTCGTCGAACACCACGGTGCCTTGCAGCGGGTTCTTGAAGCGGATGACGCGGTTCGGGTCGTCCTTGCGCGGCAGGCCCAGCTCGCGCGCGGCGCCGTTGTAGCGCGGCTTTTCCTGCTTGGCCATGGCCGCCTCGCGCATCGCATCGAGCTCTTCGCGGGTCTCGTAGGCGTAGTAGGCCTTGCCGTCGGCAACCAGCTGCTCGGCCACTTCCAGGTAACGGGCGACGCGGTCGGTCTGGTAGATCGGGCCTTCGTCATAGTCCAGGCCCAGCCACTCCATCGCCTCCAGGATCGCGTCGATCGCGCCCTGGGTGCTGCGCTCACGGTCGGTATCCTCGATGCGCAGCACGAACTCGCCGCCACGGTGGCGGGCCTCCAGCCAGCAGTACAGCGCAGTGCGGGCACCACCGATGTGCAGGTAGCCGGTGGGACTGGGGGCGAAGCGGGTGCGGCAGGTCATGGACGGCTCGAGGAACGGGAATCCCCCGATTTTACCAGCCCACCGCCGCCTACGGAAAAAGGGGACGGAGGGGATTAAGTCGCGATTGCCCAGCTCCTGGAGCTGCGGCCGGGAAACGGAGGGGAGAAACGACTTAATCCCCTCCGTCCCCTTTTACGGTTCTACCTTGCGTGGGAAGGACTGCTCGCGCGTCGCGGCGTTGTAGGCGAACGAGGCGACGATGGCCGCGGCCTGCTTCAGGTCTTCCGGCTCGGCGTGATCCCAGGTATCGAGGTGGCTGTGGTGGACGTTGGTGAAGTAGTCCAGCCGGTCCTGGATGAACTGGAAGCCCGGCAGGCCGATGCGGTCGAAGCTGATGTGGTCGGTGCTGCCGGTGTTGCGGGTGGCCACGGTGGTGGCACCGACGTCATGGAACGGCGCCAGCCAGGCTTCGAAGATCGGCATCGCCGCCAGGTTTTCCTGCGCATAGATGCCACGGAAGCGGCCGGAGCCGTTGTCCATGTTGAAGTAGACTTGGAACTTGCCGTAGTCGCGGGTCTTCTGCAGTGCGCCGGTCGGCTCGCGCAGCGAGGCCGGCAGCGCCTTCTGCGCCGGATCGGTGGGTTCCGGGAACCGGCCGAAGTGCTTGGCCACATAAGCCTGCGAGCCGATCAGGCCCTGTTCCTCACCGCTCCACAGCGCCACGCGGATGGTGCGCTTGGGCTTGGCGCCGGTGGCCTTGAGGATGCGCATCGCTTCCATCATCACCGCCACGCCGGCCGCGTTGTCGGCCGCACCGGTACCACTGTGCCAGGAATCCAGGTGCGCGCCGATCATCACCACTTCATCGGGCCTGCTGCTGCCACGGATCTCGGCCAGCGTGTTGTAACCGGGCTGGTCGGCCTCGTCGGTGAAGCGCGCGGCCACGTCCACGCGCAGGCGCACGGTCTGCTTGGCCTCCAGCGCGCGCACCAGCGGATTGAAGTGCTCGGCGATCATCGCCAGTTCGGGGATGCCCACCGACTCACCGGCCTTGCGCGAGCCGCCACCGGCAACGCGGATGACGCCGTTGTCCCAGCTGCTGATGCTGATCGAGGCCAGCGCGCCCTCTTCCACGAAGAACGCATTGACCTTGGTCGCCAGCTGCTGGCGCTCCTGGTACTCCTTGACCCGCTTCGCACGCTCGGCGGTGGCGTCCTTGTCCTTGGGCAGGGTGAATTCCTGCAGGCCCTCCAGCGAGGTGGCGTCGTGGCGGTGCGAATCCGCTTCGGTGCCGCGCTTGTATTCGCGCGCCTCGCCCAGCAGCAGGATCTTGCCACGCAGCTTGCCGCGGTACTTCTCGATGTCCTCGGGCTTCTTGATCTCGACCTGCACCAGCTCGCCTTCAACCGGGCCCTTGGTACCAGGGGTCCAGGCCTTGGGCAGCGCATGCAGCGGCTGCACGCGGTCACCGAGCATCTCTACGCTGGCCGAAGTGAACTCCCAGCCACGCCCGAAGTCGTCGAAGGCTTCGTCGTGGACGTTGTCCAGCTTCCATTCGTTGAACTTGCCACGCGTCCACGCATTGGCGCGGCCCATCGCCGGCGAGTTGGTCAGGCGCGGACCGATGCGTTCGGTGAGGTAGCTGAAGGTGTCCATCACCTGCGAACGATGGAAGGCCTCCTGGCGGATGCGGCTGACCATGTCCAGGTCCACCGTCTCGCGCTGCTGCGCGCCTGCATTGCCACCCATCGCCAGCGCTGCGGCCAGCATGCCCCACTTCAACACATCGCACCCCTGCCCTTCGGCTCGATCATCAACCCATCGAGTCTAGCCAGCAGGGGCGCGCCGATACCGTCCCATCGGTCATGGACAGCGACAGTAGATCCACGCCATGCGTGGATGAACAACCGAATCATCCACTCCAGCCCAGCCACAACTGCGCCCGTTCCGGCAGCAGCAGCAACCAGTGCCGCCGGTCGATGCTGCTGCAGCCGTACACCGCCGCATGCTCAGGCCAGTCCTCGGGCAGGCCACCGATGCCGATCTCGGCCAGCGCCTGCGCCCCGGCCTTCCATGGCCGGTAGCGCGGCACCCTGCCGGCCAGCGCGCCGCGTCCCTGCCGCGCGCCCTGCAGCCAGGCCAGTCCCTGGCCCTGCAATCCCTCACAGGTCACCGCTGCCAGCTGGAAGCGGACCAGGCCAGGGGCGATCCGTGCCCCCGGCAGGGCCGCCAGCACGCCATGTGCCTGCAGCAGCGCATCCACTTCCAGCAGGGCAGGAATGCCCTGCCGTGCCCGTTGCCGCAATCCCTGGCGCCAGCTCATGGCCTGCTCCTTACTTCAGGTCCGCGCCGAGCGCGTACCAGTCGACCCGGCGCGTCACCCACATCGCCAGCGCCAGGATCACGAACAGCAGCAGCGAGCCCATCAGCAGCGCGTTGTTTTCCGATACCAGCAGGCCATACAGCGCGCCATACAACACAGTCAGCAGCGCAGCGAAGCCAAGGCCGCGCTTCCAGTGACCCAACACGTTGGCCAGGTACACCGCCTGCAGGCCGATACAGGCCACCGCCGATACCAGGTACGCCTTCCAGAAGGCGATGTGCTCGGACAGGCTGATCAGCAGCAGGAAGAAGATCGCCAGTGCGAGGCCGACCATCAGGTACTGCAGCGGATGGATGCGCAGCGACTTGATCAGCTCGAACAGGATGAAGCCGACGAAGGTCAGCACCACGAACAGCACGCCGTACTTGGAAGCACGATCGGCCTGGGTATAGGCATCGACCGGATCGACCAGCGACACCGTCACCGCCTGCGAATCAATCGCACCGTCGCTGCGCAGTTGTCGCTGTGCGTCGGAGGCCAGCGAGGACACCGCCCAGCGTGCATCGAAGCCCTGTGCATCGACCCGACGCTCGTTGGGCAGGAACGCACCGCTGAACGACGGGTGCGGCCAGCTGGAGCGCAATGCGATCTTGGTGTCATCGCCCACCGGCACCACCGACAGCATGCGGCTGCCGTCCAGGCGCAGCTCCAGTTCAACCGTACTGCCGGCCAGGGTGCCGCCCTGATCCTCGGCGAAACCGGCCACCGGTGCATGCAGGCCACGACCGACCTCGCTGGCCGCACCAACGCCCGGCAACAGGCGCAGCTGCTTGCCATCCACGCGCAGGTTCGGTGTGCCAACCAGGCCACGCACATCGGAAATGCCCAGCGCCACGTACGGCTGGCCATAGCTGCGGCCGGCCTTCACCGGATAGTCGTCAGCGGCGAAGGTGGCCTTCAACTGGCCGTTCCAGCTGTACACCGGCACCTTGAACAGGCCCACCTCGCGCTGGCTCGGCAGCATCTCGCCACCGACATCCAGCGACGCCGGCATCTGCAGCCAATGGCCCTCGGTGACCTGCACTTCGGTCTTCTTGACGCCCAGCGAGTCGACCAGTTCAACTTCCTTGCGTTCCACCCACGGCACCACACGCACCGGCCCCACCAGGCGCTGCACGCCGGCGCGGCTGTCAGCCACCCGTGCAAAGGCCTCATCGCGGTACTGGCTGCGCTCGTTGATGACCCCGCGGATCATCATCAGCGGGATCAGCAGCAGCAGGATCAGCCCGCCGACAATGGCGAACCGCAGCAGCATCTTCAGGGATTTCATGGTCCATCCTCGTTGGAGAGGACTGCAGGATGGACCGCTGCGGTGAGCAGGGTTTGTGGCGAATTTGAAGCGAGTGTGAAGTCAGCGCCGCGGGCGCTGGCCAGGCACGACCAGCGGCAACCACAGGCTGGCTACGGTGCCGCCGCCCTCGCGGTCGTCAACGCTGGCGCGACCGTCATGCAGGCGCGCAACCTCCTGCACGAACGGCAGCCCCAGGCCGGAGCTGCGCCGGCCGCTGCCGGGGCGGGCCAGTGAATAGAAGCGTTCGAATATGCGTTCGCGCGCATAGTCGGGAATGCCGGCACCGCGGTCGGCCACCTGCAGGCGAACGCCCTGGCCGTCCAGATCTGCGTGCAGCGCGATGTCCGCGCCCGCCGGTGAGAAGGCGATCGCATTGTCGATCAGGTTGTGCAGTGCCTGCCGCAGCAGATAGGTGTCGCCCTGCACACGCAGGTCGGGCACGCTGCCGATGCGGACCTGCACCCCGGCCGCCTGTGCGCGCACCTGCGCCGCCGCAGCAGCATCGGCCAGCAGCACCGGCACGGCGATCGGGTCGCGGGTCTGCAGCCAGCCGTGCTGCTCTACCTCGGCCAGCGCCAGCAGCTTGTCGATGGTCTCGGTCAGGCGCTCCTGCTGGTCGACGATGCTGCGTGCGAAGTGCACGCGGTCGGCCTCGGGCAGCGGCTCCTGCAGCAGCTCGGCGGCACCACGGATCGCTGCCAGCGGGCTCTTCATCTCGTGGGTCAGTGACTGCACGTACTGCTCGACGTAGGCCTTGCCTTCCAGCTTGCGGCGCATGGTTTCCAGGGCCTGGCCGAGATCACCGATCTCGTCGCGGCGGCGGCGTGGCGGTGGCACCGGTTCGCCGGCGGTGACCGCGCGCGCATAGCGGCTGAGCTGGCCAAGGCCAGTGGTCAGCCACATCGTCACCAGCACACCGACCAGCGCCGACAGCCCGATCAGCCACGCACCACGCTCGATGATGGCGCGCTGGCTGGCGGCGATGAACGGATCGATGCTGCGATTGGGCTGGGCCAGGCTGAGCACGCCGATCAGGGTTCGGCCATCCACCGGGTCGTATACCGGTGCCGCCACGTGCATCACCGTATCGCCCTCTTCACCGGCAATCTCGGGGCTGGAACGGGCGCCGTACTCGCCACGCAGGGTGCGGTAGACATCGTTCCAGCGCGAATTGTCACGGCCCAGGTCACGGCCCAGCGAGTCGTAGATGACGATGCCCTTGGCATCGGTGATGGTCACCCGGTAGTCGAGCGAGCGCTTCGGGAAGCGCCAGACCATCGCCTTCAGGTCGCGCTGCCGCGCCTTGGCCAGGTTGCGGGTGAAGCTGCCGCTGCGGATGGTGCCGTCCTTGACGTCGGCGGCAGCCATCTCGGCCAGCACGTTGGCCGCGTCGACCAGGGTCGATTCCATCGCCTGACGCACACCGGGCTTCACTTCGTTGACGAACACGCGCATCACGAAGAACGCGGCGATGCCGGTGATCAGGAAGAAGCCGAGGAACAGCTTCAGCACCAGGCGCATCGCTAGACCTCCAGCGCGTAGCCGAGGCCACGGTGGGTACGGATCGGATCGTCGCTGGCACCGGCCGCACGCAGCTTGGCGCGCAGCGTCTTGACGTGGGTATCGACGGTGCGGTCGGCACTGTCGGCACTGCTGTCCCAGCCCCGGTCCATCAGCTGGGCGCGGCTGAGGATGGCGCCAGGACGCTGCAGCAGCGCCTCCAGCAGCGCATATTCGTAGCGGGTCAGGTCCAATGCCTGGCCACGGAAACGGATACGCCGGCCCTCGCGGTCGATGGCGAAGGTGCCCAGCTCCTGCCAGCCACCTTCGGTGCTGGCTGTGGCCGATACCGCCGGCAGCGCACGGCGCAGCCGCGCACGCACCCGCGCCACCAGCTCGCGCGGCGAGAACGGCTTGGTCATGTAGTCATCGGCACCCAGCTCCAGGCCGAGCACGCGATCCACCTCGTCGTTGCGGGCGGTCAGGAAGATCACCGGCAGCTGCGCCTCTGGGCCCGGCAAGGCGCGCAGCCGGCGGCAGACCTCGAAGCCACCGAGGTCGGGCAGGCCGACATCCAGCACCACCACGTCGATGCCGCCGGCCTGCAGCCGCAGCAGAGCCTCACCGCCCAGCAGGCAATGGCTGGCGGCATAGCCTTCGCTGCGCAGCGCATAGAGCACGGTTTCGGCGATGGCGGCTTCGTCCTCGACCAGCAGGACATGGGCAACGGGAGCTGTCATGGCGCGCAGCATAGCCGCTGCGGCCGCCGCCCCGTACACTGCCGCCCATGAACTATCGCCACGCCTTCCATGCCGGCAACCACGCCGATGTGCTCAAGCACATCGTGCAGCTGGCCCTGATCGACAGCTTCAAGCGCAAGGACAGCCCGTTCTTCGTGCTCGACACCCACGGCGGTGCCGGCCGCTACCTGCTGGCCAGCGAAGAGAGCCGCAAGACCCTGGAGGCCGAGTCCGGGATCATGCGCCTGATGGCCCAGCCCAAGCTGCCGGAGGTGGTCGAGCGCTACCTGAAGGCGGTACAGGCCGGCAATCCGGTCGGCGCGATGACCAATTATCCGGGCTCGCCGCTGCTGAGCGCGCAGGCGATGCGCGCACAGGACCGCATGGCGGTCTGTGAGCTGCAGGAAGCCGAAACGGCCACGCTGAAAGCGCTGTTCGCCCATGACAGCCGGGTCGGCGTGCATCCCGGCGACGGTTACGCGCTGCTGCGCTCGCTGCTGCCGCCGAAGTTCAACGGCAGCAAGATCGGCCGCGGCCTGGTGCTGATCGATCCGCCCTACGAAGCCCAGGATGCCGAATATCAGGCGGTCCTGGCCGCCCTGGCCGAGACCCTGGCGCGCTGGCCGCAGGCCACCTGTGCGGTCTGGTTCCCGATCAAGCAGCGCCGCACCATCCTGCATTTCCTGCGCAAGGCCAGCGCGCTGCCGGTGAAATCGGCGATGACGATCGAATTCCTGGTGCGCCCGGACGACTCGCCGCTGCGCCTCAACGGCAGTGGCATGTTGCTGCTCAACCCACCCTGGCAGTTCGACCGGGTGGTCGGCCCGGCCCTGCCGGCGCTGCGCCAGCACCTGGGCGAGCCCGGCGCCAGCACCCGCCTGGATTGGCTCAAAGCACCCGAATAACGGCCTTCACGAGGCTGTACCGCCGTGAGCCTTTCGTTCACGGAATGCAGCCCCGGTGATGCCACAATCGATGGACCACCAAGGAATCACCCGGTATGGCCACTCGCAACCGCATGCCGCCCTGGCATGAGATCTTCAAGGCTCCCAGCGGCCACGAGCTGCTGATCCGCCCCATCCGCCCGGAAGATGGCGCGCCGCTGCAAGCAGCGTTCAGCCTGTTCGGGCCGGAAGAAATCCGTGATCGTTTCCTGCAGGCGGTGACCGAGCTTTCGCCGGAAACCACCCAGCGCCTGACCCACCCGAATCCGAAGACCGAGATCACCCTGGTCGCTGCCGAATCCCTGCCCGCCGGTGAGGCGGTAGTCGGCGCGGTCGCCCGGGCCTCGATCATCCCCGGTACCCGTGAAGCCGAGTACGCGATCCTGATCAGCCGCTTCCTGATCGGCCAGGGCCTGGGCCGGCAGCTGATGCGCAAGCTGGTGAAATGGGGCCGTGGCAAGTACCTGGACCGCCTGTACGGCGACGTTGCCGCCGAGAACGAGCCAATGAAGCAGCTGGCCGCCTCGCTGGGCTTCAAGCCGGTCCCGCACCCGACCGGTGCCGAGGGCCTGGTGCGGATGGTGCTGGAACTGGACAACTGATGGATGCGCCGGGCATCGCCCGGCGCGTCATTCCGGTAGTGCCGGCCGCTGGCCGGCATTGCGTTCCCCCAACGGCACATGAGGCTGCCGGCCAATGGCCGGCATGACCCACCGGGCTTCGATCGGGCTTCTGCTAAAATCCGGGGTCCATGTCGCGTACCTCATACCCCGCCCCGCCGCTGCCGCGCGCCGGCCAGCTCCGCGCCTGGTGGCGCGCTCCCGCATCGCCGACCGCCCTGGCCTGGTATCTGGCCCAGGCCGCGCGTGCGCACGACGCCCCGCTGCTGGTGATCGCCCGTGACAACCACGGCGCCAACCAGCTCGAAGCCGACCTGCAGACCCTGCTCGGCGGCGACCCTGCCCTGCCAGTGGTTGCCTTCCCGGACTGGGAAACCCTGCCCTACGACCGCTTCAGCCCGCATCCGGACATCATCTCGCAGCGCCTGTCCGCCCTGCACCGCCTCCCCGAGCTGAAACGCGGCCTGGTGATCGTGCCGGTGCAGACCCTGCTGCAGCAGCTGGCCCCGCGCAGCTATGTGATCGGTGGCAGCTTCGACCTGAAGGTTGGCCAGCGCCTGGACCTGGAAGCCGAGAAGCGCCGCCTGGAAAGCGCCGGCTACCGCAACGTGCCTCAGGTGATGGACCCGGGCGACTTCGCGGTGCGCGGCGGCCTGCTCGACGTGTACCCGATGGGTGCCGAGGAGCCGCTGCGGGTGGAGCTGCTGGACGAGGACATCGACTCGATCCGTGCCTTCGATCCGGAAAGCCAGCGCTCGCTGGACAAGGTCGAGGCGGTGCACATGCTGCCGGGCCGCGAAGTGCCGATGGACGAAGCCAGCATCGCCCGCGTGCTGGCCACGCTGCGCGAGCGCTTCGATGTCGATACCCGGCGCAGTTCGCTGTACCAGGACCTGAAATCCGGGCTGGCCCCGGCCGGCGTCGAGTATTACCTGCCGCTGTTCTTCGAACGCACCGCCACCCTGTTCGACTATCTGCCCGAAGGCAGCCTGCCGGTGGTCTGCGTGGGCGCTGGCGAAGCAGCAGAAACGTTCTGGGCGCAGACCGCCGAGCGATACGAGCAGCGCCGCCACGACGTCGAACGGCCGCTGCTGCCGCCGTCGGCGCTGTACCTGTCGCCGGAACTGCTGCGCGAACGCCTCAACGATGCACCACGCATCGAGGTCTGGGCCGCCGATCACGCACGCATTGCCGACGCGCACGCGCTGGGCGACCAGCCGCTGCCGCCGCTGCCGGTGGCCGCACGCGAAGCACCGGCCGGCGATGCGCTGAAGTCCTTCCTCGGCCACTACCCGGGCCGCGTGCTGATCGCCGCCGATTCACCCGGCCGCCGCGAGGCATTGCTGGAAGTGCTGCAGGCCGCCGAGCTGAAGCCACCGGTGGTGGCCGACCTGCCCAGCTTCCTCGCCGACGATGCGCGCTTCGCGATCGCGGTGGCGCCGCTGGAAGATGGCTTCGCGCTGGACGACCCGCGCATCGCGGTGCTGACCGAGCGCCAGCTGTTCCCCGAGCGCGCCGGCAGCACCCGCCGCACGCGCCGTGCCGGCCGTGAGCCGGAAGCGATCATCCGCGACCTCGGTGAACTGACCGAGGGCGCGCCGATCGTGCACGAGGACCATGGTGTCGGCCGCTACCGCGGCCTGATTGCGATGGACGTCGGCGGCATGCCCGGCGAATTCCTGGAAATCGAATATGCCAAGGGCGACCGCCTGTATGTGCCGGTCGCCCAGCTGCACCTGATCAGCCGCTACTCCGGCGCTTCGGCGGAAACCGCGCCGCTGCATTCGCTCGGTGGCGAGCAGTGGAGCAAGGCCAAGCGCAAGGCCGCCGAGAAGGTGCGCGACGTTGCTGCCGAACTGCTGGAGATCCAGGCCCGCCGCCAGGCACGTGCCGGCCTGGCACTGCAGGTCGACCGCGCGATGTACGAGCCGTTCGCGGCCGGCTTCCCGTTCGAGGAAACCCCGGACCAGCTGGCCGCGATCGACGCCACCCTGCGCGACCTGGCCAGCAGCCAGCCAATGGACCGCGTGGTCTGCGGCGACGTCGGCTTCGGCAAGACCGAGGTCGCCGTACGTGCTGCATTCGCCGCTGCCAGTGCCGGCAAGCAGGTGGCCGTGCTGGTGCCGACCACGCTGCTGGCCGAACAGCACTACCGCAACTTCCGCGACCGCTTCGCCGACTATCCGATGAAGGTCGAGGTGCTGTCGCGCTTCAAGAGCACCAAGGAAATCAAAGCGGAGCTGGAGAAGGTTGCCGCCGGCACCATCGACGTCATTGTCGGCACCCATCGCCTGCTGCAGCCGGACGTGAAGTTCAAGGACCTGGGCATGGTCATCGTCGACGAGGAGCAGCGTTTCGGCGTGCGCCAGAAGGAAGCGTTGAAGGCGCTGCGCGCCAACGTGCACCTGCTGACCCTGACCGCTACGCCGATCCCGCGCACGCTCAACATGGCCATGGCCGGCCTGCGCGACCTGTCGATCATCGCCACGCCGCCGCCGAATCGGCTGGCGGTGCAGACCTTCATCACCCAGTGGGACAACGCGCTGCTGCGCGAAGCCTTCCAGCGCGAGCTGGCGCGTGGCGGCCAGCTGTACTTCCTGCACAACGACGTGGAAAGCATCGGCCGCATGCAGCGCGAGCTGTCCGAGCTGGTGCCCGAGGCGCGCATCGGTATTGCCCACGGGCAGATGCCGGAGCGCGAGCTGGAAAAGGTGATGCTGGATTTCCAGAAGCAGCGCTTCAACGTGCTGCTGTCGACCACGATCATCGAATCGGGCATCGACATCCCCAACGCCAACACCATCATCATCAACCGCGCCGACCGCTTCGGCCTGGCCCAGCTGCACCAGCTGCGCGGCCGTGTCGGTCGTTCGCACCACCGTGCCTACGCCTACCTGGTTGCCCCCGACCGTCGTTCGATCACCCCGGATGCCGAAAAGCGCCTGGAAGCAATCGCGTCGATGGACGAGCTGGGCGCCGGCTTCACCCTGGCCACGCACGATCTGGAAATCCGCGGCGCCGGTGAACTGCTGGGCGAAGACCAGAGCGGGCAGATGGCCGAGGTCGGCTTCAGCCTCTACACCGAGCTGCTGGAACGCGCGGTTCGCAGCATCAAGCAGGGCAAGCTGCCCGACCTGGATGCCGGCGAGGAAGTGCGCGGTGCCGAGGTCGAGCTGCACGTGCCGGCACTGATTCCGGAAGACTACCTCCCGGACGTGCACACCCGCCTGACCCTGTACAAGCGCATTTCCAGCGCGCGCGACAGCGATGCGCTGCGCGAACTGCAGGTGGAGATGATCGACCGCTTCGGCCTGCTGCCGGATGCGGCCAAGCACCTGTTCGCCATTGCCGAGCTGAAGCTGAAGGCCAACACGCTCGGCATCCGCAAGCTGGACCTTGGCGAGAACGGTGGCCGCATCGTGTTCGAGTCCAAGCCGAACATCGACCCGATGGCGGTGATCCAGCTGATCCAGAAACAACCGAACCTGTACGCCATGGAAGGGCCTGACAAGCTGCGCATCAAGCACCCGCTGCCGCTGCCGGAAGACCGCTTCAATGCGGCCCGCGCCCTTCTGACCACCCTCGCCCCGGGTTGATCGCCCCCCCGAACACCCCGCACCGGTCCCCACCCGGTGCGGGCGGATGACCATGTTCCCTGACGCCGTACCCGCTCCCGACCTGCTGCACGCGCAGGCCTGCCTGATCGATGCCCTCTCGATGTCGCTGCAGATGCGCGACGCCTACACCCGCCACCACTGCGACCGCGTCGGCCTCCTCGCGCAGCGCCTGGCCACGCACTGCGATCTCGACGACGATGCCTGCTCGCAGATCGGCCTGGCCGCGCGCTTCCATGACATCGGCAAGATCGGCATTCCCGACGATGTGCTGCTGGCTCCGCGCCGGCATACCGATGAGGAGCGCGCGATCATGCGCGAGCATCCGGTGCGTGGCGAGCACATTTTCATGGCCACCGGCCGCAGCGATGCCGTACCGGTGGCACGGCTGATCCGCACCCATCACGAGGCCTTCGATGGCAGTGGCTATCCCGACGGCCTGCGCGGCGAAGACATTCCACTCGGTGCACGCATCGTCACCATCGCCGATGCCTACGACGCGATGACCAGCGTGCGCCCCTACCGCACCGCGATGGAGCACGAAAAGGTGCTGCGGATCATCGACGAGCAATCCGGCGGCCTGATCGATCCCTACGTGCTGCAGCGCTTCCATCGCATGCTGGCGCAGGAACCGGCGCTGGCCTGAGATCCGCCGGGCATGGCCCGGCGCTACCGATCGGACAAAAAAAAGGCCCGGCTTTCGCCGGGCCTTTCGCTTCACGCATCACCTGCGATCGGTTACCAGATCACCACGCGCTTGTCGTCGGCACGCACCATCGCGTCGCCGGCCTTGCACTGGAACGCGGCGGCATACGACGGCATGTTCGACGGCGCGCCGTTGGCACGGAAGTTGGCCGGGGCATGCGGGTCGGTGTTCAGGCGCACACGCAGCTCACCATCGGTGAAGTTGCGGCGCCACACGGTGGCCCAGTTCATGAAGAAGCGCTGGTCCTGGCTGTGGCCGTCGACTTCCACGTTCGCCTTCGGGTCTTCCTTCAGCGCCATCTGCAGCGCGTCGTAGGCCACGGTCAGGCCACCGAGGTCACCGATGTTTTCGCCCAGGGTCAGCTTGCCCTTGACGAACACGCCCGGCACCGACTCGTAGCCATCGAACTGCGCGACCAGCTGGTCGGTACGCTCGGTGAAGGCCTTGCGGTCGGCGTCGGTCCACCAGTTGTCGAAGTTGCCGTTGGCGGCGAACTGGCTGCCCGAGTCATCGTAGCCGTGCATCATTTCGTGGCCGATGACCGCACCGATGCCGCCGTAGTTCAGCGCCGGATCGGCCTTGGCGTCGAAGAACGGCGCCTGCAGGATCGCCGCCGGGAACACGATCTCGTTCTTGGTGGCGTTGTAGTACGCGTTGACGGTCTGCGGGGTCATGCCCCACTCGGACTTGTCCACCGGCTTGCCGATCTTGTCCAGCATGTAGCGGTAGTTGAACGCGCGCGCGGCCTGCATGTTGCCCAGGTAGCTGTCAGCGTTGGTCTGCAGGCCCGTCCACTCGCGCCACTTGTCCGGGTAGCCGATCTTCGGGGTGAAGCTGGCCCACTTCTCCAGCGCCTTCTTCCTGGTCTCTTCGCCCATCCACGGCAGCTGCTCCAGGCGCGCCTTCAGCGCCACCGAGAGGTTCTCCACCAGGTGCTGCATGGCCACCTTGGACTCAGCCGGGAACACGGCGTCGACGTACAGCTGGCCCAGGGCTTCACCCATGCCGCCGTTGACCGACTCCAGTACACGCTTCCAGCGCGGCTGCATTTCCTGCTGGCCGCGCAGGGTCTTGCCGAAGAACTCGAAGTTGGCCTTCTCGAACTGGCTGCTCAGGTACGGCGAGGCATCGTCGATGGTGTGGAAGCGCAGGTAGGCCTGCCACGTGGCAGCCGGCACGTCGGCCAGCATCTTGTCCATTTCACCGAAGAAGCCCGGCTGTGCCAGCGAGAACTTCTGCGCGGCCGGCACCTTCAGGGTGTCGAACAGCGCGGTCCAGCTGAAGTTCGGGGTCAGCTTGTCGGCGTCGGCGGCGCTGAGCGGGTTGTAGCGCTTGGCCGGGTCGCGCATTTCGATGCGCGACATCGAGGCCTTGGCCAGGCGCGTTTCGAAGGCCATCACGGCCTTGGCCTGCTCGGCAGCCTGCGCCGCGTCCACGCCGGACAGCGTCAGCACCTGCGCGATGTAGGCCACGTAGGCGTCGCGGATCTTGGCCTGCGCATCGTCGAAGTAGTAACCCTTCTCCGGCAGGCCCAGGCCGCCCTGGCCGACGTAGGCGATGACGTTGGCCGAATCCTTGTAATCGGCATTTGCGAACAGCGAGAACAGCACGCCCTTGCCCTCGGCCTGGCTGTCGCGCAGGTACTGGGTGATGGCGGCGGTGTCGTTCAGCGCGGTGATCTTGTCCAGCTGCGGCTGCAGCGGAGCGAGGCCAGCGGCTTCGATCTTGGCTTCGTCGTTGCCGGTCTTCCAGATGTCACCGATCTTGGCTTCCACCGAGCCGGCCTTGGCCTGGCTGGCGGCGGCCTGCTGCACCAGTGCGTGCTGCACTTCCAGCGAGCGCTCGCGCAGGATCTCGAAGCTGCCCCAGGTGGTCTGGTCGCCCGGCACCGGGTTGGCCTTCAGCCACTTGCTGTTGACGAAGCCATTGAGGTCGGTACAGGCCGAAATGGCCGGATCGAGGTCGGCGCCGTTGAGGCTGATCAGCGCGGTCTTGATCTGCGACTGGTCGAAGGCCGGCTTGGCGTCGGCGTTGGCGGCCGGTGCGGTTTCATTCTTGCCACAGGCGGCCAGCGAGGCAGCGATGGCGATGGTCAGGCCCAACGGGGCCAGGTTGCGGAAGTTCATGAGGCTCTCCTGCTGGTAATTTCACAGGGTAGCCGGGCAGGCCCGCGGCGGGGACCGCCAAAGGTCACAGGGGGAACGCCCGTGGTCGCAATCGGGTAGGTGCGGACCGTTGGTCCGCACACACCCAGCAGAGGAATACCCACCAACGGTGGGTATCTACTTATTTCGCCTTGCCCTGGTTGGCCACGGCTTCGGCGGCCTTGCGCGCCGCTTCCGGGTCGCCCAGGTAGCGGAACGACTTCACCGTCAGGTCGTCGTTCAACTCGAACAGCAGCGGGATGCCGGTCGGGATGTTCAGCTCGAGGATTTCCTCGCGCGAGACGTTGTTGAGGTACTTGTACAGCGCGCGCAGCGAATTGCCGTGGGCAGTGACCAGCACGGTCTTGCCATCCTTCAGCTGCGGCGCGATGGCGTCGTGCCAGTACGGCAGCACGCGGTCCAGCGTGGTGGCCAGCGATTCGGTGCCCGGCAGCGCGTTGCGGTCCAGGCCAGCGTAGCGGCGGTCATGGATCGGGTGGCCCGGATCTTCCAGGTCCATGGCCGGCGGCGGGATGTCGTACGAACGACGCCACACCTTGACCTGGTCCTCGCCATGCTTGGCAGCGGTCTCGGCCTTGTCCAGGCCCTGCAGGCCGCCGTAATGGCGTTCGTTGAGGCGCCAGGACTTGTTCACCGGCAGCCAGTCCTGCTCCAGCTCGGCCAGCGCACCCTGCAGGGTGTGGATGGCGCGCTTCAGCACGGAGGTGTGGGCGACGTCGAACTGCAGGCCTTCCTCGCGCATCAGGCGACCGGCGGCAGCCGCTTCCCGGCGCCCCTGCTCGGTCAGGTCGACATCGACCCAGCCGGTGAAGCGGTTGTCCAGGTTCCACTGGCTCTGGCCATGGCGCAACAGTACGAGTTTACGGGTCACTGCAGGGTCTCCAACGCGAGGAAAGGCAGGCCGCCATTGTAGCCCCGGGCGCCGCTCACCGCGCCGTGGCCCCACACATGCGATGCTGCAACCAATGAATACGGTGATCGACCCCGGACGCTGGGAAGGCAGCGTCGCCGCGGCCCGCGAGCAGCAGATCCAGCTGGCCGGTCGCGTGGAACGCCAGGACCGGCTGCCACGCACGGTGCGCTGGCTGGCCGGGCTGGATGTCGGCTTCGAGGATGACGGCGCCACCACCCGTGCCGCTGCGGTACTTCTGGATGCGAAGACGCTGCTGCCTGTAACGCAGGAAATCGCGCGCATCCCTACTGTGATGCCCTACATCCCCGGCCTGCTCAGCTTCCGCGAGTTGCCGGCGCTGCTGGCCGCATTGGCGCTGCTGCCGCGCGCACCGGACCTGGTGTTCGTCGACGGCCACGGCATCAGCCATCCGCGGCGGCTCGGCATCGCCGCGCACCTGGGCGTGGTCACCGATCTGCCAAGCATCGGCGTGGCCAAATCGAAACTGGTCGGCCGCTTCGTCGAGCCGGGTGCCGAGGCCGGTTCGCATACACCGCTGCTGGACGGTGACGAGCAGCTCGGCTGGGTGCTGCGCAGTAAGGTGAAATGCAAGCCGCTGTTCGTGGCCGGTGGCCATCGGGTCAGCGCCGATACTGCGCTGCACTGGGTGCAGCGCACGTTGCGCGGATATCGGCTGCCGGAGCCGACCCGGCTGGCGGATCGGCTGGCCTCGCGGCGGGGTAGAGTCGACTGTTAGTCGACTGCTCTTCGGCAAGGTCGCGAAAATGCCCGCGCTGCGCGCGATAGTCGACTAACAATCGACTCTACCAGGCCGGCTTCACCCGGGCGGTTTGACCCGATCGATGCCCTTGCATCTTTAATCAGCGATGCACGTGGCCGCGGTGGCCCTGCGCGTCCTCGCCGTGGTCATGGCCTTCATGGCCCTCGTGCTCACCGCCCTTGGCCGGCGCCGGCTCGCCACAGGCTTCACCGCAATGATCCGCCTCGATCTGCAGCGTCACGTGCTCGATACCGAAGTCATCGTGCAGGCGGCCACCCAGCTCTCGACGCAGTGAATCAGCGTCGGTGCCATCACGCATCACGATGTGCGCGGTCAGCGCCGGGGTGCTGGAGGCCAGCGCCCACACATGCAGGTCATGCACGTCCATTACCGCAGCGTGGCCGGACAGGCTGTCGCGCACCTTGGCCACGTCCATGCCCTTGGGCACGCCTTCCAGCAGCACGTTGATCGCCTCGCGCATCAGCACATAGGTGCGCGGCAGTACCCACAGGCCGATCAGCACTGCCAGGATCGGGTCGATCGGCTTCCAGCCGGTCCACTTGATCAACAGCGCGCCAGCAATCACGGCCACCGAGCCGAGCATGTCTGCCCACACTTCCAGGTAGGCACCCTTCACGTTGAGGCTCTCGCCGCTGCCGGCCTGCAGCAGGCGCATCGAGATCAGATTGATGACCAGGCCCGCCGCGGCAATCACCAGCATGCCCGACGAGGCAATCTCCTGCGGCTCGCGGAAACGCCCAATGGCCTCCCACAGGATGTAGCCGGCGACCACGAACAGCATCGCGCCATTGATCATCGCGCCCAGCGCTTCCAGGCGCGCATAGCCGTAGGTGCGGCGCGCATCCGGTGGGCGCCGGCTCAGCCGCACCGCGACCAGCGCGATCATCAGCGCCAGCGCATCGGTGGCCATGTGCGCGGCGTCGGACAGCAGCGCCAGGCTGTTGGTCCAGAACGCGCCCACCACCTCGACAACGAGGAAGGTGGAGGTCAGGCCGAGCGCCCACCACAAGGGTTTCTCGTGGCGGATCTCGGATGGCAGGTGATCGTGGTCGTGGCCCATGGCAACAGCTCCTTTGCGATGGGAGGCAGGCTACGCCGGAGGGCGTTGGGAAACTATCACGGTGTTTATAACATTGCAGGCCACCGATACCTTCGCCGGGCATGGCCCGGCGCTACCGGGGGTTCGGATCGCTGGACGATGCCGCCGGGCATGATCCGGCGCTACCCGGTAGCGCCAGATCATGCCTGGCAAGCACAGCGGACCGACGTCCGCCTGCGGTCAGAACCCGAAGCGCAGGCTGGCCCAATAGGCGCGACCCGGCTCGTTGTAGGTGGCCGCGCCGGCATCGCTGCTGTTGGCCTCGCGGAACAGGCGCTTGTCGGCCAGGTTGTTGACGCCGAAACCGAAGCTGACCGTCTCGGTCACCTTGTAGCGCGCGCTCACGCCCCAGATGTTGTACGCACCACGGTCCTGCAGCGCGATCGACGGATCGCAGGTGCCGGTGCAGCGCGGATCATTGTTGATGTTGGTGGTGGCCGGCTTCTGCTTGCCGTAGAAGGTGCCGGTCAGCAGCAGCGACAACTTGTCGGTGGCCTGCCAGTCCAGCATCGTGTTGACGGTGTACTTCGGAATCACCGACAGCGGCTGGCCGGTGCTCTTGTTCTCGTTCTCCACCATGTAGGTGAAGTTGTTGCTCCACTTCAGGCGGTTGCCCTGCTCGCCCAGCAGCGGAATCACTAGGTTGCCTTCAAGCCCCTGCACGATCGCCTTGGGTGCATTCTCCCAGCGGAAGATGCGGCCCTTGGTGTCGGCAGTCAGCCCGATCTGGTTGTAGCCGGCTTGGATCTTGTCCTTGTAGTCGTTGTGGAAGTACGTCAAGGACGCCTGCCAGCCGCTCTGCGGTGCCCACTCGACGCCCAGTTCCTTGTTCAGGCTGGTTTCCGCCTTCAGGTCCGCATTGCCCCGCATGTAGCAGCCGGCACCCAGGCTCGGCAGTGCGTTCGGGCAGCCATTGCCACGGGTGTAGTACAGATAGTCCGGATTCGACTGGTACAGGTTCGGCGCCTTGAATGCACGGGCGATACCGCCCTTCACCACCCAGTCGCTGTTGATGCGGAACTGCGCATTGAGGCTGGGGCTGGTGTTGTTGCCGAACTGGCTGTGGTGGTCGAAGCGCAGGCCCGGAGTGATGATCCAACGCTCGCCCAAGTAGATGTTGTCTTCCACGAATACGGCGGTGGTCTGCGCATCGGCCTTGCCGCGCGCACGGTCGGCCGACAGCCCCGGGAAGCCGCCGCCACTGCTGCTGGACTGGCTCATCGAATACGGGTCGGTCAGGCGGCTGTCGAGGTATTCAAAGCCCAGCGTCCAGATGTTCTCGGCACCGCCCAGGGTGGTCGGGAAGCTCACTTCGCCATCCAGCTGGTAGTTGCGCAGGCGCGAGGTCGACCAGTCGGTGCCGTTGAAGCTGCCTTCCGGACCACCGGCCAGGCCTTCGTTGATGCGCGAGTTGTTCACCGCCTCCACTGCAGCCGTTACCCGCGAGGTCACGTCACCCCAGCGGCCGCGATGGGTGATCGCGCCGGTGGTGCGGTACATGCGGTTGGTCTCGGCCCGCTGCTCGGCCAACGCCCCCAGATCGATCGGTGTCGAGGTACCGGTGGTGCTGACCGCGCGGTCGCCAGCATAGATGTTGCCCTGGCGACTGGTGCCTGCTTCGAATTCAACCACCTGGTTGGCGGTCACGTCCCAGCGCAGCAGCGCGTTGACATCGCGGTTCTTGACGCCCTCGCGACCGGCCGGCGGCACCGCGTTCGGATTCGTCGCGAAGTCACGGTTGAGCGCCAGCGAATCGGCGTCGGTCTTGTTGAGATTGCCGTACAGGCGGAACGACAAGGTGTCGGTCATCGGCCCACTCAACTGCACGCCGACGCGCTCGCTGCCACCTTCGGCGCTGTGCTCGGGCACCAGGCCATACAGATCGACCGCACCGGTCAGATCGCCGGTCGGGCGCTTGGTGATGATGTTGACCACGCCGCCGGAAGCACCGGAGCCATAGCGCGCCGCTGCCGGTCCGCGCAGCACTTCGATGCGCTCGATCATTTCCGCCGGCACCCAGTTGGTGTCACCACGCGTATTGCGCTCGCCACTACGGCCCATGCGCACCGCATCGCGTGCACCGATGCGCTTGCCATCGACCAGGATCAGGGTGTTTTCCGGGCCCATGCCACGCAGGTCGATCTGGCGGTTGTTGCCATACTGGCCCGACGCACTGTTGCCGGTCAGGTTGACGCCGGGCATGGTCCGCAGCAGCTCTGCGATGTCGTTGGCCGGGGGGCGCCTGGCGATGTCCTCGGCGGTGATGGTCGAGGTGCCCAGCGCCTGGCGTGCGATCTGCGAGGCGGTGACATGCACCGTGTCGATATCGGTGGCGTCGGCTTCAGCGTGGGCGGTCAGGGCGCTGCCGGCCAGCAGGGCGGCAACGGCAAGCGCCAGCGGGCGCGGCGAAATGACAACGGCTCGGGACATGATCTGGACCTTCTGGCAGGGCTACGGGGCCTCTGGCAAAGGGCTTGAGGCAACGACGAGGGGAGGCGGAGCAGTCCTGCAGCAGGCACCTGCAGCCCGTTCCGTGCGCGCATTCTCCCATCAATGCGATTGATTCTCAAATGCGTTCACTCATTGCCGCAGCGGCGCCGATGTGCTTTGCGCACCGTGCAACCCTGCACCGCGCGTAAACTGGCTGGCTAACCCGCCATCAACCGTATGCCGCCGCGGCCGATACCCGTGGTTTGCCGTACGCAGTCAGAGATCGACGTGGAACCACCCCAATTGGACGATGCCAGCCAGCCGCTGGCCGAGGCCTGGCAGCAGTGTCTGCTGCAGGCCGGCCCTGCCGCCACCGCGCTGCTCAAGGCCGCTGCCACCGATGCCCCACCCGCGCTGGCCCAGCGCTTTTACGAAGTGCTGCTGCAGGACACCCGTGCGCGCCGTTTCCTGTCCCACGACCAGGTCAAGCAGCGCCTGCAGCCGGCCATGCAGCGCTGGCTGGCGCAGCTGCTGACCACCGATGCCAGCGGCATCGCCAACACAGTGGCCTCGCAACGGATCATCGGCGACGTGCACGCCCGCGTCGGCATTCCGGTCGACCTGGTCACCCGTGGCGCGCGCGTGCTCAAGCACGAACTGTTCGTGCGCCTGCGTGACGATGCACCGGACAGCGACACCGCATTCGCCGCCATCGACTGCCTCAGCGCGATCATGGATATCGCCATGGAAGGCATGACCCTGGCCTACACCCATGCGCGCGAGCGCTCCACCCGTGCCGACGCCGCCTACCGGCTGTTCTCGCTGGTACAGAACGTCGGTACCGAACGCGAGCGCCAGCGCGCACTGCTGCTGGACTGGGAAAACGCCCTGCTCTACGCATTGGCCGGTCACGTGCAGGCCAGCGACAACGCCAGCCTGGCTACCTCGGAGTTCGGCCTGTGGTTCACTCACAAGGGCATCCCCAGCTTCGGCGAAAGCAGCGAAACGCAGCAGGTGGGCCAGTTGATGGCCCGCATTGATGGCCACCTGCAGCGCGCGAGCGGCGATGCTCCGGCGCAGCGACTGGCGGTGCTGCCGGCCATCCGCGAGGACCTGGCCGCGATCCGTACCTTGATGACACTGCTGTTCGAGCGCATCGGCGAACTGGATGCCGGCAGCGACGCGCTGACCAACCTGCTCAACCGTCGCTTCCTGCCTACCGTGCTGCGCCGGGAGATCGAGCTGGCCACACGCAACCGCACACCGTTCTCGCTGCTGCTGCTCGACCTGGATCATTTCAAGGCGATCAACGATGGCCACGGCCACGATGCGGGTGACCGCGCCCTGCAGCACGTGGCCGGGGTGCTCGGCCAGCTCACCCGTGGCAGCGATTATCTGTTCCGCTACGGTGGCGAGGAATTCGTGGTGGTGCTGGTCGCCGCCAGCGAATCACAGGCGGCAGTGATTGCTGAAAGCCTGCGCCGGCAGATCGCAAAATCGCCGGTGCCGCTGGCCAACGGCCAGGTATTGAGCCTGACCGCCAGCATCGGTGTCGCCGGCCATGACGGTCATCCGGACTACGAGCGGCTGATGGCCCGTGCCGACGCGGCGATGTACGAGGCCAAGCGCAGCGGCCGCAACCGCGTGGTGGTGGCCAGCGATGCACTGCAGGAAGCGCCCGGGCGGCGTGCATTGCAGCGGTAGCGGCAACCCCGGGCGCGCGCGTCGCTACGTTGCGGCACGGCGCGGTACCCGCCACGCCGCCCACCACAGCAGCGCCAGCAATGCGATGCCGGCGCCCAGCAGGCATACCGCAGGCCAGCCATGGCGCGCCTGCATCCATGTGCCCGCCGCTGCGCCGGCACCGCTGCCCAGCGCATAGAACAGCATGTACAGCGCCACCATGCGTCCATGCTGTTCGCCCGGCGCGCGCAGCAGCAGGGCCTGGTTCGATACATGCAGCGCCTGCCCACCCAGATCGAGCACGACCACGCCCAGCAACAACATGCCCACCGAATGCGGCAACCCCAGCAGCGGCCACCACGCGACCAGCATCAGCAGCAGCGCGCCGAGGCTGACCGGATGCGCGAATCCACGGTCCATCCAGTGCCCTACCCGCGCTGCCAGCAGCGCACCGATCACGCCAGCCAGGCCCAGCGCACCGATGGCGGCGGTCGACCAGTGCAGCGGTGGCGCCGACAACGGCAGCGGCGCTGCCGCCCAGAACACATTGAGGCCGGCAAACAACAACAGCGCCAACGGACCGCGCTCACGCAGCGTCCGGTCATCGCGCAGCATGCCCAGCATCGACCCCATCAAGGCACGCCAGCCCGGTGGCACCACCGGTACCGGCACCGCCGGCAGACGCCGCCACAGCAGCAGCGCCAATGCGGCCATCAGCGCTGCCGACAGCAGATAGACCGCGCGCCAGCCAACGGCGGCCGCCACCACGCCGGACACTACACGCGCCAGCAGCAGGCCAATGAACACACCGCCCTGCACCAGGCCAACCACGCGCCCGCGCTGCTCAGCCGCTGCCAGCGATGCGGTGTAGGCGATCAATCCCTGGGTCAACGCGGTGCCCAGCAGGCCGGCCAGCAGCATGCCCGACAACAGCCACATGGCCGTTCGCGCGGCCGCCAACCACAGCAATGCGACCACCAGCGCCAGCAGCTGCAGGCGCAGCAGTCGCCGGCGATCGCCCCTGTCGGCCAATGGCAGCAGGCCCAGCAAGGCCAGCACGCTGCCCGCCTGGGTCGCTGCCAGTACCGCCCCGGCCAGCGCGGGGTCCAGCGCAAAGGCCTGTGCCAGGCGTTCCAGCAATGGCTGTGCGTAATAGACGTTGGCAACGCTGGCACCTGCGGCAACCGCGAGCAGGACCAGCAGGGGGCGTGGGAGGGGTGCTGCACTCATGATGTAGTTGCAATTTGAAACTTGATGCAGGCTACTGCCATTGGTTTTAAACTGCAACCACATCAGAGAGGTCCACCATGCACGCCGACAGTCCCTGCCCCGTCGCCCGCAGCGCCGATCTGCTCGGTGACCGCTGGGCGCTGCTGGTCATCCGTGATGCCTTCGATGGCGTCACCCGCTTTGGCGATTTCCAGCGCAGTCTCGGTGCGGCCCGCAACATCCTCAGCGACCGCCTGCGCCGGCTGGTCGAAGCAGGCATCCTGCGGCTGAAGCCCGCTTCCGATGGCTCGGCCTACCAGGAGTACGTACTCACCGCCGCTGGCCTGGAACTGTTCCCGCTGCTGGTCGCGCTGCGCCAGTGGGGTGAACGCCATCGCTTCGAGGCCGGTGAACCGCACTCCCAGCTGATCGAGTCGAGCACACGGCGACCGCTGCCCTACATGCAGCCACGCGGTCGCGATGGCGAACCGCTGGCAGCCTCTGCCACCCGTGTGCGCAAGCTCAAGGATGAGAGCGGCAGCAGCTGACCCGCCCGTTCGCGCACACCGTCGCCCGGCTACGCCGGTTAGGATCAGGCCTTTCCGCTGCCGGATGCTGCCGATGTCGCGCTATCGCCCTTCCCTGTTGACCGCCCTGCTGCTGCCGGTGCTGGCCTGCGCCGCAGAAACCACGCACGCACGCGAGGTCGCGGCCCCCGCCGCCCATGTGGACGCCGATGGCCCCTATGTGTTCCGCCAGGGCGAGCAACTGCAGGCCAAGTGGATCTGCGACGACAAGGTCGAGTCGCGCACGCTTCCTGCCACCGCGACCGGCACCGATATCGCAACGCGCTGCGGCTACGGGCACACCGTGCATGTGGCAGCACCGAACGCGCCTTCGATCTCCGTACTGCCGGCCGTGCCGCGCATCGTTGCGCTGTCCGACATCCATGGCCAGTACGGGCTGCTGGTGCGCCTGCTGCGCGCCAACCAGGTCATCGATGCGCAGGACCGTTGGGCGCTGGGCAAGGACACGCTGGTCATCGCCGGTGATGTGTTCGACCGTGGCCCGCAGGTGACCGAAGCGTTCTGGCTGTTGTACAGCCTGCAGCAGCAGGCGGCCGCCGCCGGTGGTGCGGTGCACTTCGTGCTTGGCAATCACGAGACCATGGTGCTGTACGACGACCTCCGCTACGTCAATCCGAAGTACCTGCGCAGCGCGCAGCTGCTCGGCCGCAGCTACCCGCAGTTGTACGGTGCCGATTCGGTGATCGGGCAGTGGCTTCGCACCCGCCCGGTACTGCTGAAGATCGGCGACACGCTGTTCCTGCATGGCGGCATCTCGCCCGAGGCGGTGGAGCTGGCGCTGGAGCCGGCGCGCACCAATGCGGCCTACCAGGCGTCGCTGGGCCTGCCCAAGGCCGAAGTGAAGGCCGACCCGGCCACCGCGCCGCTGTATGACGGCAAGACCAGCCCGATCTGGTACCGCGGCTACTTCGATGGCCGCCTCGATACGCAGGGCGTACAGGCGGTGCTGGATCGCCTGCAGCTCAAGCGCATCGTGGTCGGCCACACCTCCATGCCGCACGTCAGCAGTTTCCATGGCGACCGCGTGATCGCCATCGACAGCAGCATCAAGAACGGTGAAAACGGCGAACTGCTGTTCATCGAGAACGGCACGCTCAGCCGGGGCCTGCTGGATGGCTCGCGGGTGCCGCTGGCGCAGGGCGAGCCCGGCCTGCAGGACTGAATGGAAGGACAGCGCGGCGGCGCCTGCAAGCGCCAGCGCGCTCCCCCTTCACCCGGTTTGCGGCTACCCTCGGCAGCCGAGAGGCCCACCGCGATCATCCGGCCGGCCTGACTGCTACTGGAGCCCACGCGCATGCGCGTTCTGATTGCTGAAGACGACCCGGACATCGCCTCCGGCCTGTGCGCCTCGCTGCGCCGGCAGGGCCATGTGGTCGACCACGTCGACAACGGCGCGCACGCCGATGCCGCACTGGGCTCGACCCAGTACGCCCTGCTGGTGCTGGACCTGGGCCTGCCGCAGCTGGACGGCCGTGACGTGCTGCAGCGCCTGCGCCAGCGCGGTGATGGCCTGGCAGTGCTGGTGGTGACCGCCCGTGACGGCCTGGCCGAACGCGTGCGGGTGCTCGACCTCGGCGCCGATGACTACCTGGTCAAGCCGTTCGCACTGGACGAATTCGAAGCGCGCGTACGCGCACAGCTGCGCCGGGTCACCAGCAACGGCAACCCGGATCTGCGCATCGGTCGCCTGCGCCTGGACCTGGCCGGGCACCGGGTGTGGATCGACGAGCAGTCGCTGGAGCTGACCGCACGCGAATTCGGCCTGCTTTCCGCACTGGCGGTGCGTGCCGAACGCATCGTCTCGCGCGCACAGCTGGTCGAAGCACTGTGCGACTGGGGCCAGGACCTGACCGACAACGGCCTGGACATCGCCCTGCATCGCCTGCGCCGCAAGCTGCAACCCGGCGGCATCGGCATCCGCACCGTACGCGGGCTGGGCTACATGCTGGAAGACGCCCAGGACGACAGCACGCCGTGATCAGTGGCCCGCCCAGCCTGCGCCGGCGCCTGCTCGCCTTCCTGGCGCTGCCGATGCTGGGCCTGTTGATCTTCAACACAGTCCTTGCCTATTACGTTGCGCTGGACTACTCCAATCGCATCCACGACCGCAATCTGATCGACGACACGCATTCGTTCGCCCAGATGCTGAGCACCATGCCGGTGACCAGCGACCTGTCTCCGCAGGCGCGCTTCCTGATCGAGTACGACCCGGACGGCCATCGCTATTTCAACGTCGACAGCAGCCGCAAGGGCACCCTCAGCGGCAACGCCGACTTCAGCCCGTATGCACCTTCGCAGGACTGCACCGGCGTGCATCCGGCGCTGTACGACGGCACCCTCAACGGCCAGCAGGTGCGCATGGCCACCGTCTGCACGCAGGCGATGAACGACCCGCAGGACCAACTGGCGGTGACCGTGGCCGAGAGCATGGCCGACCGCCGACAGCGTGCGCGCGAGATCCTGATGATCATCATCCCGCTGATGACCATGCTGGCGCTGGGCACGGCTGCGCTGGTCTGGTTCGGCGTGACCTATGGCCTGCGCATCCTGACCCCGCTGACCACCCGCCTGGCGCAGCGCCGTGGCGAGCTGGCGCCGATCTCCGATGCCGACGTGCCGGAAGAGATCCAACCGCTGATCAGCACCATCGATGGCCTGTTCGCCCGCCAGGCGGAGATGATCACGCTGCAGAACCGCTTCATTGCCGATGCCGCGCACCAGTTGCGCTCGCCTTTGGCCGGCATGGCCCTGCATGTGGACCAGGCGCTGGCACATGGCGACCCGGACACCGTGCGCGAGGCGCTGCAGCACATCCGCCGGCTCAACCAGCGCACCGCGCGGGTCAGCACCCAGCTGCTGGCGCTGAGCCGCGCGCAGACCGTGCCGGAAACCGTCGAAGCGCTGGATCTTGGCACCCTGCTGCCGCAATGGGTGGGCACCCGCGTGCCCGAAGCGATCCGCGATGGCATCGACCTCGGCTACCGCGGCAGCAGCCAGCCGCTGCGTGTGCTCGGCAACGGCGCCCTGCTGCAGGAGGCGCTGGACAACCTGATCGACAATGCCCTGCGCTATGCAGGCCGCGGCGCCACCGTCACGGTCGGCGTGCAGGCGCTGGACGACAATGATGTGGAGCTGTACGTGGAGGACAACGGCCCGGGCGTGCCCGAGGACGTGATGCCACGGCTGGGCGAGCGTTTCTTCCGCGCCCCGGGTACCACGTCCAGTGGCACCGGCCTGGGCCTGGCCATCGCCCACGAGGCCGTGGAGCACTTCGGTGGACGCCTGGGCTTCCTCAACCGTGCCGGCGGCGGACTGAAGGTCACCATCACGCTGCCGCTGCTGAAGGCCCCCTGACCCGGTCCGGGGCGCTGAAAGGCTGGTGAAAATCGCGCTTGCGATCCTGACCATCCCCACTGCCGCCCCGGAGCCGCCAGGTGACCGAAACGCACGACTTCTTCCTCCCCGGTGGCCCGCAGGGCGTGCTGCTGGTTCACGGCCTGACCGGCACGCCAGCGGAAATGCGCATGCTGGGCAAGGGCCTGAACAATGCCGGTTTCACCGTGCACGGTGTGCAGCTGCCCGGCCATTGCGGCAGCGTCGACGACCTGCTGGCGACCACCTGGGAACAGTGGTACCAGGGCGTGGAAGATGCGGCAGCGGCCTTGCGCGGCAAGGTTGACCAGCTGTTCGTCGGCGGCCTGTCGATGGGCGCGGTACTGTCGCTGGCATTGGCTGCGCGCCGCCCGGAATGGGTTTCCGGCGTGGGCGTATACGGCGCCACGTTCCGCTACGACGGTTGGAACATTCCGGCCGTGGCCCGCTTCTCGTTCCTGCTGCCGTGGTTCAAGCGCTTCAACATCGGCCGCGATCGCATGTTCATGGAAGAACCGCCGTACGGCCTGCGTGACGAGCGCCTGCGCGCGCAGGTCAGCGCCGCCATGCTGTCCGGCGACAGCGCCGCCGCCGGCCTGCCGGGCAACCCCTGGCATGCCCTGGCCGAAATGCGCGCCCTGAGCAACTGGACCCGCCGCCACCTGCACCAGGTCACCGCCCCCTGTCTGGTGATGCACGCCCGCGAAGACGACGTGGCCAGCATGGGCAACGCCGAGCTGGTGATGTCGCGGATCAGCGGCCCGAAGGAACTGGTGGTGCTGGAAGACAGCTACCACATGATCACCATCGATCGCGAACGGCGCGACGTGATCCGTCGCAGCGCGCGCTTCTTCAGCGAAATTGGTGAACGCAGCGGCATCCTCAAGGCGGTGGCCTGAAATGGGATCACTCGCCACGCTGTTGTGGCTGGTCAACGTGGTGCTCGATACCGGTGGCCAGCTTGCGTTCAAGGCCGCCGCCAGCGACCCGAATGAAGCAGAGGGCCTGCAGCGCTGGAAGCACATGCTGAGCCGGCCCTGGTTGTGGTTGGGAATCGCCTGCTATGTGCTCGAATTCGTCGCCTGGATCGCGTTCCTGTCACTGGTGCCGCTGTCCAAGGGCGTGCTGCTCGGCTCGATCAACATCGTCGCGCTGATGATCGCCGGCCGCATCCTGTTCCGCGAGAAACTGACACCGCTGCGGGTGACCGGCATGCTGCTGGTCACCGCCGGCGTGGCGGTGGTGGGGGCCGGCTCGTGAGGCGCCTGTACGTGATCGGTTTCCCGCTGCTGATGGCCTTCGATACGCTGGCCCAGCTGTGCTTCAAGTACGCCGGTGACGCCGCGCTGCCGGTCGAAGCCAATACCGCCTGGCTGCTACGCGTGCTGTCGCAGCCCTGGGTGTACGGCGCGATCCTCGGCTACGTGGGCGCGTTCTTCACCTGGATGAGCCTGCTGCGCCACGCGCCGATCGGACCTGCCTTCGCGGCCTCGCACCTGGAGGTGATCAGCGTGCTGCTGCTGTCGGCGTGGCTGTTGAATGAACCACTGACGCTGCATCATCTGCTCGGTGCGGTACTGATCGTGGCCGGCATCGTCTGCCTTGGCCGTGCCGAGGCGGATGACCCGCACAGCCCTGCCGAAACCACGACGTGAGCACGCTGCAATGAGCCTGTTCGCGCGCGAACTGCCGCCGACTGCTGGCCTGCCAATGCAGGCCAGCGACTTCCTTCCCGGCGGTGGCGACCTGCGCGAGATCCTGGCCAGCCAACTGGGTACCCCGCCGCTGCAGCTGACCTGTTCCGGTACGCACGCGCTGCTGATCGCCCTGCGCACGCTGCGCAGGCGCGCGCCAAAGCGCGACACCGTGATCATGCCGGCCTATACCTGTCCGCTGGTGCCGATCGCGGTGCACAGCCTGGGCCTGCGCGTGCAGTTGTGCGATACCCGGCGCGGTCATTTCGACTTCGATCCGGGCCAGCTCAAGCGGCTGGCCGATGCCCGCACGCTTGCGATCCTGCCTACCCACCTGGGCGGGCGCATTGCCGATGTGGATCTGGCCAATGAAGTGGCGCGCGCCGCGGGCGCCTGGGTGATCGAAGATGCCGCACAGGCGCTGGGTGCACGGGTCGGCAACAGCAGTGTCGGCCTGCGCGGTGATATCGGCTTCTTCAGCCTGGCCGCCGGCAAGGGCCTGAGCCTGCATGAAGGCGGCCTGCTGGTCAGTCGTGACGATGCGTTGCGCGCGGCACTGGCCGAGCATGCCGCCGAGCAGACGCGTTTCAATCTTCGCTGGGAGCTGCTGCGCAGCGTGCAGCTGCTCGGCCTGGCCGCCTGCTACCGCCCGTCGTTGCTGTCACTGGTGTATGGCAATCCGCTACGCCGTGCGCTGCAGCGTGGCGATCTCGAAGAAGCGGTGGGTGACATCTTCGCGCTGGATATCCCGCAGCACCGGGTCAGCCGGTGGCGGCAGAACATCGGATCCAACGCTGCGCGGCGCCTGCCTGCCTTCCTGCAGGCCGGACGCCTGCGCGCCCTGCAACTGCGGGTGCAGTTGGCGCAACTGCCGGCGGTGGAAGTGGTCGATGGACTGGCCGGTACCGGCGGCACCTGGCCGATGCTGATGCTGCTGCTACCCAGCCAGCAGGCCCGCGATGGCGTACTGAAAGACCTGTGGCCGCGCGGGCTTGGGGTCAGCCGCATGTTCATCCATGCCCTGCCCGACTACACCTACCTGCGCGACATCGTGCCGCAGGACGACATGCCCAACGCGCGCGACTTCGCCGCACGCATGCTGACGCTCGGCAACAGCGCCTGGCAGACCCGTGAAGACACCGCCGAAATCCTGCAGGCACTCGCGCGGGCCTGACCTTCAGGCGCACGCATGGCCTGCGCCACACGCATTCATCCCTGCACCTTCCTGAACGCTTTCCCCGGCCGGAAATGCGAGCTTTCAACAGGAAAGGAACGAGAAAGGCTGCCTGCCTACATTGAGCCTGCCCCGGCATCGCGCCGGACGTTTCTTTCATCGACGGACCTGCCCATGCGCTGGAGCATCCTGTGTGACTTCGATGGCACCATCAGCCTCGAAGATGTCATCGACTCGCTGCTGGAGAAATACGGCCAGCCGGGCTGGCAGGAACTGGAAGACCAGTGGAAAGCGGGAAAGATCGGCTCGCGCGAATGCATGCAGGGCCAGGTCAGGCTGCTGAATCTGGACCCGGCCACACTCGACGCCCACCTGGACCAGGTGCAGATCGATCCGGGCTTTGCCGCCTTTGTCAGCCGTGCCGAACAGCTGGGCGTGCCGCTGCGCATCGTCAGCGACGGCCTGGACTATGCGATCCACCGCATCCTCGCCAACCACGGCCTGTCGCGACTGCCGGTGGTGGCCAACCACCTGCGCTGGTGCGATGACCACTGGGAACTGGAATCGCCCTACCAGGCCGAAGGCTGCCGCAGCGGCACCTGCAAGTGCACCTGCGCTGCGCAGGCGCGCGCCAACGAAGCACCGCGTGTGCTGATGATCGGCGATGGCAGTTCGGATTTCTGCGTCTCCGAAGATGCCGACTTCGTGTTCGCCAAGCGTCGCCTGATCACCCATTGCACCCATGCCGGCATCGAGCATGCCGCCATCGATACCTTCCACGATGCAATCGCACTGCTGCCGCGCCTGCTCGATGGCAGCCTGCTGCAGCCACGTCGTATCGACGCCAGCCCGCAGCCCGCCGTACTGCCCCTGCTGCTGGCCACCGCCTGAGCACTCCCTTCCAAGCACGCCCCCGCTACCTCTTTCGAACGTCCTTCACGGAACCGAACTGCATGAACATTTTTGACAAGAACGCCGACGCCGCCGCCTCCGACGCGCAGCTGCTGGCCGACGAAGCCCGTTACAGCTCCTTCGGCGATACCGTCCACTACGTCGACCCGCCGAAGATCTTCCAGCGCGGCGAAGGCAGCTACATGTTCGACGGTGCGGGCGTGCCCTACCTCGACCTGCAGATGTGGTACTCGGCCTGCAACTTCGGCTACAGCAACAAGCGTCTGAACGATGCGCTGAAGGACCAGATCGACACCCTGCCGCAGGTCGCCAGCCAGTACCTGCACCCGACCCGCGTGCAGCTGGCCAAGACCATTGCCGTGGACATGCACGAGAAGTTCGGCCTCGACGGCCGCGTGCATTTCAACGTCGGCGGCGCGCAGGCCATCGAAGACTCGCTGAAGATCGTGCGCAACGCACGCGGCGGCAAGAGCCTGATGTTCGCCTTCGAAGGTGGTTACCACGGCCGTACCCTGGGTGCGTCGTCGATCACCTCCAGCTACCGCTACCGCCGCCGCTACGGCCACTTCGGCGAGCGCGCGATGTTCATCCCGTTCCCGTACCCGTTCCGTCGCCCGAAGGGCATGACCCCGGAAGAGTATTCCGACCACTGCGTGTGGCAGTTCGAGCGCCTGTTCGAAAGCGAATACAACGGCGTGTGGGATCCCAAGGTCGGCCAGGCCGAGTACGCCGCGTTCTATGTCGAGCCGATCCAGGGCACCGGCGGCTACGTCATCCCGCCGCGCAACTTCTTCACCGGCCTCAAGCGCGTGCTGGACAAGTACGGCATCCTGATGGTGGTCGATGAAATCCAGATGGGCTTCTGGCGCACCGGCAAGCTGTGGTCGATCGAGCACTTCGGCGTGACCCCGGACGTGCTGGTGTTCGGCAAGGCGCTGACCAACGGCCTGAACCCGCTGTCGGGCCTGTGGGCGCGCGAAGAGCTGATCAACCCGACCGTGTTCCCGCCGGGCTCCACCCACTCCACCTTCAACTCCAACCCGCTGGGCACCCGCCTGGGCCTGGAAGTGCTGAAGCTGGGCAAGGAAATGGATTACGAGCGCACCGTGCCGGAAAAGGGCGCGTACTTCCTCGATGGCCTGCGTGGCCTGCAGAAGCGCCACCCGGAAATCGGCGACGTCGACGGCCTGGGCCTGGCCCTGCGCGCGGAAATCTGCCAGACCGACGGCTACACGCCGAACAAGGAACTGCTGGACCGCATGGTCGACATCGGCCTGGCCGGTGACCTGCTGCACGACGGCAAGCGCATGGGCCTCGTGCTCGACGTGGGTGGCTGGTACAAGAACGTGATCACCTTCGCGCCGTCGCTGGACATCAGCTACGAAGAGATCGACCTGGCGATCACCCTGCTTGACCAGGCGCTGACCAAGGCCAAGGGCTGAGGTCGATGCGCTGCCGGTTCCCGTGCCGATGGAGATGACATCACGCGCATCCAGCACCGCGCTGGAACCGGCCGCGCTGCTGGAGGGCTTCCTGGCCCACCCGCCGCTCGGGTTCGAGGCAGGCCGCCTTCCCAGCGGCCTGCCGACCTTCCGTGCGCCGCTGGACCTGACCACCACGATGGATGACGGACTGCGCGGCAAGCTGCTCGGCCTGCCGCTGTCGCGCCTGTGGCGGCCGTGGATCACCTGGAAGACCCGCTTCGTCGGTGCCACCAGCACCGAGTACACCCCGCTGCCCGCGCACGTCGCACCAGAAGCATTGGCCGAGGACGTGACGCGTCACGCGATCGGCGATACCCGGCTGCTGGTGGTCAAGGACCTGGCGATCGATTCACCGCTGCTGGATGATGCCGCCAACGCACATAGCGGCGCCTTCCTGCAGGCATTGCTGGCACGCGGCTTCGTCGAGCTGGAAGGCATGCCGTTGGCCTGGGTGGCGATCGATTTCGATTCGATCGATGGCTATCTCGGCCGCCTGTCGTCTTCGCGCCGCAAGAACATCCGGCGCAAGCTGCGCTCGCGCGACGACCTGCAGATCGACTGCATCGCCACCGGCGATCCGGCGCTGGCCGACCCGCAGCTGCAGGCCGAACTGTATGCCTTGTACCTCGGCGTGTACGCGCAGAGCGCAGTGCATTTCGACCAGCTCGACCTGTCCTACTTCCAGCATCTTCTGGCCGACAGCCTGGGCCAGGGACGGCTGTTCCTGTATCGCCACCAGGGCCAGCTGATCGGCTGGAACCTGTGTTACGTGCATGCGGGCAAGCTGGTGGACAAGTACATCGGCCTGGCCTATCCGCAATCGCGCGAGCACAACCTGTACGCGGTGAGCTGGATGCACAACCTCGAGTACGCGCTGCAGCACGGCCTGAGCCACTATGTGGCCGGCTGGACCGATTCGCGGATCAAGGCCGAACTGGGTGCCAGCTTCACCTCCACCCGGCATGCGATCCACGCCCGTTCCCCGCTGCTGCGTGCAGCCCTGCGCAGGCTGGCCCCTTACCTGCAGGGCGAACCGGACGGAGGCGGCTGAGCGATGCCATTGCGTTCCCCGCTGATCCTGGACCTGGACAGTGGCGTGCTGCCGCTGCCCCAGGCGCAGACCCTGGCCCTGCCGCAGTGGCACGATCCACTGCGCTTCGCCTGCAGCAATGCCACCCTGGAGCGTTTCGCCGCTGAAGTGCTGGCACCGCTGCCCGCGCAGCTCGGCACGGTAATGCTCGGCAGTGGCGACTTCCATCACCTCAGCCTGCCGCTGCTGCAGCGCATGCGCACGCAGGCGCCGTTCCAGCTGGTGGTGCTGGACAACCATCCGGACAACATGCGCTTCCCGTTCGGCATGCACTGCGGGTCGTGGGTGAACGCCGCCAGCAAGCTGCCGCAGATCTCGCACATCCACGTGCTCGGCATCACCTCCAGCGACATCGGCCTCGGCCATGCCTGGGAGAACCACTGGCGCCCGCTGATGAGCGGCCGGCTGACGTACTGGTGCATGGACGTGGACGTGGGCTGGGGGCATCGTCTCGGCATGGGCCACGCCTTCCGCCGTTTCGAGCATCCCGAAGCGCTGGTGGCTGCGTTCGCTGCCGAGCAGGCCAAGTCGCCGCAGCCGACCTACCTGTCGATCGACAAGGATGTGTTTACCGAGGACGTGGCCCGCAGCAACTGGGATCAGGGCCGCTTCCAGCTGGAACACGCGCTGGTGGTGATCGAAGCGCTGCGCGCCGGCGGCCTGGCCGGCAGTGACATCACCGGCGAAGTGTCGCTGGCCAACTACCAGAGCCGCTTCAAACGCTGGCTGTCGTCGCTGGATGGCCAGCCTGACGTCAGCGCCGAGGATCTGCCGGTGTGGCAGACGCGGCACCAGCAGGTGAACCAGGAGCTGCTGGCAGCCATCGCCGCAGTGCCGACGGCCTGCTGACCGCTTCCGGTCGTGCCGGCTGCTGGCCAGCGTGGCTTCGGTAGTGCCGGCCGCTGGCCGGCAATGCCAACCAAGGTTGGCAACTACCAGACCCAGGCAGAGTCGGTAGTGCCAGCCGCTGGCCGGCAACATCATTGTTCCCGGGCTCACGAGGATGCCGGCCAGCGGCCGGCACTACACTGGACGCCTGCCCCAGGAGCCCTCGCCATGTCCCAGACCGTCATCCCGCAGCTGCGCATGCGCCACGCCGACACCACCCTGCCGTTCTACGTGCAGGGACTGGGCTTCGTGGTTGACTGGGAACACCGCTTCGAACCCGGCTTCCCGCTGTTCGCCCAGCTCACCCGCGATGGCCAGACGATCTTCCTCACCGAACACAGCGGCGACTGCGAGGTCGGCGGCGCGGTGTACTTCATCGTCGAGGACGTCGACGCCCTGCACCGCGCCTTCAGTGCCGCAGGCGTGCCGATCGAACAGCCGCCACATGACACCGAGTGGGGCAGCCGCGAGATGCTGCTGCGCGACCCCGACGGCAACCGCCTGCGCTTCGCAACCGACGCGAGCTGAACCGGGCGGCCTTGAGCTGGATATACGAAACATATACGCTTCGTATATCCACTCCTTCAGGACCGCCCATGGGCATCGTCAACATCGATGACACCCTGCACGACCAGCTGCGCCGTGCCTGTACCGTCTCCAGCCGCTCCATCAATGCCCAGGCCAATTTCTGGATCCGGGTCGGCATGCTGTGCGAGCTGAACCCGACGCTGAGCTTCCAGGACATCGTCGCCAGCGAGCTGCGGGCGGCGGGCGTGCAGCCGCCGCTGCTGCCGCCGGGCCAGGCCTGAGCCAATGGCGATCATCAAGCGTCCCGACGAGATCGCGCTGATGGCCGAATCCGGCCGCCTGCTGGCGCAGGTGTTCGCCGCACTCGACCGGCTGCCGCTGCAGGGCCGTAGCACCATGGAGATCAACGATTTCGTCGAACGCATGATCGTCGATGAACTGCAGGCGCGGCCGGCCAGCAAGGGCCAGTACGGCTTCCCGTACGTGCTCAATACCTCGATCGACAACGTGATCTGCCACGGCGTACCCAGCACCACCGACGTGCTGCGCAACGGCCAGATCGTCAACCTCGACATCACCCTGGAGAAGAACGGCTACATCGCCGACTCCAGCACCACCTACCTGGTCGGTGAGGTCGACTACGCCGCGCGCAGGCTGGTGCAGACCGCCTACCAGGCGATGTGGAAAGGCATCGCTGCGGTCCGCCCCGACGCACGCCTGGGCGACATCGGCCACGCCATCGCCCGCCACGCGCGCAGCCACGGCTACAGCGTGGTGAAGGAATACTGCGGCCACGGCATCGGCCAGGAGATGCACGAGGAACCGCAGATCCTGCACTACGGCCATCCCAACACCGGCATGGTGCTGGAGGAAGGCATGGTGTTCACCATCGAGCCGATGCTCAACCAGGGCAAGCCGGCCATCCGCCAGCAGCCGGACGAATGGCCGGTGTACACCCGCGACGGCAAGCTGTCGGCGCAGTTCGAGCATACGGTGGCGGTCACCCGCACCGGCGTGCGGGTACTGACCCTGCGCCCCGGCGAGACGCCGTTATGCGCGGTGGATGGCGCCTAGAGTGGCCGTTGCTGCATCCCGGTACCCTCGTGCAGGGCGCGCTTCCGAGCCGTCAGCGGTTCGCGTACCCGCTGTGCCACATAGCCGACGCTGGCTGCGAGAATGAAGGTGTAACCAAGGAGTTCGGTGGTCTCCTCGATGGTGTTCTTGAACACGCGGATGTACTGGTCACCCAGCAGTCCGGTCCACAACGACGTCATGCCGATCAGACGCGAATAGAACAGCAGCAGAACCAGGCCGATCGTCATCACGGTACCCGGCCGGGATACGAGAAAACGCACCAGCGCCTGCATGGCCCGGCGCCAGTCGCGGCTAGCCCAGGCCAGTGAGCCGATGATCAGCACGGCCACCGGGTACTTCCAGAAGCCGTGTGCGATCAGGTCCAGCGCCTCATCCATTTCACGCAGGAGCATGCAGGCGAACAGCGCGGCCGCCAGAACGGCAAAAGCCCGATCATCGGCACGCCGCAATGCAAGCCGGACGAACGCAGCCACGCTGGCGACCAGGAAGCCTTCCTGGGTCAGTTCGACCAGCGACCACTCGCCGACTGCATTGCCCAGCCAATGGATGTCGAGCCAGGCCAACGCAGGCGGAAGCGCCATCATCAGGCCGAACAGGAAGGTGCGCCCCAGGTGGGACAGGAGCAGCTGTAGATTGTCTTTCATGCAGCACCGATGCCGCGCCGTGGCGGTCGTACAACGAGAACACAGGCGACCGGGGGGCTGCCGAACGACGGCATGCGCGGCGGGGTCGCGACCAGGCGCGCATTATCCGCGCTGTATCCGGCCACGTGAACCGTACCGGTGGAACACATACGCAACACCGGCGTACGTCACGCACTCATGGCGATAAAGGACGCAGCAGCAACAACGTCGCAAGGCAGAACATGAAGGCCGCCACGCCTGCGTCCAGCACACGCCAGGCAGCCGGCCTGCGGAACACCGGCTGCAACAGGCGCGCGCCATAGCCCAGCGTGCAGAACCAGGCCACGCTGGCGGCGCAGGCACCGGCGGCGAAGGCCCAGCGCAGATCCCCCGGGTAGCGCGTGGACAGGCTGCCCAGCAGCACCACGGTATCCAGATAGACGTGCGGGTTGAGCAGGGTGAAGGCCAGGCAGGTCAGCAGTACCTGCCGTCCGCTGCCGCCCTGCGCCTCGGCGGCGGCCAGCGCACTGCCACCGCGCCATGCGCGCAGCCCCGCCTGCAGGCCATACCAGAGCAGGAAGGCCGCGCCACCGAAGCGCAGCACCTGCAGCAGCAGCGGCCACTGCAGCACCAGCGCGCCCATGCCGCCAACGCCGGCCAGGATCAGTGCGATGTCCGCGCCGGCGCAGGCCAGTACCACCGTTCCCACACGATGCTGCTGCAAGCCCTGGCGCAGCACAAAGGCGTTCTGCGCACCGATGGCGATGATCAGGCCGGCACCTGCGAACAGACCGGCGGCGGTAGCGGCAATCCACATGAGGGACGGGCCAGGCGGTGAAGGGACGCGCAGGGTGCGGCCAACGGCCCCGTTAAGACAATCTGCTTTTTCTTTATCCTGTGCAGAAAAACTGAAGAGGCTGCCGCGTGGACCTGATACATCCGCAACTTGCCGCCTTCGCTGCGGTGCTGGAGGAAGGCAGCTTCGAGGCTGCGGCACGCCGCCTGTCGATCAGCCCGTCGGCCCTGTCGCAGCGGATCAAGGCATTGGAGGATCGGCTCGGCCAGGTGCTGGTCGTACGTCAGGCACCGTGCCGGCCCACCGCCGCAGGCGAAGCGCTGCTGCGCCGGGTCCGGCCGATGCAGGCGCTGGAGGCCGAGGCATTGGCCGAACTGCTGCCCGAACGCGGCAGCGATGCCGCGCGCACGCCAATCCCGTTGGCGGTCAACGATGACTCGCTCGATACCTGGTTGGTGCCAGCCATCGCCGAACTGCACCAGCGCCATGGCTACCTGTTCGACCTGCGCATGGACGACCAGGACCACACCCTGCAACTGCTGCGCGATGGCAGCGTGCTGGGTGCAGTCACCGCCGAAAGCCAACCGGTGAAAGGCTGCAACGTGCACCCACTCGGCGCGATGCGTTACCACGCTATCGCCTCGCCCGGCTTCGCCCGCCAGTACTTCAGCGATGGCATGCAGGCTGCGGCACTGGCGCGCGCACCGATGCTGGTGTTCAACCGCAAGGATGAACTGCAGTGGCGCTTCGTGCGGCGCCTGACCCGCGCGCGGCTGCAGCCGCCGCTACACTACCTGCCCTCCTCCACCGGTTTCGTCGAAGCCGCTGCGTGCGGACTCGGCTGGGGCATGGCCCCGGAATCCCTGGTCGCGCCCGCCGTGCGCGCCGGCCGCGTGGTGGTACTGGAACCCCGCCGCTGGCTCGATGTGCCGCTGTACTGGCAGCATGCCGCCGTGCGTTCAAGCACGCTGCAGCACATCACGCAGGCGCTGCGCACTGCAGCCAGCAGCACCCTTCGTTGAGGACAAACCGATGACCGCAGACCCGGGCTTCACGCCGCGCGCACTACCGTTTGCGCACTTCTTCACCATTGGGACGGCATGGGCGTGATCGGCCGACGTACAAGGATGCACGGCGCGAAGGCCGCGCTGGCGCTGGCAGCCTGCCTGCCACTGGCTGCGGCGGCGCAGACTCTCACCGATGCACCCGCATTGGACTGGGAACAGGCACGGCAGCGCCTGGAGCAGGTCTCCGCTGCACTGGCCGCCGCCGATGCAGCGGTGCGCAACAAGCAGGACCTGCAGGACGCCACGCGCCTGCTGCGCCTGCCGGAGATCACCGGCGAAGTGCGCCGGCTGCAGTTCCAGAAGACCCTCACCCTGCCGCTGGGCTCACTGGCCCCGGTGGCCGAGGCCTATGGCATCGACTCGCCGCTGTCGTTCACCGAACGGGACTGGCGTACCCGGCCCGTGGTCACCGCGGTGCTGCCGTTGTACACCGGCGGCGTGATTCCGGCCGCGCAGCGTGCCGCCAGCGCTGCCCACGAGCAGGCCAGCGCCGAGCGCGAGGCTCAGCGTCAATCGCTGACCGTGCAGCTGGCCCAGGCCTATTTCGGCCAGCGCCTGGCCGAGCAGGCAGTGGATGTGCGGCGCGACGTACGCGATGGCCTGAACCGCCACCTGTCCGACGCCGAGAAGCTGGAACGCGAGGGCTTCGCCACCCGCGCCCAGCGCCTGCAGGCCACCGTGGCCCGCGACAAGGCCGAGCGCGAATACCAGAAAACGGTGAACGACCTGGCCACGCTGAAAGCGGCGCTGGCCACGCTGCTGCGCAGTGGTGGCGAGGTACAGCCGGTGTCGCCGTTGTTCGTGCAGCGCGTGCCGCTGGAACCGGTGGCCAACTTCGAGCGTACTGCGCAGGCACGCCAGCCGCAGATCGCACGCCTGCGGGCGATGGTGGCACAGGCCGAACAGGGCGTACGCGTGCAGCAGGCCAAGCTGAAGCCACAGATCTTCGCCTTCGGCCAGTACGACTTCCGCCGCCGTGACGAGATGTTGACCGATCCGGACTGGGCATTCGGCATCGGCCTGAAGTACACCTTCCTGTCGCCGAACTCGCGGCCGGCGCAGATCAGCGCCGCGCGTGCGCAGCAGGACCAGGCCGAAGCGGGCCTGCGCGAGGCCGAGAACCAGGTCGCGCTGGGCGTGCGCAAGGCCTGGAACGAGCTGGAAACCGCGCGTCAGCAATACGTGCTGCTCGACAGCAGCATCGCCCAGGCACAGGAAAACCTGCGCCTGCAGGAGCTGGCGTTCCGCGAAGGCCAGGCGACTTCGCTGGATGTGATCGACGCGCGGCTCGGCCTGGGCGGTGCCCGCGTCGAGCGCGCACAGGCCGCCTACCAATACGATATTGCGCTGGCACAGTTGCTGGAGGTCAGTGGACAGATGGACCGTTTCGAAGAGTTCCGGCGGCGTGCGGACGAGGTGATCGACCATGAGTGATGTGCTGCACGACGATGCAACGACGCCCCCGGCCAAGCGCCGCCTGGGCCCGATCCTGATAGTGGTGCTGCTGGTCGTGGTGGTGCTCGGCCTGTGGCTGGCCTGGCGCAGCCCGGCCGACCAGATCCAGGGGATGGCCGACGCCGATACCATCAACGTGGCCGCCAAGATCACCGCGCGCGTGGCCGAACTGAAGGTGCGCGAGGGCGACCGCGTGCAGCCCGGGCAGGTGCTGTTCCTGCTCGACAGCCCCGAAGTGGCCGCCAAGGAGCAACAGGCGCACGGCGCATTGGCCGCCGCACAGGCGGTGGCCGACAAGGCCGACGAAGGTGCGCGCAGCGAAGACATCCGCGCCGCTGAAGCGAACTGGAAGCGGGCTGAAGCCGGTGCGACGCTGGCTGAAGCGACCTACCAGCGCGTGCAGAACCTGTTCAACGAAGGGGTGATGACCCGGCAGAAGCGCGATGAAGCGCATGCCCAGGCCACCAGCTCGCGCGAACTGGCCCGTGCCGCCCGCGCGCAGTACGACATGGCGCTGGCCGGCGCACGCGAGCAGGACAAGCGTGCCGCGCAGGGCCAGGTGCAACAGGCACAGGGCGCGGTGGCCGAAGTCAACGCCGCACGTGTCGAAGTGGAAGGGCGCGCGCCGGTGGCGGGCGAGATCAACAAGCGCATGGCCGACCCCGGCGAACTGGTACCGGCCGGCTACCCGGTGTTCACCCTGGTCGACATCGACCGCATGTGGGTGGCGATGAACCTGCGCGAATCGCAGATGCAGGGCCTGAAGGTCGGCAGCAAGCTGCGCGGCAGCGTGCCGGCGCTCGGCCAGGACGGCGAATTCGAGGTCTACTTCATCAACCCGGCCGGCGACTATGCAACCTGGCGTACCACCCGCCAGTCGTCCGGCTACGACGTCCGCAGCTTCGAGGTGCGGGTGCGCCCGGTACGCCGCATCGAGGGCTTCCGCCCCGGCATGAGCGTGCTGTTCGCATGGCCCCAGCACTGAGCCCTGGCCGCGGCGGCTTCGCTGCCAGCTGGCGGCGCGAGCTGCGGTCGCTGCGCGGCAACCGCGCCGACCTGCTGCTGGTCACCCTGCTGCCGCTGCTGATGCTGGCCGTGATGGCGTGGATGTTCACGCCCTCGGTGATGCGCGACATCCCGATCGCCGTGGTCGACCTCGACCACAGCAGTGACAGCCGCCTGCTGCTGCGCATGCTCGATGCCAGCCCCGGCGTGCGCATCGCCAGCCAGCCTGCGGACATGCAGGACGCACGTTCGCAGCTGCGTCGGCTGGATGTGTTCGCCATCGTGCTGGTGCCGCGCGATGTCACCCGGCAGGCGTTGCGTGGGCGCCAGGGCACGGTGTTCGCCTATTACAACGCCACTTACATGACCACCGGACAGTCCGCTGCGCGCGATATCGGCGACGCGGTCTCGGCCTGGAATGCGCGCCTGCTGCGCGAGCGCATCGGCCTGCAGGTCGGCCCGGGCAAGCTGCGTGCCGCGCCGATCGCGGTGCAGTCAGACATCCTCTACAACCCGGCGCGCAGCTACGAACTGTTCCTGCTGCCGCTGATCTTCCCGGCGGTGCTGTCACTGGTACTGGCGCTTGCGGTGGCCGGCAGCCTCGGCCGCGAAATCCGCGACAGCACCCTGCCCGCCTGGCTGGGCCGCACGCCGTGGCCGGCGATTGCCGGCAAGGTCGCGCCGTACATCCTGCTGTTCTCGGTGTATGGCGCACTCGGCATCGGCTACCTCGCCTGGCTGCGCGGCGATGGCGTGGCGGGCAGCGTGCTCATGCTGCTGCTCGCACAACCCTTGTTCTATCTGGCTACCGCCGCCTACGCGCTGTTCTTCGTCGGCGTCACCCGCGACATGGGCACCGCACTGTCTGCGGTCGGCCTCAGTATCGGCACCGCGCTGGCGTTCTCCAGCGCCACCTTCCCGGTGCTGGACGGCCCGTTGTTCACCCGCATCTGGCACCAGCTGCTGCCATTGAGCGCCTACATCAAGCTGCAGACCCAGCAACAGTTCATCGGTTCGCCGCTGCAGGTTTCGGTATGGCCGCTGGCCACGTTGCTGCTGATGTCAGTGGTGGCTGGCGGCATCGGTGGCCTGCGCCTGATTGCCTTCGCGCGCACGCCCGAAGCCGCACAACCGGCAGGAGCCGACGCATGAGCGCACTGTGGCGCAGCCTGCGGCAGACCCTGATGGCGGTGCTGTGCGACCGCTATGCGATCGTGGTGATGGTCGGCGCGGTGATCCTGTATTCGTTCTTCTACCCGGCCGCATACCGCCACCAGGTGGCCGGCAACCTGCCGGTGCTGGTGGTGGATGAAGACCACAGCGCGACCAGCCGCGAACTGCTGCGCAAGCTCGATGCGCTGCGGGTCGCGCGCGTGGTCGGGCAACCGGCCGACATCGACAGCGCACGCCAACAGCTGGAAGCCCGCCACGCCGAAGGCATCGTGCTGATCCCGGCCAACCTGGAGCGCGACATCCTGCGCGGCCATCCTGCCAAGCTGGTGCTGCTCGGCAACGGTGCCTACCTGGGCCGCGCCAGCTGGGTGCTGGGCAGCGTGGCCGATGCACTGGGTGCCTTCGGACGTGAGGCCGTGGTCGGCCAGTCCGCCTTCATGGGCGCGCCGCAGGCACCACCGGTCACCCTGGTGCAGCGCCCGCTGTACAACACCCAGGAAGGCTACGGCAGCGCTATCGTGCCCGGCGTGGCCGAGCTGATCGTGCAACAGACGCTGCTGATGGGCATCGGCGTCCTGCTCGGCGGCCGCCGCCTCGCACTCGGCCGGCGCCTGCGCTTCGACCTGCCGACTTTGGCGGGCATGGCATTGGGCTTCGGCCTGATCGGACTGTTCGGCTTGTTCTACTACGCCGGTTTCACCGCCTGGGTGCAGGACTATCCGCGCGGCGGCAACCCGCTGGGCCAGCTGCTGGGCGGCACCCTGTTCATCGCCGCCACGGTGGCGTTCGGCCTGTTCGTCGGCAGCTTCTTCCGCACCCGCGAACGCGCCTTCCAGTACATCATCGCCACCTCGATCCCGCTGTTCTTCCTGGCCAACCTGTCGTGGCCGGCAGTGATGACGCCACAACCGCTGGTCTGGCTGGCGCAGCTGTTGCCGACCACCTCCGGCATCAACCTGATGGTGCGCCTGAACCAGATGGACGCCAGCCTGGCCGAAGTCAGCCATGAACTGATCACCCTCAGCGCCCTGCTGCTGCTCTACGGTGCCCTCGCCGCCTGGCGCCTCCTCGCAAAAAAGGGGACGGAGGGGATTAAGTCGTAAGCGGCCGGGTTGGGGGATTGCGACTTAATCCCCTCCGTCCCCTTTTCCCATAACGACGAACGCCGGCATGGGGCCGGCGTCCGAGTACTGCAGTGTGGAAGGGGTAACGGGTCGAGCAATCAGCGGTAGACGCGCTCGCAGCGACGTTCGACGACGCGATCACCATTCTTCTGCTGACTGTTGCCCTGGATCTGGCGCCCGGCTGCACCACCGGCGACGGCGCCTGCCACGGTGGCCAGCTTCTTGCCGTTGCCGCCGCCCACCTGGTTGCCGAGCAGGCCACCGATCACGGCGCCGGTAGCGGTACCCGTAATGCGGTTGGGATCGCGCGAGTTGCGCTGCACTTCCACGTTCTTGCAGACCACGCGGCTGCCGTCGTTGAACTTGCGTCCCTCATCGCGCGGCCCATACGTCTGCGCGCCGGCCACCGACGAAGCCGCCAGCAGGGTGCCCAGCACAAGCAATCGGGTCGAGGTCTTCATGGCCATCTCCTGAGTTCCGGTATGGCGCAAGTGTCCTCCCGCGGTTGGCAACCGGAAGTGAAATGCGCGTGTCCGCCACCTCATCGGCCATCGCGCGTTCAGGAAGAAAATCCGCGCCCATCACGATCAGCCATCGTGATGGGCGCCGTCACCCTGCCGGCAATTCAACCCTGCTAGAACTCTTCCCAGCCGCCCGCATTGGCCGCCAGCGTTGGTTCGATGCGTGGCGACAGCGATGCCGGACGGCGCACCGGGGTAACCGTGGCAGCCACTGCGGCCAAGGCCGGGCGTACTGCAGCTGCGGCCGTCACCGCGCCAGTGCGGAACACCGATACCGCCTCGGCCAGCAGGTTGGACTGCTCCTCCATCGAGCGTGCGGCGGCGCTCGCTTCTTCCACCAGGGCAGCGTTCTGCTGGGTGGTCTCGTCCATCTGCACTACCGCCTGGTTCACCTGCTCGATGCCCGAGCTCTGCTCCTGCGAGGCGGCGGAGATGTCGGCCATGATGTCGGTCACCCGCTGCACCGAGGCGACGATCTCGCCCATGGTCGTGCCAGCCTGACGGACCAGCGCCGATCCGTCGGCCACCTTGCCCACCGAATCCTCGATCAGGCCCTTGATCTCCTTGGCCGCACCGGCCGAGCGCTGTGCCAGCGTGCGCACCTCACTGGCCACCACCGCAAAGCCCCTGCCCTGCTCACCGGCACGCGCAGCTTCCACCGCCGCGTTCAACGCCAGGATGTTGGTCTGGAACGCGATGCCGTCGATGACGCTGATGATCTCGGCGATCTTCTTCGACGAGGCTTCGATGGCCGACATCGTGGTGACCACCTGGCCGACCACCTCGCCGCCCTGCGAGGCGACACCGTGCGCACCAATCGCGAGCTGGTTGGCCTGGCGGGCATGCTCGGCGTTCTGCTTCACGGTGGAGGTCAGCTCCTCCATCGATGCCGCCGTCTCTTCCAGGTTCGCCGCCTGCTGCTCGGTGCGCCGCGACAGATCGGTGTTTCCCGAGGCGATCTCGCCTGCCGCCAGGTTGATGCTGGACGCGCTGGACTGGATGCGGCCGACAATCTGCTTGAGCTGATCGACGGTGGCATTGCAGTCATCACGCATGCGCGCGAACACGCCATGGAAGTCACCCTGCATACGCACGGTCAGGTCGCCGCGCGAGATGGCCTGCAGCAGGGTCGAGACCTGCACCAGGTTCTCGTCAGTGGTCTGCATCAGGCGATTGAGCCCGGCCACCATGTCGCGGAAATCATAGGCGAAGCGATCTTCGTCGCCGCGCAGGCTGAAGTCGCCTGCGGCAGCGGCGGTTGCCAAGCGGCGGATCTCGCTGTTGATCGCCGACAAGCTGGACTTGGTTTCGTCCATCGCCTGGGTGATCGCCGCCTTCTCGCCGGGCAGCGGGTCCATGTCCACCGACAGATCGCCGCGTGCGTAGTGCTTCATCACCTCGATCAGCCGGTTCTGCACCTGCACGTGCGATCCAACCAGCGCATTGGTCTCATGCACCATGCGCCCGTAGTCGCCGGGGAACGCGCTCTCGTCCATGCGGTAGCTGAGGCTGCCCGCATCGTGCTGGCGCGCCAGCTCACCCTGCGCCGCCATCACCGCCTGCAGCTGTGCCTGCATGCGCTGCATCGACCTGAGCAGCTGCGTCACCTCATCGTTGCCCGAGGCGTCGATGCTGCTGTCCAGCCGCCCGTTGGCGATGCCGTCGGCCAGTTTCACCGCGCCTTCCAGCGGGCGGGTCAGGCTGCGGGTGATGGCCCAGGCGGCCAACGAACCGAGCAGCAGGCTCAGTACGCCGAACACAATCGACAAGGTGCCAGTCCAGGCTTCGGTCGACCGATATTCCTCACGACTCCGTTCGGTCAGCATTTCCTGATGCCGAAGCAGGGCCGAGATGGATTCGTTCCAGGCGGTGGCCAAGCCATGCTCGGCCAGCAGCTCCTTGGCCGCGCCGTCGAAATCACCGGCCTTCATCCGATCGTGTAGATGCTGGGTCGACGTATCGGTGGCCTTGCGTGCCGCGTCGATTTTCGCAACCAGGGTATCGCCGGTGGCATCACGCGGAATCTTGATGTATTTGGCCCAGATGCCGTCGTAGGTCTGCGACAGCTCCTGCGCCTTCTGATAATCCTTGTCGAAATCCTCGCCGCGCTTGATCACCATCAGCCGGCGGTGCATCAACACCGCGTTGTTGGTATCCAGCATGTCGTTCAACAGCCGCATCTTCACCATGTTGACGTCCACCACTTTCTCGAACTGGGCGGACTTCAGGTGATTTCCGTACAGCGCCAGGCCGACGATGGCCACGATGAACAGCAACAGCAGACCGAAACCGGCACCCAGCCGGGAACCCACACGGAGGTTTCGTAAGGCGAGCATCTCAATTCCCTTGATCATGACCGTACGATCGGTTGCGGCTCAGGCAAGGGAAACTTTATGGGTCGATATTACTGAATCGATCCAAAGCATTTAAACTGTGAGCGCAAGCATAAGAATGCAGTTGCGATTAACCGAAAAATAATTTTCAACGATTCATCACAACGCAACGATCGACTGAAACCAGACCGGCTCCGCGCCAAGGCCCCGCTCACGCTGCTGCATAATCTCCAGAGGTTATCTGTAGCGGACAGAACCGTTCCAGACGGGCTACAGACCACACATGACCCTTGTGCTGCACATCGAAGGCGCCTCCATAAACGATATCGCCAGCCTGTATGCGGAGATCAACCGCGTATTCATGGCCAGCGAGCACTGGCAACTTGGACCGAGCCTGGATGCGCTGGACGACCTGTTGCATGGTGGCTATGGCGCGCTGGCCGGGCATGGCCAGGCCAGGGTCATCTGGCGCGACATCGCGCACAGCCGAACGGCCCTGGGCGCGGATGCCACCGGCCGCTGGCTGCAGGCCAAGCTCGACGCACCAGGGCGCTTCAATACGCAAGCCATTGCCCGCCAACTGCAGGCGCTGCAACGGGGCGAGGGCCAGACCTACTTCGAGATCGTCATGCAGATATTCAACAGCCATCCGAACATCACACTCGTACCGGATTGACGGTATCGAACTCCATCCTGCGCATGCCCAGGCATCCGATCGACTCAGCGTGCCCGGCTGGCGAAGTAGCGGCTTGCCGGCTCACGGTACAACAGGAACGCGCAGTACAACGACACGCAGAAGATCGCGCCAAGCGTAAGAAACTCGAATGGGCCAGCGCTTTTCATATCGACCAGCTTCAGCACCATGGTCTCCAGGAACATGATGACGAACAGTGGGCGAACCCATCCCCAGCGCGCGAATATGCCCACCCCGATCACGATGCCCGCCAGTCCGTTGAGCACACCGGCAGTGACCAGCGCAGCATAAGGCAAGGAGTGGTAGAGGCTCATCCGCGCCAGCAATTGGTACTCCGGCACTTTCGGCCCATAGACTTCAAGCATGCCGTAGAGGGCCAAGGCGCCACCCACAATCTGGTAGAGCGCGACGATGTAGAGCGATGGCGGTGCTTCAACGGCGGCCTTGGCCTGCGGGCCTTCATGGGGCGCAGAATGTTGCGTCATCGCTCGCTCCTTGATTGTCGTGCCGCCAGCCTGGCCGCAGACCGGAGGCTACACCCCCGCTGCCGGGCTTGATAGCCCCAACCTTCGGCTGCGACAGCAGGCAGCCGACGCGCGACCCGTTCCACCCGTTACCATGGACGGCCCTGTACCAGCTCCGCTGCCGCCGCCCTCCGGCGCGGCCGGACGCCCCGGATTCACGAGCCCCATGTCAAAAGAAAAGTCCGCCGAACACACCCCGCTGATGAAGCAGTTCTTCGCAGCCAAGTCCGAGTACCCGGACCTGCTGCTGTTCTTCCGCATGGGCGACTTCTACGAGCTGTTCTACGACGACGCGCGCAAGGCCGCGCGCCTGCTCGACATCACCCTGACCCAGCGCGGCAGCTCCGGCGGCGCGCCGATCCCGATGGCCGGCGTGCCGGTGCATGCTTACGAGGGCTACCTGGCCCGCCTGGTGGCTCTGGGTGAATCGGTGGCGATCTGCGAACAGATCGGCGATCCGGCGCTGGCCAAGGGCCTGGTCGAACGCAAGGTGGTGCGCATCGTCACCCCCGGCACCGTCACCGACGAGGCGCTGCTGGACGAACGCCGCGACACCCTGCTGATGACGCTGTCGCGCAGCAAGCAGGGCTACGGCCTGGCCTGGGCCGACCTGGCCGGTGGCCGCTTCCTGGTCAACGAAGTCGAGACCGACGACGCGCTGGAAGCCGAACTGGCCCGACTGGAGCCGGCCGAGCTGCTGGTGCCCGATGAGGAGAACTGGCCCGAGTTCCTGCGCCAGCGCAGTGGCGTGCGCCGCCGCGCGCCGTGGCTGTTCGACGCCGACAGTGGTCGTCGCCAGCTGCTGAACTTCTTCAAGCTGCACGATCTCAGCGGTTTCGGCATCGATGACAAGCCACGTGCCACCGCTGCTGCCGGCGCCCTGCTGGGCTATGTGGAAGAAACCCAGAAGCAGCGCCTGCCGCACCTCACCTCCATCTCGATGGAAACCGCCGGCGAAGCGATCGCGATGAACGCGGCAACGCGTCGCCACCTGGAACTGGATACACGTGTCGACGGTGATACCCGCAACACCCTGCTCGGTGTGCTCGACAGTACGGTAACGCCGATGGGCGGCCGCCTGCTGCGCCGCTGGCTGCATCGCCCGCTGCGCCTGCGCGAAGTCCTGGTGCAGCGCCACCACGCGGTGGAAACGCTGATCGATCGCGGCAGCGACGCCGACATCCGCGAGCAGTTCCGTCGCCTTGGCGATCTTGAACGCATCCTCACCCGCGTCGCGCTGCGCTCGGCACGACCGCGCGATTTCTCCACCCTGCGCGATGGCCTGGGCCTGCTGCCGGCCGTGCGCGAGGTGCTGGCACCGCTGGATTCGCCGCGCCTGCAGACCCTGCATGCCGCACTTGGCGAGCACGACGAATGCGCGCATCTGCTGGCCAGCGCCATCGCCGAAATGCCACCGCTCAAGCTCAGCGATGGCGGCGTACTGGCCGACGGTTTCGATGCCGAGCTGGATGAACTGCGGCGGCTGTCGACCCACGCCGACCAGTTCCTGGTCGATCTGGAACAGCGCGAGCGCGAGAGCAGCGGCATCGCCACGCTGAAGGTCGGCTACAACCGCGTGCACGGCTACTACATCGAAATCAGCAAGGGCCAGTCCGAGCGCGCGCCGGTGCATTACACCCGCCGGCAGACGCTGACCAACGCCGAGCGCTACATCACCGAAGAACTGAAGGCGTTCGAGGACAAGGTGCTGTCCGCGCGCGACCGCTCGCTGTCGCGAGAGAAGTACCTGTACGAGCAGTTGCTGGATACCCTCGGCACACAGCTGGAACCGCTCAAGCAATGCGCTGCCGCGCTGAGTGAACTGGACGTGCTGGCCGCCTTCGCCGAACGCGCGCAGGCGCTGGACTGGGCGCGCCCGGAACTGCAGGCCGAGCCGTGCCTGAAGATCGAACGCGGCCGCCATCCGGTAGTGGAAGCGGTGCGCGACCAGCCGTTCGAGCCGAACGACCTGGACCTGCATCCGGACCGTCGCATGCTGGTCATCACCGGCCCCAACATGGGCGGTAAATCAACCTACATGCGGCAGAACGCGCTGATCGTGCTGCTGGCCCACATCGGCAGCTTCGTGCCGGCCAGCCGTGCGCTGATCGGACCGATCGACCGCATCCTGACCCGCATCGGCGCCGGTGATGATCTGGCCCGTGGGCAGTCCACCTTCATGGTCGAGATGGCCGAGACCAGCTACATCCTGCATCACGCCACCGCGCACTCGCTGGTATTGATGGATGAGATCGGCCGCGGCACGTCCACCTACGACGGCCTGGCGCTGGCCGATGCGGTGGCCCGCCACCTTGCATACGAGAACCGCTGCTACACGCTGTTTGCCACCCACTACTTCGAACTGACCGCGCTGGCCGACGAGCAGCACGAGGGCGGCCGCAGCGGCATCGCCAACGTGCACCTGGATGCCGTCGAGCACGGTGAGGCGCTGGTGTTCATGCATGCGGTGAAGGATGGCCCGGCCAACCGCAGCTTCGGCCTGCAGGTGGCCGCGCTGGCCGGCCTGCCGCGCGCCACCGTGGCGCAGGCGCGCAGGCGCCTGGCCGAGCTGGAACAGCGCGGTGGTGAAAGCCATGCCGCCGAGTTGGCGCCGCAGGCGTTGGATGCACCGCAGCAGTTCGGCCTGTTCGCGGCACCGTCGAGCAAGGCGCAGGACGCACTGGCCGCGATCGACCCCGACGAACTGACCCCGAAGCAGGCGCTGGAAGCGTTGTACCGGTTGAAGGCGCTGCTGTAACCGCAGCGCGCGCCCATGGCCTCCCGCCGCCTTGCGGGAGGCCTGTTGAAAGACTGTGCAAATCCGATTCTGCGTTTCAATTGACAGAATCTATCAACCTGAATGAATCATTCGATTATTCATTTCATCTGGCCATAGCTAAAGTCGAGTGAAGATGTTTCTCCCACGTCTTCACCGCCACCAGGAGCCAGCCGATGAGCCAGTCCGACAACAACAACGCCAAGTGCCCGTATCACACCGCCCCGTCGCCGGAGCAGGGCGCCGAGCAGCAGCGCGAGCTGAGCACCACGCCCAAGCAGAAGCACGGCGATGACCCGGTCACGCCGATGACCACGGCCTTCGGCGCACCGGTGGTGGACAACCAGAACAGCAAGACCGCCGGCCCGCGTGGCCCGCTGCTGATGGAAGACGTCTGGCTGCTGGAAAAGCTGGCCAACCTCAACCGCGAGATCATTCCCGAGCGCCGCATGCATGCCAAGGGCTCGGGCGCGTTCGGCACCTTCACCGTCACCCACGACATCAGCAAGTACACCCGCGCCAGGCTGTTCGAGAAGGTCGGCAAGCAGACCGAGATGTTCGCCCGCTTCACCACGGTGGCCGGCGAGCGTGGCGCCGCCGACGCCGAGCGCGACATCCGCGGCTTCGCGCTGAAGTTCTACACCGAAGAAGGCAACTGGGACCTGGTCGGCAACAACACCCCGGTGTTCTTCCTGCGCGACCCGCGCAAGTTCGCCGACCTCAACAAGGCGGTCAAGCGCGACCCGCACACCAACCTGCGCAGCGCGCGCAACAACTGGGACTTCTGGACGCTGCTGCCCGAAGCCCTGCTGCAGGTGACCGTGGTGATGAGCGACCGCGGCATCCCGCGCAGCTTCCGCCACATGCACGGCTTCGGCTCGCATACCTACAGCTTCACCAATGCCGACAGCGAACGCTTCTGGGTGAAGTTCCACTTCGTCAGCCAGCAGGGCATCGAATCGCTGACCGACGCACAGGCGCAGATCCTGGTCGGCCATGACCGCGAAAGCCACGGCCGCGACCTGTTCGCCGCGATCGAGAAGGGCGACTTCCCGAAGTGGAAGCTGTTCATCCAGGTCATGCCGGAGCTGGACGCGGAAACCTACCGCGTGCATCCGTTCGACCTGACCAAGGTGTGGCCGAAGAGCGACTACCCGCTGATCGAAGTGGGCCAGTTCGAACTGAACCGCAATCCGGTCAACTGGTACCAGGACGTGGAGCAGTCGGCGTTCGCACCGAGCAACCTGGTGCCGGGCATCGGCCCGTCGCCGGACAAGATGCTGCAGGCGCGCCTGTTCGCCTACTCCGATGCGCAGCGCTACCGCCTGGGCGTGAACCACCACCAGATTCCGGTGAACGCAGCGCGCTGCCCGGTGCACAGCAACCACCGCGACGGTGCGATGCGCGTGGACGGCAACTACGGCGGCCTGCCGCACTACGAGCCGAACAGCTACGGCCAGTGGCAGGAACAACCGCAGTACCGCGAACCGCCGATGAAGATCCGCGGCGACGCCGACTTCTGGAACTTCCGTGAGGACGACGCCGACTACTTCAGCCAGCCCGGTGCGCTGTTCCGCAGCTACAACCAGGCACAGAAGGACCGCCTGTTCGCCAACACCGCCCGTGCCCTGGGCGATGCACCGGACTTCATCAAGCAGCGCCACATCGACAACTGCAGCAAGGCCGACCCGGCCTACGGCGCCGGCGTCGCTGCGGCCCTGAAGGCGCTGGCCAGCCAGCCGTCGGATCCGTTCAAGCCGGCCCAGCCGGAAGCGGACTTCCCCACCGCCACCCCGGGCGCCGAAGACATCGAGCTCTGATCGCCCTCCCCCGTGAACGGCACGCCGCCTCCCCGTGAGGCGGCGTCGCCGTTTTAACGGTCCGCGTCGTACCTTCTGCACGCCCAACCCCAATCGAGGATTCCCCAGATGAGCCTGACCGACGAACTTCTGACCAAGTTGCAGGGCGCCCCGCTGCAACAGGTGTCGCAGCAGCTTGGCATCAGCGATACCCAGGCTTCCGGCGCGATCAGTGCCGCGCTGCCGGTGCTGATGGGCGCGCTGGGCAACAACGCCTCGCAGCCACAGGGCGCACAGGCGCTGCTCGGCGCATTGCAGAACAACCACAGCGGCCTGGACCTGGGCAGCGTGCTCGGTTCGGTGCTGGGCGGTGGCGGCGGTGGCGCTGCCAGCGATGGCGCCGGCATCCTCGGCCACATCTTCGGCGGCAGCCAGCAGAAGGTGGAAACCGGCCTGGCCCAGGCCACCCAGCTCGACAGTGGCCGCACCAGCCAGTTGCTGCAGATCCTCGCGCCGATCGTGATGGCCTTCCTGGCACAGCGCCTCGGTGGCGGCCAGGCCGATGCCGGCTCGCTCAGCCAGGCCCTCGGCCAGGAAAAGCAGCAGGTGCAGCAGCAGGGTGGTCTGGCCGGCGGCCTGCTCGGCAGCCTGCTGGACCAGGACGGTGATGGTCAGCTGGGCGTGGGCGATCTGCTCAAGCTGGGCGGCAATCTGCTCGGCGGCAAGCGCTGAGGGAAAGCCTGGCCGGACATGGGCCGGCGCTACCGGCATCTCCATGGGTAGCGCCGGGCCATGCCCGGCGGCTCACCGGTTGCCCGCCTTCAAACGCTGCAGGATCGGCGCGAACAAGGGCGCCTGCATCGAGCGCGGCGGCTCGACATGGACGCCCTTTTCCTGCGCCTGCCAGTACGACCACGGCAGCGGCTTGTCGCCCAGTTCGTAGTCCATGCCGTCCCAGCCATCCTCGCGGAAGGCGTAGAAGGCCCAGTGCACCTTGTCCTGTTCCAGCACCTGCAGCACATCCTGCAGGTAGCGGCCGCAGTCCGGCCACCGCCGCATGCAGCCGAATTCGGCCACCACCATGCGGTTGGCACCGACGCCATGCGAGGCGGCCCACGTCATCGGCTGCTGCAGGTAACGGCGTACACGCGCCGCATCCCAACGCTCGCTGCCTGTACCGAACGGCACCTGCGCCGGATAGCGCCAGGGTTTGGCGCGCGTCTGGTTCGGCGCACTGGTTGCCGCGTACGGCTCGTACATGTGCACGCTGTACAGCAGCTTCGAATCCGCCAGCGGTGCCGGCCAGTAGTTGAAACCATCGGCGGCGGCATACCAGCCCGCATCCAGCATCAGCGGCATCGCGGCGTCGACCTCGCGGATGCTGGCGATCAGCTCCGAGTAGAAGCGGCGCAGATCGCGTGGGCCGTCCTGCACACCGGCATACCACTGCTGCATCTCCTCGGTGGACGCATGCTCGGCCAGGCCTGCACCGTACTCGGGCACCGGCTCATTGATGAGGTTGTAGGCGGCCAAGGCAGGATGACCCTTCAGCGCCGTGGCCAGGTCAAGCCAGAAGCGACGGGCCGGCACATGGTTGTCGAAGGACTGCCACAGGCGCTGGTCGACTACATCGCCGTTGTGCTGCTTCCAGCGCAGCAACGGCAGCGACAGCGGCGTCAGCACCACTTTCAGCCCGGCCGCATCGGCGTCATCCAGCACCCGCCGCAGCGTGGCCAGGTCGGCCGGAACCAGTCCGCGATAGTCATCGGCGTTGCCGATCAGGAAGTCACGACCGCCCTGCCCCTTCCACTTGTCCGGCACCAGCCGCACCCAGGTCGCACCCGTCGCACGCAGCGCCTCGAAATATTTCCGGTCCGGAGGCGACATGTTCATGCTGTTGCCACCGCGTTGCGGAACGTCCCAGAAGGTGATGTCGGCAGCGTGCAGTGGCGCAGCAGCAAGCAGGGACAGGCATAACAGCAGACGACGCATGGGCAGGCCTCCGATAGGTGAAAAACCAGCCTGCCCAGCGCAATCCGAACGCACCGTGACCGGCGCTTTGTTTCGCACCGCGACAGGAACAATCCGTTGGAATCAGGATTTCGCTAGAGCGCGTCGATGTCACCCAAGGCCCGGATCAAACGCCGCGCGCGCTTGTCCGGCTTGTGTTCCGGCGGCTGGAAACCATCGCGTGCCGCGATGCGCAGTGCACGCTGTTCGGCACGGCGCGCCTTCGAAGCCTCGCTCTCGGCGTACAGCTGCTGTGCCGTTGGCGCCGGCCCGCGCTGGTCGCTCAGGCCCAGCACCTGGATCTCGAAATGCTCCTCGCCGCGGTCGACCTGCAGCTGCTCACCCACGCGCACCGCGCGCGAGGACTTCGGGCGCTGCCCGGCCACGCTGACCTTGCCGGTCTCGATGGCCTGCTTGGCCAGGCTGCGGGTCTTGAAGAAACGGGCCGCCCACAACCAGATGTCCAGGCGGACACTGGGCGACAACGGGGAAAGCTCAGGCATCGGTACGGACTACTCCGGAGGCTTGTTCAGAGGGCGCGGATGATCGGGGTCGGTGCGGCAGCCGCTGCCCCCGATCAACGTAGGTACACCAGCGGACAGGTCCTGGCGCTGGCTGCCGACCAGGCACTCGGGACGGTCGGTCGGCCGCACCTGGGTATCGCCCAGCCGGTCACCTGTCGAACATGCGGCCAGTGCGGTGCCGATCAAGGCCAGCGCCAGGCTCCATTTCACCTGCAGTCGTTGATGCATTGCCACATCCTGCAAACCGGCTTGGTGCTAGTGTGCGCCTCCCGGGAATCGATCACCACTCCATGGCCAAAGCGCCGCTTGACCTGACCTCCGGCCCGATCGGCCGCAACCTTCTGCTGTTCTCCCTGCCGATCCTGGCGGGCAACATCGCGCAGTCGCTGAACGGTTCGGTGAATGCGGTCTGGGTGGGGCGCTTCCTCGGCGAGGCGGCACTGACCGCCACCGCGAACGCCAACAACATCATGTTCTTCCTGATCGGCTCGGTGTTCGGCTTCGGCATGGCCTCGACCATCCTGATCGGCCAGGCCATCGGCGCGCGCGACATCGCGCAGGCGCGGCGCGTGGTCGGTACCAGCGCCACCTTCTTCATCGGCCTGTCGGTGATCATCGCCATCGCCGGCTGGTTCATGGCCCATCCACTGCTGGCAGCGATGGGCACGCCGGCCGCCTCGCTGCCGCTGGCCGAGGCCTACCTGCAGATCATCTTCCTGGCGATGCCGACGCTGTACGCGTTCGCCTTCCTCACCGCCGCACTGCGCGGTGCCGGTGACTCGCGCACGCCGTTCCGTTTCCTGATGGTGTCGGTGGCACTGGACATCGTGCTGAACCCGGTACTGATCTTCGGCATGGGGCCGTTCCCCGCGCTGGGTATCGCCGGCTCGGCCTGGGCCACGCTGGTCGCGCAGACGCTGTCGCTGGCCGGCCTGCTGCTGTACATGCGGCACAAGCGCCACACCCTGTGGCTGGGCCGCGCCGACATGCGCCTGCTCAAGCTCGACCTGACCATTCTCAAGGCGCTGGTGATCAAGGGCGTGCCGATGGGCCTGCAGATGGTGCTGATCTCGCTGTCGGTGATCCTGCTGATGACCATGGTCAACCAGTACGGCACCGACACCGGCGCCGGTTACGGCGCCGCGCTGCAATTGTGGAACTACCTGCAGATGCCGGCGATGGCGATCGGTGCGGCGTGCTCGACGATGGCCGCGCAGAACGTCGGCGCGCAGCGCTGGGACCGCGTGCGCGGCACCGCGCGGCAGGGCGTGCTGTTCAACTTCCTGCTGACCGGCGCGCTGATCCTGCCGCTGGTGCTGTTCGATCGGCAACTGCTGGCGCTGTTCCTGCCGCCGGCCAGCGAGGCGCTGGACATCGCCCGCCACCTCAACCATGTGGTGATCGGTTCGTTCCTGTTCTTCGGCGTCAGCTTCGTGATCTCCGGCGTGGTGCGCTCCACCGGCGCGGTGATTCCGCCGCTGCTGATCCTGGCCGGTTCGCTGTGGGGTGTGCGCGTACCGTTCGCCGAGCTGCTGCAGCCGTACTGGGGCGCCGATGCGATCTGGTGGAGCTTCCCGGTCAGCTCGCTGGTGTCGATGCTGCTGTCGCTGGCGTATTACCGCTGGGGTGGCTGGCGCAAGGCCACGATGATCGGCAAGCCGTCGCATGCCGAAGAACTGGCCACGCCGTCGGAGATTCCGGCCTGCCCACCCTCACCGGTGGCCGACCCGGATGCCGCGCCGCTGCGGTAGTGCCGGCCGCTGGCCGGCAACCTCATGGATCGTTCAATGCACGGTAGTGCCGGCCGCTGGCCGGCAGCTTCATGCCTCTCCGGACGCATCGCGCAACAGCCGGCCAGCGGCCGGCTCTACCACTTCTTCTTTCGCGCAACAGCCGGCCAGCGGCCGGCTCTACCGCTTCTTTTTCGCAGCGTTGAACTTAGCCGCTTCGCGCAGCAGCGCCTTCAATGCCGCGGCATTGGGCATCGCGCCTTCATGGATGTCGATCGCACGTCGCGTGTTGCCGTCCAGGCTGGCATTGAACAGGCCTTTCGGGTCGGCCAGCGCCGCACCACGGGCGAAGGTCAGCTTCACCGTCTGTTTGTAGGTTTCGCCAGTGCACAGAATGCCGTTGTGCTCCCACACCGGCGTGCCGCGCCACTTCCAGGTTTCCTGCACGTCGGGCAGCGCTTCATGGATCAACGCGCGCACGCGCGCCAGCGTTTCGCCACGCCAGTCGCCCAGCTCGGCGATGCGTGCATCGATCAGTTCAGCTGCTGGGGTTCCGGCATCGGCAGGGTTCGGCGCGTGCGTGGCCATCAGCGGTTCTCGTCGGCAAGTAGATCGGAACGGTGGGTTTACATGCGCTCGCCGGGCAATGCCGCGGCTTGGCGCACCCAGTCAAGGAACCGGGCTTCATCCAGCACGCCGTCCTGTGCAATGTGCAGGTAGCGCGTGTCTGCGCTCCTGGACGGCTCGGGCGGTATCGGCTTCAGTGCGGCGCCCCGGAAAAATGCCACCTTGATGTAGCGGGTGAAGCAATGGAAGCTTAGGAACCAACCCTCGCCCTTGGCAACCGCATACATCGGCGAATTCCACTTCACCGCCTTGTGCACGCCGGGCACGGCCTGCTCGATCAGCGCATCCAACCGCGCGCCGAGCGGTCGCTTCCAGTCCGGCATCGCTGCGATATAGGCCTGCACCGTGGCATCGCCCTCGCCCTTGGCGATCTGCGGGTTACCACCGGACAGCAGCCTGGGCGCGGTGGAGGGTGCGGTTCGCTTGGCAGGCATCGCACAGCACGTCCATCAGGATGAAACGGCAGCCTAGCGCGGCGAGCACCTGTCGGTCACGGCGCGGTGCGCCATCGGCTCAGTCCGCCTGACGGGCCAGGAACTGCCGCCAGTCCGGTAGCTTGCGGTGACGTCGCAGCGAGCGCATCAGGGCCGCCATCACGACACCGAACAGGGCACCGGCCAACAGCCCGGCCAACAGCAGCAGCACCAGCGGACGCTCGCTGCCCTGCCACAACATCAGCCACATCAGTCCGGTCCAGAACAGCCCGAACAGCAGGCCCTGCACCAGCGCGTTGGTGGCGAAGCCGGCCAGGATCGGCGGCGGCAGTGCGATGCCCATGCGCCACAACAACCGGTGCAGCAACGGTGCCGACTGCACGCGCGCCAGCCCCTTGCCGTCGAGGAAGCGCAACGCCGACTGGATCACGGCGGGATAGCGTGGGTTGATCTCGTTCATCGCCTGATCGTGGCCGATGCGATGCCGAAAACGCAAACGGCCACCCGAAGGTGGCCGTCGCGGCAACAACCGAAGTTGTTTATCAGGCCTTTTCGGCCAGACGGGCAGCCTTGGCGGCAGCAGCGGCAGCCAGGTCTTCCTTGATGCGGGCAGCCTTGCCTTCCAGGCCACGCAGGTAGTACAGCTTGCCGGCGCGGACCTTACCACGACGCTTCACTTCGACCGAGTCGATGATGGCGCTGTGGGTCTGGAAGACGCGCTCGACGCCGTAGCCGTGCGAGATCTTGCGGACGGTGAACGAGGAGTTCAGGCCGCCGTTCTTGGTCGCGATCACAACGCCTTCATAGGCCTGCACGCGCTCGCGGGCACCTTCCTTCACCTTCACGTTGACGACAACGGTGTCGCCCTGGCTGAACTTCGGCAGTTCGCGGGTGATCTGGGCGGATTCGAATTCCGCGACGATGGACTTGTTCAGCTTGCTCATGGGTTACACCGATTCTTGTTCGGGTGGGCGTGTCGTTTCGACAACGTAGGCTGATGCAGTCACTGGACTGTGCTGCACGTTTGTTGTGGGTACTGCGCGCGCCGGCCGAAGCTGGCGGTAATTGGCCATGATAGCCGAAAAAGCCAGCCCTGCGCTAGGGGCTGGCCTTCTGTTTCCGGGCCTGGCGGGCCTGGTCGAGCAGTTTTCGGTCGGCCTTGCCCAGTGCCTGTTCATCCAGCAGGTCCGGGCGCCGCTGCGCGGTCCGGACCAGCGACTGCTGGCGGCGCCAAGCGGCGATGGCCGCATGGTTGCCCGAGCGCAGCACCTCCGGCACGTCACCCAGCGGATGCTGGGCCGGCTGGCTGTAATGCGGGCAGTCGAGCAGGCCCAGGTCACCTTCGAAGCTGTCCTGGGCGGCCGATTCAGCATCGTTCAGGGCACCGTCCTGCAGACGGGCCACGGCGTCGATGATCACCGCCGCGCCCAGCTCACCGCCGGACAGCACGTAATCGCCAAGGGAAATCTCCTCGTCGACATTGGCTTCCAGGAAGCGCTCGTCGATGCCCTCGTAGCGGCCGCAGAGCAGGACCATGCGCGGCAGCGCCGCCAGTTCCCGCACTTTGGCCTGGGTCAACGGCGTACCCTGCGGGCTGAGATAGATCACCCGCGCCGGGGTCGGATCAGCATCGCGGATCGCCTGCAGGCAGGCCTGCAGCGGCTCGATCAGCATCACCATGCCCGGGCCACCGCCGAACGGACGGTCGTCCACCCGGCGGTAGTTGCCTTCAGCGTAATCACGGGGGTTCCAGCCGTGCAGGCTGAACAGGCCCTTCTCCTGCGCACGCCCGACCACGCCCAGTCCGGCGGACTGGGCGAGGAACTCGGGGAACAGGGTGATGACGTCGAAACGCATGCTCACACTCAGAACTCGGGGTCCCAGTCGACCACGACCAGGTTGGCCTCGAAGTCGACCGACTTGACGAACTCCGGCAACACGAACGGAATCATCCGCTCACGATCGCCGCGCACGACCACCACATCGTTGGCGCCGGTGCTGAACAGGTGCGAGACCTGGCCCAGGGCAACGCCCTCGGTGGTCTTCACATCCAGGCCTTCAAGGTCGACCCAGTAATACTCGTCGGCATTCGGCGGTGGCAGTGCACTGCGGGCCACGTAGACCTCGGTGCCATGCATCGCCTCGACCGTATCGCGATCTTCGATGCCCGGAAAACGGGCCACCAGATGCTTGCCGCTGTCGCGGCCACGGGCGCCTTCAAGCGTGGATTCCTGCCCGTTGGGGCTGCGCAGGATCCACGGCTGGTAACGGAAAATAGCGGAACGCGGCTCGGTCCAGGACTCGAGCTTTATTTCGCCGCGCACACCAAAAGCGCCGACAATCCTGCCCAGCAGGATGCGGCGCTCGTTATCTTTCATCTGCGTTCAACCAGACGGGCCGCGCCAGGCGCGGCCCTTCGGGATCAGGCCGCAGCGGCCTGGGACTTGGTCGCTTCCTTGATCAGGTTGCGGACCTTTTCAGTCGGCTGGGCGCCGTTCTTGACCCAATGGTCAACACGGGCCAGATCCAGCTCGATGCGCTTCTCGCCACCCTGTGCAACCGGGTTGTAGAAGCCGACGCGCTCGATGTTGCGGCCATCACGGGCGCTGCGAACGTCGGTCACGATGATGTGGTAGAACGGACGCTTCTTGGCGCCGCCGCGGGTCAGTCGAATCTTGACCATGGTCTTTTTTCCTATTGCCCAGTCGCCAGGATGGCGCGGTAAGCCGGCGATTATAGCGGCAGTGTCGGCCGGAGCCAACCCCAGGGTTGGCCAACCGGGGTCAGATCCCTTTTGCAGGGCAAGAGGGATCTGACCCCAATCCCCGCCAGGGCACCGCCGCCAGCACCGCCCTGCCCTGTTCCGCCAGCGCCTGCGAACCCGGCAGGGCATGCCCGTCGATGGCGTCCAGCGCCCACAGGCCGCTGGCGTTGCAGGCAAAGGCCGCCTTCACACCCCCCAGTTCAGCCAATGCCAGCGGTCGCGTGACCTGCGGGCCTGGCCAGTGCTGCCTCAGCAAGGCCTCGGCGGTACCACGCAGCGCCGGCGCCTGCGGCCAGACCAGTCGTTCACCGTCGTGCACGGCCAGGTTCCAGGTGCTGCCTTCACTCACTGCGCCATCGGCGGTCACGAACAGCACATCGTCGAAGCCGTCAGCCATCGCCGCGCGGCGCTCGGCGAACAGGCCGAAGGTGCCCACATGCTTGATCTGCGGCAGTTCGCGCTGCCAGGTCACGCTGCGCACACGCTTGGGTACGGCCAGCGCCACCGGCGAGGACACCGCCACCAGTACGTCCACCGGTACCACCGCCAGCGGATTGCGGAAATCGAAATGGCGCGAGTACACGGTCACCCGCAGCGAGGCATCAGCCAGCCCGGCCAGCTGCAGGGCCTGCGCCATCCAGCCCTGCACCTGCTCCGTATCCAGCTCGCTGCCGAACAGTTGACGCGTTGCGTGCGACAGCCGCGCCAGATGCAGGTCCGGTCCCTGCACCGCCCCTCCCCGCACCTGCAGCGAGGTGAAGTGGCCGTAGTTGACCAGCGCCGGCAGCAGATCCTCAACCTGTGCTGGCCGGCCGTTGCAGGTCACCGTCATTTCAGCAATGCCTGCGCCTGGCTCCACATGTCGTGCAGCACATCGGCGGCCGGTCGTGCCGGCGCCATCCATGCCGATTGCCCGGCCCAGGCCTGCATTGCGGCCAACCGGTTTTCCTGCGCTGCCTGCTTGCGCATCGGTGCGGTCAGGCCGCGCTGCACTGGGTACGGGCGCGGCGCCGGCGCACCTTCGGCGGCTGCGGCGCGTACATAGGGCGTGGCAAGGCCGCGACCCAGGCGGCCACTGAAAGCACGGGTCGGCCAGGTGTCTTCCGGTTCGCTGGCCGCCAGTCCATCGGCCCACGCAGAGGCGATCGCCGCTTCGGGCGTGCGCAGGAATGCAGTGCCGATCTGCACCGCGCTGGCGCCCAGCGTGAGCGCAGCGGCAATGCCACGGCCATCGGCGATGCCACCGGCGGCGATCACCGGAATCTGCAGGTGGTCGGCCAGGCGCGGCAGCAGCGCGAACAGGCCCACCAGCTGGCGCTCGGCCAGGCTGGGGTCGAAGGCACCGCGATGGCCACCGGCTTCGGCGCCCTGCGCCACCACCGCGTCGGCACCGGCATCCTGCGCCGCGCGCGCTTCGGCCAGCGTGGTCGCGCAGGCGATCCAGGCGATGCCGACGTCCTTCAACTGCTGCACGTCGCGCGGCGACAGCACGCCCATGATGGTCGAGGCCACGGCCGGGCGCGCGGCCAGCAAGGCAGCAAACTGTTCGTCGAAATCAGCCGGGGTAGCATCGGCGGCGCTGGCAGGCACGTCCGGTCCCCATTGGGCGAGGAAGGCGCGGCTGGTGGCTTCGGCGGTGACATCGCGAACGGGCGCCGGATCCGGCAGCCACAGGTTCACCTGCGCCGGGCCGGTAGAGGCAGCGCGGAAGTCATCCATCCAGCGGCCGATATCGGCGGCCGGCGACAACACCGCACCCATCGCGCCCATGCTGCCGGCGTTGGCCAGCGCGGCCGACAGCGGCACCGGGCAGGCACCGGCCATCGGTGCCAGCAGGATCGGAAGCTGCAATGAAAAACGCCGACAGAAGGTGTCGGCGCGTTCAAGAATCGGCGATGCGTTCACGCGACATACCTGTTGGAGAAGTCGCCGCCCAGCATACGCCAGTCATTGTGACCGGGGCCGGATCGCGATGCGCGCCGACCCCGTCGCTGCATCAACGGAACGGCATGCCGCGGCCGCCCATGGCACCCATCATGCCCTTCATGCTTCGCATCATGCCCTTCATGCCACCGCCGGCCATCTTGCTCATCATCTTTTCCATCTGCATGTACTGCTTCATGAGCTTGTTGACGTCGGCCGGGGTCACGCCGGAACCCTTGGCGATGCGCGCGCGGCGCGAGCCATTGAGCAGGTTCGGGTTGCGCCGCTCCTTCTTGGTCATCGAGCTGATGATGGCGATCATGCGCGGCACTTCCTTGCCCTGGCTGACCTGCTGCTTCAGATGGTCGGGGATGTTGCCCAGGCCCGGCAGCTTGTCCATCAGGCCGCCGATGCCGCCCATGTTCTGCATCTGCTCAAGCTGGTCACGCATGTCGTTCAGGTCGAACTTCTTGCCTTTGGCGACCTTCTCGGCCAGCTTGGCGGCCTTGTCCTTGTCGACCTGCTGCTCGACCTGCTCGACCAGCGACAACACGTCGCCCATGTCGAGGATGCGGCTGGCGATGCGGTCCGGATGGAACACGTCCAGGCCTTCCGGCTTTTCGCTGACACCGACGAACTTGATCGGCTTGCCGGTGATGTAGCGCACGCTCAGCGCGGCACCGCCACGCGCGTCACCGTCGGTCTTGGTCAGCACCACACCGGTCAGCGGCAGCGCATCGCCGAAGGCCTTGGCGGTGTTGGCCGCGTCCTGACCGGTCATGGCATCGACCACGAACAGCGTTTCGGCCGGGTTGACCGCCGCGTGCAGGGCCTTGATCTCGGCCATCATCGCTTCGTCGATGGCCAGGCGGCCGGCGGTATCGACCAGCAGCACGTCGACGAACGACTTGCGCGCATCGTCGATGGCGGCGCGGACGATGGCTTCCGGTTTCTGGTCGGCGCTGGACGGGAAGAACAGCACGCCGACCTGCTCGGCCAGGGTCTTCAGCTGTTCGATCGCGGCCGGACGGTAGACGTCGGCCGAGACCACCATCACCTTCTTCTTGCGCTTTTCCTTCAGGTGCTTGGCCAGCTTGCCCACGGTAGTGGTCTTGCCGGCGCCCTGCAGGCCCGCCATCAGGATGATGGCCGGAGCGGGCACATTGAGGTTCAGGTCGCTGGCTTCGGCGCCCATCACCGCGGTCAGCTCGTCGCGCACGACCTTGATCAGGGCCTGGCCCGGGGTCAGCGACTTCAGCACTTCCTGGCCGACCGCGCGCACCTTGATGCGCTCGATCAGGGCCTGCACCACCGGCAGCGCAACGTCGGCTTCGAGCAGCGCGATGCGGACCTCGCGGGTCGCCTCGCGGATGTTCTCCTCGGTCAGGCGGCCGCGGCCACGCAGGCGCTCGATGGTGCCGGAAAGGCGCTGGGTCAGGGACTCGAACATGCGGCGCAACCTGTCTGAAAGCGGGGGACAATAAGGCAGACAGTATAACGGGTCAGCTCCCCTCCCCGGACTGCGACCACGGGGCCGTCGCCAGCATCACGGGGGTATGCGAAACTGCAACGATGTTAATCGTTCTCATCGCCGCCCTGCTCTACCTGGCCGCCAGCGCCCTGCTGGTGCGTGCGCTTGGCCGCGATGAAAGCACCGGCTCCCCCGCCTGGCTGTGGCCCGCCCTGCCGGCGATGCTGCTGCACGGCGGCTACCACGTGATGGTGGCCATGCGCACCAACGGCGGGCCGGACATGCACTTCTTCGCCGCACTGTCGCTGGTCGGCCTGGGCATGGCCTGGCTGACCTCGCTGGTCGGCGCGCGCGGGCGCATGTCGGCACTGGGCGTGGTGGTGTTCCCGCTGGCCGCGGTACTGCTGCTGGCCTACCACGGCTACGGCCACGAACCGAGCAAGGTGCTGGGCTGGCGCCTGGCCAGCCACGCCTGGCTGGCGCTGCTGGCCTACGCCACGCTGAGCATCGCCGCGCTGCTGGCGATCATGCTGTGGCTGCAGGAACGCGCCCTGCGCCGCCGCGAGTTCCGCCCGTGGCTGCGCGCCCTGCCGCCGCTGGCCGATCTGGAATCGCTGCTGTTCCGGGTGATCACCGTCGGCTTCGCGCTGCTGACCCTGACCCTGGTCACCGGTGTGCTATTCGTCGACGACCTGCTGGCGCAGAAGCTGGTGCACAAGACCGTGCTGAGCGTGCTGTCGTGGATCGTGTTCGGCGTGCTGCTGATCGGCCGTCGCCGCTACGGCTGGCGCGGCATGAAGGCGGTGCACTGGACGCTGGCAGCGATGCTGTTGCTGCTGCTGGCCTTCTTCGGCAGCCAGTTCGCGATCGAACTGGTGTTCGGGCATTCGCGATAGCGGTGTGCCGGCCAACGGTCGGCACCCACCCTGGTAGTGCCGGCCGCTGGCCGGCAACAGGACCGCACCCTGCGTGGATGCCGCAGACGGTCAAGGCACCGGCTGGGCCAGGATCTTCCGTACCGAACGACCGCTGTTGGTGAGGATGTCATCCACCTGCCAGCAGCCCTGTCCCTGGCGCACCATCGGCATCCGGGTCACGTAGGCTTTCTTCCATACCGAATAGCGCATCTCTACCTGGCCGGACGTCGCCGAGGCCTCTTTCCAGATGTAGCGCACCGGACTCTCGATGTCGCCATCCTGCGCATCCAGCCACGGGTCCGAATCGATGGTACAGATGCCTTCCTCACGCACCTGGCAAGCGCGCTCGCCACGCAGGGCCTTGCCGAAAGCCGGGCTGACCAGCGCCGGCGGCGGTTCCAGCAGATCGCCATTGCCGGTGGTTGCCTCGTAGAAGGCACGGGCCACAGCCACTGGTTCCTGGCAGGCCGGTGCGGCCTGCACGGCGGGGGCCAGCAGCAGCCCGGCGATCATGAACATCCCTGTCTTTCGCATGTATTCCATTCCTTGTGTGGGCGACGCCGGGCATGGCCCGGCGCTACCGGAATCGGGTGGGGTAGCGCCGGGCCATGCCCGGCGAGCGCGCGGCACGGCGAGCTTACAACCCGTAGCGCTCGATCACGTCCAGGTGCGGCTGGCGATCCTGGTCGCAGGCTTCGGCCAGCCGCAGCCAGCAATGCGGATGCGGCCACGTCGCGGTTTCCTGCTGCAGGAAGCGGTGCAGCGCCAGCGGTGCATGGTCCTGCGGCTGGGCGACGGTGAACAGCAGGCCCGGCAGCGAGCCCTCCTCCTCGTCCGGATCGGTCACGGTGTAGTCCGGGCGGCTGTGCGACCACACCTGCCAGCCCTGCGCCTCGGCCGCTGCGACAAATGCATTCCACGCGTCTTCGCCCGGGTGCGCACCGTCGATCAGCCAGCTGCGGGCGAAGCCGCCACGCTCCAGGACATGCACCTGCGCATAGGTCGGGATGAAATGCTCGCGCGCTTCCTCCTCCTCCGGCGCCGGGTGCACCAGCGCAGCATCGAACACCACCCAGTCGCCCACCTGCTGCGCACGGTTGGCCGGTGCGTTCTCGACGATACGTGCGGTGACCGGGCCACTGCGGCGCGCGTAGTACTCCATCGGCTCGCCGTTCTCTTCGCTGCGGATGATCACCCAGCCCCACGGCTCCTCGACCACGCCGTCCTGGCTGGACAGCTCCATGCCGATCGCCGCCGCCGAGCGACGCACCGCGTCCCAGTCGCGTGCCGCGCTGGCCGCACTCATGTGGTCCCAGTGCGCGGCGTTGGGCTCTTCCAGCAGCTCCACCAGCTGCGCATAGCAGGCCTGCGCCTCGCTGAAGCGGCCGGTTTCCATGTACATCCGCGCCAGCGTACCGCGTGCGCCATGCGAGCCCGGCGAGGCCGCCAGCAGCGCCTGCGCGGCCTGCTCCAGCGCCGGCCAGTCCGACACGCGGCGGGCGCGCTGCACCTCGCACCAGTGCGCAAACACCGGCACGCTGCCGCGATAGGTATCCGCGAGCTGGCGCAGGCCGTCGTCGTCGCCCTGCTCGGCCAGCCAACGCATCAGCGTGTAGGCGGCCGGGCCATCATCCTGCGTGTGCGCGCGCACGAAGCGCCACAGCAATGCGCGCGCTTCCGTCTGTGCACCACAGGCGCTCAGCGCCGAGGCGGCCATCTCGGCCAGCGCCTCGTCATCGGGCAGCTGCGCCTGTGCCTGCAACAGCCACTGCGCCTCGCGTTCGGGATCGCGCGACTGATTCTGTTCCCCCTGCTCGTTCAGCCAAGCCAGCAGTTCAGCGGCCGGCACCGGCAGCGGTGCGACCTCCGGCAACGCATCGATGCGCGCAGCCAGGCCCGCCACCAGCGCAGCCGCACCGCGGTCCTGGCGCAGCTGCGCCAGATGAGTGCGGGCCAATTCCAGCTGGCGCTGCGCAACCCAGCGCGCGCCCCGCTGCAGGGCCAGCTCCAGGCTCAGCGCGGCCACCTCGATCAGCAGCCGATGCGAACCGACGCGGGCGAAGTGTTCGATGATGGTGTTGAAGCGCGTGCCCAGGTCCCAGGTATTGCGCGCCGGATCACGCTGGCACAGCGCTGCGGCGGTGTTCGCCCACAGTCGCCAGTAGGTAGGCGTCAGTTCGCTCCACGGCACCAGCTGCTGCAGCGCCTCTTCGTCGCGGCCCAACTGGGCCAGCGCCCATGCCTTGGACAGGCGGCGCGGCACCGTGCAGTTGGCCGGCTCGTACTCGCCGGACGCCGCCACTTCGGCCTCGCGCTTTTCGATCAGCGCCAGCGCTTCCTCAGCGCGGCCCATGCCCAGCAGGATCTTGATCTGCATCTCCGGGAAGCTGTCGAACACTTCCTTGCCGCAGGCCTCGATCGCGTCGGACTGCACCTGCAGGTAATCCAGTGCATCCTGGCCGCGGCCATCATCAAGCAGTGCATCGGCCTTCTCGCAGCTCAGGCACTGGAAGCAGGCCCAGCTCGGGTCGATGCGGCCCAGTGTTTCATCGCACACCTCGATACGCTCGGGCACCCAACCGGGGCCATCGATGTTGCCGTAGCAGGCGGCAAGATCCTGGGTCACGCAGATCGACTGCGGGCACTCCAGGGTGTCCTCGCGATGCGCACGCTCGAACAACGCCACGGCTTCGCCCAGCGCGCTCTCGCCTTCGACGCGGTTGCCGACGCGGTTGCGTAGCGCCCAGTGGCCGACGTAAACGTCGACCCACGGGTTGTCCAGCGCCTTGCCCAGCGCACGCGCTTCCGGCAGCAGTGCGTCGACGCGGTCGACCTGCAGTTCGCTGACCTCGTCGGCGAGACGGTTCAGCAGGTGCGCGTTCTGCGCCTGGCCGGCCTGGCGCAGGTCACCCTGCAGTTTTTCGACCCAGTTCCAGATGTCCATGGGGTAAATGCTCCTGTCTAGCGAAGGCTGGATGAGAGGGTGTGGTGCTCAGCGCAGCATCTGCTGCAGGGCACCGGCAATATCGGCGAAGGCGCCATTGAGATCCGGGCCTTGCGCGGCGGCCGTGCGGGCCAGCGGACGGCCCTGCGCGGCGACGATGATCTTCAGCGAACGCAACAGGCGTGCAGCGGCTTCGGCCTGCGGATGGCCGTCGCGCTGGGCGCGCAGCAGGGCCTGCACCGCCGGGTTGTCGAGATTGAGGTACAGCCGCGACGGCGCGCGCGACTCGATGCGCGCGGTGAACTGCCGGGCCAGGCGCAGCGCCGCCATCGACACACGCTTGTCGTTCTCGTCGTCTTCCAGCCGCTGCTTCAGTTCGGCTTCGCGGTCAGGCACCACCACCACCGGCAGTGCCTCGGGGCTGAAGCGTGCCGGCAGCAGCAGCTCCCCATCGCCGAGCTGCTCGCGCAGCCATGCCAGCTGCGCCTCATCAAGGCTGTCATCGGTGCGGAACAGCGCGCGGTTGCCCTGCTCGGTGCCGAGTTCGACCAGACGCAACCCCTTGGCCTGGGTCCAGCGCCGCAGGAACGGCACCACCGCATAGCGATGGCCGTGCGCCACCGGTACGCCCATTGCGCGGAACAGCATTTCCTCGAAGCCGCCGCCGTTGTCGAGAATCACGTGCACCGCGCCACGCGCCGGCAACGCGCTGGCCGGCAGGTCGCCCTGCGAGGTCGGCACGCGCACATGCTCCAGCAGCAGTTCGAACAGGCGGTCATCACACAGCGCCGCGCCCAGCAGCGCCTCGTTGTGGCGGCTCAGCACGCGCCGCCAGGCTTCCGGCTGCTGCCGCGCGACATCGGCCAGGCCATCGATCAGCGCTTCCAGCAATGCATGCTGCACGGCGCGGTACTGGTCGTCGCGCTGCAGGTCCTCGCGGCTGGCAGTGGGCGTCAGCCGCGAGGATTCAATCACACCGCCGATGAAGCCGGCCCACGGCGGCAGCAGGTCGCGCGCATCGTCGTCCAGCAGCATCCCGCGCACGAACACCGACAGGTTGCGGTTGTCACTGGTGCCGTACGTAGCGCCGTCCTGTACCCACAACATGCCTGTGGCATCGCTGTTGCCATCGGCACGCAACGGCATGGCCACGATGGGCTCGAAGTCGTGCTCGAAGCGCGCCGCGAACTGCAGCGCCTGGCGCCGCGCCTGCACCGGATGCACGGCGACCTCCCCCTGGCCGCGCCACGGCGGCGGCTCAGGGTTGAGCGCCTCGGCCCCGGCACCGATGAAAATCGGCTCGGACAGCAGCGCGCAGTAGCGGCCCAACACTTCGTGCAGGCGCGCTTCGTTGGCCAGCGGCAGGAAATCCGGATGCAGCTCCAGCTCCACCTCGGTACCGACCGCACGCGCCGGCATTTCGCTGACGGTGTACTGCTCGGCGTTGCTGGACACGTACAGGTGCCCCAGCTCCTGCGTCTGGTACGAGGTGGTGCGCACGCTGACCCTGCGCGCCAGCACGAACGCCGACAGGAAGCCGAGGCCGAACATGCCGATCAGGCCTTCATCGTCCTCGCCGCCCTGGCGCAGGCCACGGGTATAGCCAACGCCGACAGTGGCCAGGTAGTCATGGATCTCCTGACGGGTCAGGCCGGCGCCGGTATCGCTGATGCGCAGCACGCCAGCGGCGGCATCGACCTGCACCGAAATGCGCGAGGGCACCTCGACGCCAGGCTGTTCGATGCGGCGGCGGATGATCGAGTCGTGCGCGTTCTGCACCAACTCACGCAGCGCCACCACCGGGGTGGAATACAGGTGCTTGCCCAGCACCGTCATCAGTCCATTGAGATCGACCCCGGCGCGACGGATTTCGGCGTTGGGGGCGGTGAGCGCGGTGTCCTGCATGTAATCGGTTACTCCTGGGCACGGAAAGACGCCAGAGGGCGCCTTCGTCGAGCGGGAAAAACTAGCACAGGGAGGCTGACCGTTGCCGTGTTTGAGGTCGTATTCCAGATCCGCGCCAGTAGCGCCGGGCCATGCCCGGCAGGATGAACGACAACCGTCGCCGGGCATGGCCCGGCGCTACCGGCGCGGTCACGCCGCGTCGATGGCCTCGGACAGGCGCTCCACTGCGATCACTTCCATGCCCTTCACCGAACCACCCTTGGGCGCATTGGCCTTGGGCACGATGGCGCGCTTGAAACCATGGGTGGCGGCCTCACGCAGGCGGTCTTCGCCATTGGGTACCGGGCGGATTTCACCGGACAGGCCGACTTCGCCAAAGGCAATCGTCTTTTCCGCCAGCGGGCGGTCCTGCAGCGAGGACAGAACCGCCAGCAGCACCGGCAGATCGGCCGCGGTTTCCTGCACGCGGATGCCACCGACGACATTGACGAACACGTCCTGGTCGCCGACCAGCACGCCACCGTGGCGATGCAGTACCGCCAGCAGCATCGCCAGGCGGTTCTGCTCCAGGCCGACCGCGACACGGCGCGGGTTCGACAGCGGCGAGGCATCGACCAGCGCCTGCACCTCCACCAGCAGCGGCCGGGTGCCCTCGCGGGTGACCATCACGCAGCTGCCCGGCTGGTGGGTGCTGCCACCAGACAGGAAGATCGCCGACGGGTTGGAGACCTCCTTCAGGCCCTTGTCGCCCATCGCGAACACGCCCAGCTCGTTGACCGCACCGAAGCGGTTCTTGAAGGCGCGCAGCAGGCGGAAGCGACTGCCGCTCTCACCCTCGAAATACAGCACCGCATCGACCATGTGCTCCAGCACACGCGGGCCGGCGATGCCGCCCTCCTTGGTCACGTGGCCGACCAGGAACACGGCGGTGCCGGTCTCCTTGGCGAAGCGCACCAGACGCGCCGCGCTCTCGCGGACCTGGCTGACCGAACCCGGCGCAGCGGTCAGGCTCTCGGTCCACAGGGTCTGCACGGAGTCGGCCACGATCAGCCGCGGGCCGCCCTTGGACGCGTGCTGCAGGATCGATTCGACCCCGGTTTCGGCCAGCGCGTTGACGCCGTCCAGCGGCAGCTCCAGGCGATGCGCGCGGCCGGCCACCTGGGCCAGCGATTCCTCGCCGGTGACGTACAGCACCGGCAGCACGGCCGCCATCTTCGCCACCGCCTGCAGCAGCAGGGTCGACTTGCCGATGCCCGGGTCGCCACCAACCAGCACCACCGCGCCCTCGACCAGGCCACCGCCCAGCACGCGATCGAACTCGCCGATACCGGTCGAGACCCGGCGGTGCTCGGTCTGCTCCACGTCCTTCAGCGCGGTGATCTTCGGCGGGTCGATCTTGCCGGCCCAGCCGGCCCGGCGCGAGGCCGGTGCCTTGGCCGCCGCCGCGCTTTCCAGCACGATTTCCGACAGCGAGTTCCAGGCATTGCACTCGGTGCACTGGCCCTGCCACTTGCTGAATTCGGCGCCGCATTCATTGCAGACGTAGGCGGTGCGGGCTTTAGCCATCGGATGATTTCCAGCAATGGGAACAGGCGTGGCAGGATAGCCGAGCCGGGTCGCAGCTGCTGCGACCGCTCAAGTCCCGCCCACCTGCGCCGATAGGGGTCGCGGGCGTGCGCCTTGCGGGCGCCCCTCCCTCCCCCACTGGATCCGACATGACTGGCAGTTACAGTCAGAGCCTGGTCACCATCTCCCTGCTGGTGGCCATTCTTGCTTCGTACACGGCGCTGGACATGGCCGGCCGGCTGGCCACGGCCGAAGGTCGTGTGGCGCGCTGGTGGCTGGCCGGTGGCGCGGCGGCGATGGGCCTGGGCATCTGGTCGATGCACTTCATCGGCATGCTCGCCTTCGACCTGCCGATCCCGGTCGGCTACGACCTCGGCATCACCCTGTACTCGCTGGCGGTGTCGATCGGTGCTTCGGCCTACGCCCTATGGCTGGTGTCGCGCCCCAGCCTGCCGTGGCGGCGGCTGCTGGCCGGGGCGGTGCTGATGGGGCTGGGCATCGCCACCATGCACTACCTGGGCATGGCCGCGATGCGCATGCAGCCGGGTATCGACTATCACCCAGGCTGGTTCGCCGCCTCCATTGCGGTGGCCATCGGTGCCGCAGGTGCGGCGCTGTGGATTGCCTTCCGGCTGCGGGCCGAGCAGCGCAACACGCTGCGCCTGCGCGCCCTGGCCTCGCTGGTGATGGGCCTGGCCATCGTCGGCATGCATTACACCGGCATGGCCGCCGCACGTTTCCCTGAAGGCAGCATCTGCGGCGCGGTCGGCAGTGGCGGCATCGACACCCGCTGGCTGGCGGTGCTGGTGATCGTCACCACCGTGGCCACGCTGGGCATTGCTCTGGTCGCCTCACTGTTCGACCGGCAGATGCGCGTGCGCACCGGCCTGCTGGCCGATTCGCTGGCGCACGCCAACGACAAGCTGATCCAGGCCGCCCTGCATGACCCGTTGACCCAGCTGCCGAACCGCATGCTGCTGCAGGACCGCATCGAGCAGGCCATCGAGAAGGCGCGCCGTCGTGGCCGCGCGGTGGCGGTGATGTTCTGCGACCTGGACGGCTTCAAGGCGGTCAACGATGCCTACGGCCACCAATTGGGCGACCGCCTGCTGGTGGCGGTGGCACAGCGCATCGGCGGCCTGCTGCGGCCGCAGGACACATTCGCGCGCCTCGGCGGCGACGAGTTCGTGATCGTGCTGGCCATCGACATCCCGGACGACGCGGTGGTGGTAGCCGAACGCATCATCGCCGCCGCCGGCGAGCCGTTCACACTGGATGCGGCCGAACTGCAGGTCAGCGCCAGCCTCGGCATCGCCCTGTACCCGGATGACGCCAGCAACGAACGCGAACTGATGGCGCACGCCGATGCGGCGATGTACCACACCAAGGAAACCGGCCGGAACGGCTATACCTTCTTCACCCCGTCGATGCAGCTCAGCGCCAACCGCCAGCTGCGCCTGCTGCAGGACCTGCGCAAGGCGATCGCGCGTGACGAGCTGCTGCTGCACTACCAGCCGAAGTTCCCGGCCGCTGGCGCACCGGCTACCGGCGCCGAGGCGCTGCTGCGCTGGCAGCACCCGGAACTGGGCCTGCTGGCGCCGGATGTGTTCATTCCCATCGCCGAGCGCAGCGGCCTGATCCTGCCGATCGGCGACTGGGTACTGGACCGCGCCTGTGCGCAGCTGCGGGCATGGCACGAGGCCGGGCATACGGAATGGTCGATGGCGGTGAACCTGTCGCCGCTGCAGTTCGCCTCACCGGCGCTGCTGGACAGCGTGCGCGAGGTGCTGCAACGGCACCGGATCGAACCGGCGCGACTGACCCTGGAAATCACCGAGACCACGGCGATGAAGGATGTCGACGCCAGCCTGGCGATCCTCAACGACCTGACCGCGATGGGCGTGCATATCGCCATCGACGATTTCGGCACCGGCTACTCCAGCCTGCTGTACCTGAAGCGGATGCCGGCTACCGAACTCAAGATCGACCGCGCATTCGTGCATGACCTGGAACGCAACGACGAAGACGCCGCCATCGTGTCGTCGATCATCGCGCTGGGCCGCACCCTGCAGCTGCAGGTGGTGGCCGAAGGCGTGGAGACGCAGGCACAGCGTGAGTACCTGAGCGAACTGGGCTGTGACCAGTTGCAGGGTTATCACCTTGGCCGGCCTATGGATGCCGAAGAGTTCCTGCGCCGGGTGGCGGGGTAGAGCCGGCCGCTGGCCGGCTTCCCGCGATTGCCGGCCAGCGGCCGGCACTACCCATTCGCAGGCAAACAAAAAGGCCGCCCGAGGGCGGCCTTTCTGCGTGGCAACGTCGCGAAGACGTCAGTGCATCATGTGCACGTTCATGTTGTGCATGACCCACAGGGTACCGACCACGATGATGCCGATCACCACCACGGTGAAGGCCGCAGCGTTGACGTTCCAGCGGCTTTCCGAAGAGCGGTCCAGGTGCAGGAAGAACACCAGGTGGACCAGCATCTGCAGTACCGCGGTGATCGCGATCACCACACCGTTGACGGTGCGCGAGAAGTCGCCCGACATCACCATCCAGAACGGGATGACGGTCAGCACCACCGCCAGCACGAAGCCGATCAGGTACGACTTCACGCTGCCATGGCTTTCACCGCCGGCGGCATGGTCGTGTGCATGGTTGTCATGTGCCATTACAGCGCTCCATTGAGGTAGACGACGGAGAACACGCCGATCCAGATCAGGTCCAGGAAGTGCCAGAACAGGCTCAGGCACGCCATACGGGTCTTGTTGGTCGGGGTCAGGCCGTACTTCTTCAGCTGCACGAACATCACCAGCAGCCACAGCAGGCCGGCGCTGACGTGCAGGCCGTGGGTACCGACCAGGGCGAAGAACGCCGACAGGAAGGCGCTACGGTCCGGACCGTAGCCCTGATGGATCAGGTGCTGGAACTCCCACACTTCCATGCACATGAAGCCGAAGCCCAGCAGCCAGGTGATGCCCAGCCACAGGTACATCTGGCCCATCTGCTTGCGGTGCATGGCAATCATGCCCAGGCCGAAGGTCAGCGAGGAGGTCAGCAGCAGCGCGGTTTCCCATGCCACGAACGGCAGTTCGAACAGGTCCTTCGCGGTGGGGCCACCATCGGTACCGCCGGCCAGCACCACATAGGTGGCGAACAGCGAGGCGAAGATGAGGCAGTCGCTCATCAGGTACACCCAGAAACCGAAGACGGTGTTGCCGCCGGTGTCGTGGTGCTCGTGGTCGTCATGGCCATGGGCCGCCGCTTGCGCGGCGTGCCCGTGGCTCAGGGTCGAGGTATTGGTGCTCATGCCTTCAGCTCCGACTTCACCAGGCCCTGGGATTCCAGGTGCTTGCGGTGTTCGTTCTCGATGCGTTCCACCTCGGCGGCCGGGACCCAGTAGTCCACGTCCTGGTCGAAGGTGCGGTAGATGAACGTGGCGATCATGCCGACGAAGCCGACGATGGCCAGCCACCAGATGTGCCAGATCATCGCGAAGCCGAACACCAGGCTGAAGGCACCGATGACAACGCCCGTGCCGGTGTTGCGCGGCATGTGGATGTCGGTGTACTTGGCCGGCTTCGGCCAGGCTTCACCACGCTGCTTGCGCTCCCAGAAATCGTCCAGCTCGGTGACTTCCGGCAGGCTGCCGAAGTTGTAGAAGGCCGGCGGCGAAGAGGTTTCCCACTCCAGCGTACGGGCATCCCACGGGTCGCCGGTCAGGTCGGCGGTCTTCTTGCGGTCGCGGATCGACACGGCCACCTGGATGATCTGGCACAGGATGCCGGCACCCACGATGAAGGCACCTGCGGCAGCCACCAGCAGCAGCGGCTCGTAGGCCGGGTTGACGGTGCTCTGCAGGCGACGGGTCATGCCCATGAAGCCCAGCACGTACATCGGCATGAAGGTCACGTAGAAGCCGATGAACCAGCACCAGAACGCGCACTTGCCCCAGAACTCATTGAGGCGGAAGCCGAACATCTTCGGCCACCAGTAGGTGATGCCGGCGAACATGCCGAACACCACGCCGCCGATGATGACGTTGTGGAAGTGGGCGATCAGGAACAGGCTGTTGTGCAGCACGAAGTCGATGGCCGGGATCGCCAGCATCACGCCGGTCATGCCGCCGATGGTGAAGGTGACCATGAAGCCGATGGTCCACAGCACGGGCGTGGTGAACTGCACGCGACCGCGGAACATGGTGAACAGCCAGTTGAAGATCTTCACGCCGGTCGGGATCGAGATGATCATCGTCGTGATGCCGAAGAAGGCATTGACGTTGGCACCCGAACCCATGGTGAAGAAGTGGTGCAGCCACACGATGAACGACAGCACGCCGATGCAGGCGGTGGCGTAGACCATGCCCTTGTAGCCGAACAGCGCCTTGCGCGAGAAGGTCGCGATGACTTCGGAGAACACACCGAACGCCGGCAGCACCAGGATATAGACTTCCGGGTGACCCCAGATCCAGATCAGGTTGATGTACAGCATGGCGTTGCCGCCACCGTCATTGGTGAAGAAGTGCGTACCCAGGTAACGGTCCAGGGTCAGCAGCACCAGGGTGATGGTCAGCACCGGGAAGGCCGCGACGATCAGCACGTTGGTCACCAGGGCGGTCCAGGTGAACACCGGCATCTGCATCAGCTTCATGCTGGGGGTACGCATCTTCAAGATGGTGATGAAGAAGTTGATACCGCTCAGCGTGGTACCCAGGCCTGCGACCTGTAGACCCCAGATGTAGTAGTCCATGCCTACGCTTGGACTGTATTCGATGCCCGACAGTGGCGGGAACGCCAGCCATCCGGTGGCAGCGAACTCACCGATCCACAGCGACAGCATGATCAGCACCGCACCGGACACGAACAGCCAGAAGCTGAGCGAGTTGACGAACGGGAACGCGACGTCGCGCGCACCGATCTGCAGCGGCACGGCCAGGTTCATCAGGCCGGTGATCAGCGGCATCGCCACGAAGAAGATCATGATCACGCCGTGGGCGGTGAAGATCTGGTCGTAGTGGTGCGGCGGCAGGTAACCCTCGGACCCGCCGACGGCGAGCGCCTGCTGGGTACGCATCATGATGGCGTCGGAGAAACCGCGTAGCAGCATGACGAAGGCGACGATGAGGTACATCACGCCGATCTTCTTGTGATCCACCGAGGTGAACCACTCCTTCCACAGATAGCCCCACAGCTTGAACTTGGTGATCAGGGCCATCACGCCCAGGCCACCCAGAACTGCGCCGATCAACGTCGTCAGGACGATCGGATCGTGGGGGATCGACTCAATTGAGAGTTTACCCAACATGTTCATTCTCCCGAACCAGCGTGGCCGGCGTGACCGGCGGCGGCGTGTTCGTCAGCAGTGTGTCCGGCGTGTTCGGCCGGAGCGGCAGCGGCGTCGGCGTGGCCTTCGTGGCCCTCGTGACCCGCATGGGCATCGTGGCCTTCAGCAGCAGCACCGTCGGCCGGGGCCTTGTGCTCGTGCTTCATGCCGTAATGCTTGTTGTCGCCCATGTGCTTGGCCAGGACCCAGTCGAACAGGCCTTCTTCGGTCTTGCCGAAGTAGGTGACCGGATACCACTCGGCGTTGCGCGCATCACCCAGGGCCTTGAACGAAGCCTTGTCCAGGGTCTGATCGCCGGCGCGGACCTGGTCCAGCCACTGGCGGTATTCGGCATCGGTGACCGAGTAGGCGGTGAAGTGCATCTTGGCGAAGCCCGCGCCGCTGTAGTGCGAGGACATGCCCGGGAATTCACCGGTCTCGTTGGCGATCAGATGGAGCTTGGTCTCCATCGCAGCCATCGAGTAGATCATGCTGCCCAGGTGCGGGATGAAGAAGGCATTCATCACCGTATCGGACGTGATCTTGAAGTTCAGCGGCGTGTTGACCGGGAACTTGATTTCGTTGACGACCGCCACCTTCTCTTCCGGATAGATGAACAGCCACTTCCAGTCCAGCGAGATCGCCTCGATGGTGACCGGCTTGACGTCCGATTCCAGCGGCTTGTACGGGTCCAGCGCGTGCGACGAACGCCAGGTCAGGACCGCCAGCACCAGCACGATCATGCAGGGAATGGACCACACCACCACCTCGATCGCCGTCGAGTGGGACCACTTCGGCTCGTAACGGGCCTTGGTGTTGGAGGCGCGATACTTCCACGCGAAGGTCAGGGTCATGATGATGACCGGGATGACGACCAGCAGCATGAGCACGGTAGCCGTGATCAGCAGGGTCTTCTCATCCTGGCCGATCTGGCCCTTCGGACTGAGGATGGCCACGGCATCGCAGCCGGTGAGCATCACCAGCAACGACAGCAGCAGGCCCGGGCGCAACCAGCGCCCAAGGGTTTTCAACGGAATCATCGGTCGATCCAATTGCGAGGGAATGCCGTTCCCCGTCCTGCCTGTTCCGGCCAAAGCCGGTCCCACCTGTCCGGAAGACAGGCAGGGAGGTGGGGTCGAGTCAGCCTTTCAATTTTAGGCCGTCACGCACCATTTAAGAAAGGCATTGACAATGATCGAGCGCAGGAAAGGCCTGATTCTGACTGCGACACGTTGTCGCACTGCGCGGCATGGCGGGCAGAACGCCCGAGCGCAGCATGCTGGTATCGGGCGATGGCGGGGGCTCCGACCGGGTTCGGCAAAGTCGACTGAACATGTTCAGGCATCCCTGCGAAGGCAAGGCGTGGGATGCTCGGCACAGGAGGAAGGTGCATGGACAAGATCGACTTCAAGAAACGCGACCGGGCGCTGTACCAGCCGCCGGCAGGCCACTTCGTTCCGGTGCAGGTGCCGCCCCTGCCCTACCTGATGGCCGACGGCCGCGGCGACCCGAACAGCGCGCCAGCCTATCTGGAGGCGGTGCAGTGGCTGTACGCGGTGAGCTATGCACTTAAGTTCGCGTTGAAAGCGGAGGAGCAGGACTACGTGGTGCCGCCCTTGGAAGCGCTGTGGACCGCCGAGGATCCCGCCAGCTTCGTGGCACGCCGCAAGGATGAGTGGGTGTGGACGGTGATGATCCGTACGCCGGGAGGGATCAGTCCAGAGCAGCTGGAAGCGGCCCTCGGCAAGGCGCGGAAGAAGCTGGGTGAGGCGCCGGCCAGCCTTCGCCATGAAACGCTCGAGGAAGGTCTCTGCCTGCAGACCCTGCATGTGGGTGCCTACGATGACGAGGGGCCGATCCTGGCGCATCTTCATGACGAGCTGATGCCTGCACTGGGATATGCCTTTGCCGGCCCCCATCACGAGATCTACCTGAGCGACCCGCGCAGGACCGAAGCTGCTCGGTTGAAGACCGTGCTGCGGCAGCCGGTGCGCTTGCGCTCTGGTAAGGGCTCACGCCCATGACACAAGGAACGCCATGCGCCTGATTGCCAGACTGCTGCACTGGACCACCCTGCCCGCTGGGCGCCGTGTGATGGCTGTGCTCGGTACCGTGCTGGTGATCGTGCTGGCCTGCAATCCGGATCTGCTGCCGTTGTTGCCGGTGGTGGATGCGCTGGGGCTGGATGTGCTGGCGCTGTTGCTGGGTGCACAGGTGATGGCGATGCTGCCGTGGTTGCGGGAGCGGGCCGCACGCGGGACCAGAATGCTTGCACGCCTCCTGATCGGCGCATCGGCGGGAGCAGCGGGTGGTTATCTCCGGCAGCTCGGCTGGTGGCTGGCAAGGGGTGCGGGGATCGTTGGACGTGAATGAAGGTGTGTTTGCATCGGTGACGTTGCCGACCGACCTTTCCCTTCGGGCACAAACAGAAAGCCCCGGCAACGGCCAGGGCTTCCTGTTGATGTAACTGCTCGTCTTGCGTGGAGTGCGTCTAGAACGCGGTCGGACCGATTTGAATCACACCATCATGGGTCAATGCGAGACGGATCCTGGTTCTGCCACCCGCCGTGACCACGTGGGAAATCTCGCGCCTGTGCGCCGATTCATCCCCCCACGAACAGAGCCCTTTACCCGCGAAACTTGCGCTGACAATGCGATTGCCGGCAGGCACAGACAGCGAGACAGACTCTCCCCGCTGCAGATGGGCTGCCAGGGTGCCGTCGATATACAGCGCAAGCGGGCACGCCCCACCAACCGCGCCGACGTCGCGCGTAACGATGACCTGTCCGGAAGCACTGTCCCCCATCCCATTGAAGGCGAAAATCCGCTCGGCAGGCACCGGCTGCGCCTGTTCGGAGCTGATCTGGCGGGTTGCACAGCCGGCAAGAACGACGCACGCAATCAGACTCACCACGATCTTCTTCATGACATCCCCTGTTGATTGAAACTGACTTGCCCAGTCCAGCGCCGCAAGCAATCCACCTCGGCAATGGTAATGACCCCGACCAAGCAGGTACATGCCCGCAGTTCCATCGGACGCTGGCGCTGGCCTTGGGGCCCGCGCCCGTCAGCACAACCCAAACAAAAAGCCCCGACCAAGGCCGGGGCTTTTCATTACAACTGGTGCCGGAAACAGGAGTCGAACCTGCGACCTACGCATTACGAATGCGCCGCTCTACCAACTGAGCTATTCCGGCGGAGCCCGCGATTTTACGGGCTGGGCGCCCCGGCGGTCAATCCACCCGGCTCAGCCCGCCTGTACCCGGTTGGCGCAGGGCCGGCCGGCGGCGAAGTCCTGCAGGTTGCCCAGCGTGATCGCCGAGATCTCCTGCAGCGCCTCCACGGTGAAGAAGCCCTGGTGGCCAGTCACCAGTACGTTGGGGAAGGTCATCAGGCGCTGGAAGGCCTCATCGTCGATGATCTCGCCGGAAAGGTCCTGGAAGAACAACGCGCTCTCCTGCTCGTACACATCGATGGCCAGATGACCCAGCCGGCGCGACTTCAGCGCGCGGATCACCGCATGGGTATCGACCAGTGCGCCACGCGAGGTGTTGACCAGCATCGCGCCCGGCTTCATCCGCGCCAGTGATGCATCATTGATCAGGTGATGGGTCTCAGGCGTCAGCGGGCAATGCAGCGACACGATGTCGGCACGCGCCAGCAGTTCATCCAGCCCGACCATTTCGCCGATACCGCCGAACGCGGGTGACGGATAAGGATCGTGCCCCAGCACGATGCAGCCCATGCCCCTGAAGATGCGCGCGGTGGCCAGCCCGATCTTGCCGGTACCCACAATGCCAACCGTGCGGCCATGCAGGGTGCGTCCGAGCAGGCCATCCAGCATGAAGTTGCCCTCGCGCACACGGTTGTAGGCACGATGGGTCTGCCGGTTGAGGGTCATCACCAGCGCCAACGCATGCTCGGCCACCGCCTCCGGGGAATAGGCCGGTACGCGTGCGACGAACAGATCCAGCGCTTTCGCGGCTGCCAGGTCCACATTGTTGAAGCCGGCGCAGCGCAGCAGTACGGCCCGCACGCCCAACGCATGCAGCGCGCGCAGAACCGGCGCGTCGAGACGGTCATTGACGAACACGCATACGGCTGCGCAATCCTGCGCCAGCGCGGCCGTGTGCACGTCCAGCGCCACATCGAAGTACACGAACGCAAAGCCGTCCCCAGCCGCATCGCGCTGTTTCGCCTCATCAAGGAAACGGCGATCGTAAGGGCGGGCGCTGAAGACGGCGATCTGCATGAAAGAGCCTGGATGGAATGCCACGCCGACCATACCGCAGCAACACGCCCTCTGGGGATGGCACCGGCGATGCAGGCATCGCCGGTGCCGTGTACCGCTTAGAACCTGTAGCCCAGCCCCAGCATTACGCCATTCTGGATCTGCCCGTCGCGGCGCTCGCCCACATAGTCGGCCATGATCGAGAGACGCTCGCTGGCCCGGCTGGTCACACCCAGGTTCCAGGCCAGCACCTGCTCGCCCACGCGCTGGCTGCTGGCGCCGAACACCAGATCCGGTGCCGCGGCGAAGCCGGTGCTGTAGCGGGCCCGCGAATCGCCCAGCTCCTTCTGCCAGACCACCCGGGCGCGCGGCGTGATGCGCTCGCCGTTGTTGCCCTCGAAGGTCTTGAACAGCTGCAGGCCTGCGCCCACGCGGATGCTCTCCAGGCTGCCGCTGCGACCTACCAGCGCACCGGCACCCTGCCCTTCATTGAAACGGGTGGCCGAGGTGCGCGCGTAGTCCACCACCGGCAGCAACGGCTGGATCACCAGCCCCTTGCCGGTGGTGAACGAGAACGCATGTTCAACACGCGCGGAGATCGCATCGTTGCTGTACCTGGCGCGCAGGGGCTGCTGCAGGCCATCGATACCGCCGATGCTGCGACGGGTGTCGTGGCGCAGGTCGGTGTAGCGCACCGCTGCCGACAGGTAGCCACGCGAATAGGTCGCATCCAGGTAGCCGCCCACGTCCAGCGCGCGCACATCGCCGGTGAACCCGGAGCCGTCACTGGCCTTGTTCGACATATCGGCCGCGGCCACGCTGGCGCCCAGGGTGACGCGGTCATCGGCCACGCGGGTGTCGGCACCGATCACGATGCCGCCGATGGTGTGGCTCAGGCCGGCCACGCCACCGTCAGCATCGATGCGGCCATGGCTGGCGAAACCGCGCGCCCAGATGCCATGGCTGCGTCCAGCATCACCGCTGCCCGCAACGCTTCCCGACGCCGGCTCGACCAGGTGCATCGCCAGCTGGTTGAACAGGCTGCCATGACGCATGCCCGGCTGGGAGGAGACCGACTGTGCCACCTGCGAGGCCAGGCCATCGGCATCACCGCCGCTGCGCATGGCCGACTGATGCTGTTGCACGACGTTGCCGATGCTGCCCACCAGCGCAGTGTCGGCCAGGCGCAGGCTGGCGTGCGCATCACCGCGCAGGGCGCCGGCCTGTTGTGCGATCACATCACGGTCGGCGAACTGCAGCGCACCGAGCAGCGACTTCAGGCCGTTGTCCTGGCGATCGGAAGCGGTCGCCAGCGCGCGGCCCAGGCTATCGCCGGAGGTGCCATTGGCGAACAGCCCCACCTGGTCGAAGCCAGGGTTGGCGGTCAGCCACAGGCCATCTGCGGTCTGCTTCACGTTGAAGCTCAACAGCGAGTTGTGGCGCGGGCGGAAGACTTCACCACCAGTGATGCTGGCGCTGTAGCCGGTGTCGCCCAGGCGTACAGCCTCTTCGAAACCGCCCTGGTAGATGGGCCCCTGCACCAGGTCACGACGGAAATCCTGGCCGTAGTAGCCCTGCGCCACGTTCAGTTCAAGGAAGGCGCCCTTGGAAATCACCAGCGCGCCGTCGTTCACCTTGCCACTGGACTGATCAAAGAAGCTGCCCACGCGTATGCGACCACTGCCAGTGCCGCCGTTCTCGGTCACGTCGAACAGCACCTTGCCGCCCGGCATGATGTTGACGTAGCCATGGGTGACCAGATCGCCACCGCGTGGCATCAGTGTCCCGAACACGCGCAGGCGGTTGAAGCCGTCTTCGCGCCAGGACGGACGGGTGCCGCTGATCAGTGCGCTGAACTCCGTCGCGGTACCGGCCACATCACCATGGCCAACCAGCATGCCCGCGCCCAGCACCCGCACTTCCGGTGCTCTCAGGGCGCCCCCCTCCAGCGCGATGGTGCCGTTGTCGACCAGCATGAAGTCGGCGCCGGTGGTCGCGGAAGTTCGCCACGTAGCGCCATTGCTGACGCGGATCACGCCCATGGAATTGTCGAGCGTGGACACGTCCAGATCAGCCAGGCGCAGCCTCGACAGCAGCGCAGACTTGTAGAGCGGATCGTTCTGGTAGCTCTGCACCGATCTCGAGCCGATACCCTGCGGCCCATTGCCAGACGCGTTGTAGATGCCCTGCGCCAGACTGATGTAGGCCGACGATATGTTGGTATTCCACCGCGCGAAATCGTCATCGACGAAGGTCTGCAACTGGCGCCCGGTGCGCAGGTAGCCGGGGTTGATGTCGCCGCTCACATTCGCAGTCACGTTGAGGGTGTCACCCGGATCGCGGTATCCGTTCGCGGTGATGATCCTGTTGCTGTAGATGTCCTGCCCGGGGAACGACTCCTGCTTGGTTCCGCTGCCATCCGGATCGAAGGTGACCGAAGGACCGGTGCCACGGGCCGGATCGCGGAACACCAGCAACCCGTTCGGTTGCACCACTTCATACATGGCCTTGTGCAGCAGCCCGGCATCCATGCCGCCGCCGTAGTTGCCGGTATAGATCTGGGTCATGCGCGGCGACGGTGTGTAGATCACCTTGCCGCCGCTGCTGGCCGCGTGGATCTGCACCGAGTCGATGATCGGCAGGTCGCCGGCCAGATAGCGCTCGACGCCACCGGACTGCATGATCGAGCAGGACGAAATGCAGTGACCGGACACGATGGTGTTCAGGCCGGAGGTGCGGATCACCCCCTGCAGCCACTCGCCGGCGATCAGCGCGCCACCATTGGAGGTGCGCAGCACCACCTCGCGGATCGGCCGGCCCTCGGCCTGCGCCTTGGCCAGCAACGCCGGCAGCGACACCACGTCTGCATAGGTCACGCCGCCGCTCAGGAAGATGCGGTCGCCCTGCACGTGATAACTCATTGCCATGACGTCATCAGCCGCCATGATGGCGCCAATGCCAAGCAGCCCGGCCAGGGCCAGGCTCAACTTCGAATGCTTCATACGTTCTCTCTCCACCCGCAACACGCGGGTAGAGAGTCAAACGTCGGAACGGCCCGATCTCCCCCAGCATGCCAGGCCACTGAAGATGAATGCATTCACAATGAGAGCCCGAGCGACATGCACTCTTCCCCATCAGGTCATCGTCGCGTAAAACTCGATGACGCATTCTCCACAGCCAGCCGAGGCCAGCCCTGTCCGCCCCGTCCCCCCTGATCCATCGCGCATCGGACCTGCCCGTGCCCGCGGACGCCTTCATCGCGTTCGTACGCGAAGAACGCACGCCGCTGTGCGCGTTCCTGCGCACTCGGGGGGTCGGGCCGGAGGATGCGGAGGATATCGCGCAGGACTGCATGGAGCGGTTGATCCGTTATCGCGCGCACGGGCCCGACGAGCTGCGCCTGCTGCTGTATCGTATCGCCCGCAACCGCCTGGCGGATCGCGGCCGCTCGCCGCAATCGCGACCGCACCTGTCATTGGCCGAGCATGATGGCAGCGACGAGCCCACCAGCCAGTCGCCCGATCCATTGCGCCAGGCCGAGTCCGGGCAGATGCTGTCCCTGCTGCGGCAGGCCCTGTTCAAACTGCCCGAGCGCGCGCGCGAGGTGTACCTGCTCAACCGGATCACCGGCATGAGCTATACGCAGATCGCGCGGCACTGTGGAATCACCGCCAAGACCGTGGAAAAACATATTGCCCGTGCCCTTCAGGGCCTGCGTCAGGAGCTGGGACCGGACCCGCTGCATCACGACAGGGACGCCGAATGAGCCGCCTCCGGCACAAGGAAGATGCCTCGCTGTACGAACGTGCCAGCGACTGGGTGGCACGCCTGGAAGCCCCGGATTGCACCGCGGCCGAGCGCGAGTCATTCGAAGACTGGTTGGCTGAAGATCCTGCCCATGTCAAAGCCTGGGTACAGGCCGAGACGCTGTTCCAGCAGGGCGAGACGCTGGGCTCCGACCCGTGGCTGCGCACTGCGGCCGCGCGCGTGGCGCGGCCTGCACGCCGCCGCCTGTTGCCCGGCCTGGCCGCAGCCGCCGGCATCTGTCTGGCGATCGGCATCGGCTGGATGATTGCGCTGGATGGCAATCCGACACCGCAGCTGTATGCCAATGACACCCGTCTGCCGCGCCAGTTGACCCTGGCCGACGGCAGCCTGGCCACCCTCGACGCCGGCACCACGCTGCGCGCGCGCTTCGGCTGGCGTCATCGCGATCTGGAACTGGAACGCGGACGTCTGCAACTGCAGGTCGCGCCGTCGAGCAAGGCGCTGCAGCTGCGTGCCGGCGACAGCACCATCCGCGACATCGGCACCACCTTCCAGGTCGAGCGCCTGCGCGATGGACTGGTTGAAGTGGCATTGCTGGAAGGTGCGGTTGAAGTCAGCAACGGCACGGCCCAGCACATGCTGGCGCCCGGCCAGCAGCTGCAGGTATTGCCCTCCGGCCGCATCCAGCCTGGCCCGGCGTTGTCCTCCACCGTGGCGGCCGAAGGTTGGCTGCGCGGAAAACTGGTGTTCGATGCCACACCGTTGTCGATCGTGGTCGAACGCATGAACCGCTATGGCCGGACGCCACTGGTGATTGTCGACCCGGAGATCACCGATCTGGCGGTAAGTGGAACGTTCCGCGCAGGCGACGCACAGGAGTTGCTGTCCGCGCTGGAACTGGGATGGTCCGTCGCTGGCCAGACGCGCCCGGATGGCGCGCTGGAACTGCGTCGCACCTACTGAGAGGTGCCAGCCATGGCAGCAGGTCCGGGCGCGCGGCAGTGGGGGCTGCTCCGCCCCCTGCTGTACCTGGCGCTGCTGGCCGCCGTGCTGCCGGTGGCCAGCGCCGGTGAAGCGGCAGGCACGCGTGATTACCATATCGGTGCTGGCCCATTGCCGTCGGCGTTGCAGCAGTGGGCACGACAGAGCGGCATCGCCCTGCTGTTCGACGCCCGCGAGCTCAGTGGGCTGCACAGCGATGGGGCCAACGGCCAGGCAGACCCTGCCACGGCCCTGAAACAACTGGTCGCCGGCATGCCGGTGAATGTCCTGCGTACGCCGTCCGGCGGTTTCGTCATCCGACGCATCCGAGTGGCCCCCGCGCCCGCAGCAGCGACATCTCCTGCAACGCCCGTGGCCGGCCCGCGCACGGCACCGGAGCGCCCGCCGCAGGTGGAACTGGCACCAATCCATGTCACTGGCAGCCGCCTGCCACGCACCTCGGTACAGACCACCCTGCCGGTGACAACGATCGATCGCGCCGACATCCTGCGCAGTGGCTACGGCAGCCTGTTCGACCTGCTGCGCCATCTGCCCGGAATGAACGGCCTTCCTGCGATGAGCAGCGCTCGCAGTGGTGATTCGCAGTACCTGCCGGTGGGAGCCGCGGCCACCACCAGCTTCGATGGCATGGGGCCACGTGCAACATTGTTCCTGGTCAACGGCAGGCGACTGCCGCGCTACCCGATGGTGTCGCTGGAACAGGGCGGGCTGACCGACCTGGGCGGCATTCCCCTGAGCTTCGTCGATCGCATCGAACTGGTCCGCGGTGGTGCCTCCGCCATCTACGGTGCCGACGCGATGTCCGGAGTGGTCAACATCATCCTGCGCGACCAGGCCGATGGTCCCGAAGCGATGCTGCAGACCGGGCTGAGCAGCCGTGGCGACGCCGGCCAGTACCGTGTCCAGATGGCCACCGGCGGGCTGCGCGAAGGCGGTGACCGCTGGTTTGCAGGCCTTGACCTGCACCGGGTCGAGCATGTGGCCGGTGATCGCCGCGACTGGCATGCAGAAACCTCGCTGTATCCGATCGGCGCGATCTTCGGCAACTGGTATCTGCCGGCCCGGCGCTGCGAGCCTCCACTGAAGCGGCGCGAGGATGGCTGCTGGTTCGACAGTGCGCGCCCGCGTTCGTTGCAACCCGCCTCGGATACCGCTTCGGCCTACCTGCATTACCGGCATGAACGCGGCGAAGGACGCTATGCCTATGTCGAAGCGCGCGCCAACCACAACCGGCAGCGCTTCGATCTCGGCCCCACCGCCATCGCCGTGGTCTCGCGCGGAATCACCTTCAACAGCGTCTTGCATGAAGCAGGCAATGTGCGCCCCAGCGTTCGCGCCACCGATGCAGATATCACCTTCGGTCTCGGCCGTGACCAGGGCCGACGCAGCTGGGAAGCGGGAATCAGCTCGCAACGCAGTGACGTCACGCTGTCCACGGCAGGCACCGTGCGTGCGACCCGGCTCCTGGAAGCGACGCAGGCCCGCAGATTCACCCCTGGCTTCGACGCACCACCAGCAGCCGAGGTGGAAACGCTGTTCCCGTCCATCCGCAACCGCGGACGTACCGAACAGTGGCAGGGCTGGTGGGGCATGCAGCGCGAACTGATGCCGCTGCCTGGCGGCCCCGCGCAGCTGGCCACCGGCATCGACCTGCGCCATGAACGCTGGACGTCGCGTCCCGATGCGCTGCTCAGCCAGGGTGACCTCGCATTGGGCCTGCCACAGCAGCAACGTCGCCTGTCGCGGCAGAGCAGCGGCGTCTACGCCGAACTCGGCCTGCCGCTTGCGCCCACGCTGCGCGCGGACCTGGCCGCTCGCTGGGATCGTGATGGCGGTTTCATGGCGTTCTCGCCACGGGCCGGCCTGCGCTGGAGCCCGACACCGCAGTGGTCGTTCCTGCTGGCCAGCGGACGCGGCTACCGCGCTCCCAGCCTGTTCGAACAGCGGCGACCGCCCGGCTACTTCGGCTCGATCACGCTGCCCGCCTCCAGCGCGCTGCCGGAATGCGCGATGACCATCAGTGATGGTCGTTGCAGCGTCACCGCCGAGGTGGTGGAGAACGACGCGTTGAAAGCAGAGCGCTCGCGCAGTCATTCGCTGGCCGCCAGCTGGACACCCAACGACACTTTTTCGGTGTCGCTGACCCACAACATCGTCGAGCTGCGCAACGAGATTCTGGCGCTGCAGCCATCCGACGCAGTCTGGAACCGCAGCACCTGGCAGCTGGACGAAGACGGACACCTGAGCAGCCTGCGCCTGTCGTTCGACAACATCGGCCGCACCACGTCCCGCAACTGGGTGCTGCGCAGCGAGTACCGCATCGATGCCGGCAGCAACGGCCAGTGGCTGTTCTCGGTTGATGCGCTGAAGCAGCAGGAACTGCGTCGGCGACGCGATCATGAACCCGCGGTGGACCTGCGCGGCCATGTTACGCCGGAGATCGCCGCCGTGCTGAACGTGCAATGGCAGAACAGCAATTGGGATATCGCGCTGCGTGGCAACCAGACCGGACGCACGCGCGCGTGGCTGCCCGGTGCCGAGTGCCCGCAGGAGCAGATCGAACTGAGCCACTGCATGAACCCTCGGCAGCTGCGCTGGAACCTGCACCTCGCACGCCGGCTGGGGCCTCGCCTTGTCGCCGCGCTGGACGTGCACAACGTGCTCGACACGCAGCCGGTGAACTATCTGGTCGGCAACGGCGGGCAGATGCCGGGGCTGGACGACCCACTCGGCCGCTACTATCTGCTGACCCTGCAATTCCGCTGAAGCGTAGTAACCTACGCGCCCTGTTCCACCGGTCTGCCACCTCCACCCCATGAAGGCCTATCTCTGGTTCTGGGGCGCGTTCCTGCTGTTCTTCGCGTTGCCTTTCCCCTGCATCCTCTATTTCGGCACGTCATGGCCGGTGGCGCTGGCCGATCGCAGCCCGCCGTGGCTGGCCGTGCTGCTGCTGGCGTTGTCACTGGCCTTGTGGCTGGTCCTGCTGCTCGCGTTCCTGCATTACCTGCTGCTGGGCCCGTTGCGCGCCCTGTACCGGGTGCGCTCGATTCTCACTGATGGTGAGCCGCGCACCACACTGATCAAGCAGGCCGAACAGACCGGCGTGCATATGCATGGCTTCGCGCAGTGGAAGCTGCAGCTGGCCTTCCAGAACCTGTCCGGCACGCCGATCAGTGAGCAGATGCTGGTGGTCGACAGCAAACCGCAGCTGCAGCGCTTCGTCGCAGGCAATCACCTCGATGCACGCCTGAGCCGCACGCCAGGCGAATTCCCCAACGTGGTGCTCGACGGCGCCCATCCCGAGCTGGATGTTGCCAGCCTGTGGCGGCGAGGGATCGGCGGTGGCATCGCCATCGTGGTGGTTGCCAGTGCCTATGTGTTCACCTACAGGCTGCAGAGCGAAGGCCTGGGCTGGACCTTCCTGTCGTTCGGCCACCCGTTGCTGATGTGCCCGCTGGTGCTGTGCGGTTACGCACTGGGCCTGCGCCTGCTCGGCCGACTGTTGCACGCCGATGCACGTGGCGACGCGCTGAAGTACCGTGGCATCGGCGTGGAAGCCAGGGTGCTGAAGGTGCGCCAGACCGGCACCTATCTCAACGAACAGCCGCAGGTGGAATTCCAGCTGCAGTACACCGACCGCGAAGGCGCTGTGCAGCAGGCGAGCGTGCGTCGCTTCATCCCGCTGATCGAACTGGCCAACATCCCGCGCGAGCACGTGACGCTGCTGTACGACCCGGATGATCGTGGCAACGTGCGCCTGGAGGGGATATGAAGCAGCCGCCCTCCACCCGGCTGGTGTTCTCGCTGGTGCTGCTGGTGCTGGCGGGCGTGGCCGTTGCTGGCGGCGGATTGCAGACGATCAGCGAAACGCTGGGCCACTCGGTGCAGCGCGACCGGTTGCCCGCGCCGGTCACCATGCAGCCGTCGCGCGAGAATCCTGGATCGCTCGCGCCGGTACCGGATCCGCACCCCATTCCGATTCCCGAACGCAACAACCGTCTGTTCGATGCAGACTACCTGCAGGCCGCGCGCCAGGCACTGGAGCAACTGCCGGCGCTGGCCGGGCAGCGGTTGACGGTCTTCCACAGCATCCACTTCTACGATGATGGTCGCATCAACCTGGATCTGATCGATCCCCAGCAGCCAACCCACGTCGACAGCTACCATTTCGAGCGTGGCCAGTGGCGCAAGGGCAATCCGGTGAATCCGCAGCAGTTCGCGCCGACCATCAGCCTGCAGCGCAGCAGCACATCCCTGGCCAGCATCGATTTCGACGCCGTGCCGCGCGTGGCACAGGCACTGCAGCAACAACGCAATGCCCTGCAGAACCCCGCATCTGAAGTCGGCCACGTCTACGTGATCGTACGCAAGGGCGGCAAGCTGGTGTGGCTGCCGGATGAAGTTGCCGGAGACCGCGAATCGGTGCGCCTGCAGTTCGATGCGCAGGGCACCGTGCTCGGCGTGAGCCGCCGGTAGACCACAAAAAAAAGGGGACGGAGGGGATTAAGTCGCATGTGCCTTGGTGCGGTTTGCGACTTAATCCCCTCCGTCCCCTTTTTGCTACTTCACCGAGCGCGCGATGGCGTACTGCGCGCCGTAGTACGTGGACAGCACCAGCAGGCTGGCCAGCGGCAGGCCACCGGCGAAGCGGTCCCAGGCCAGCAGGGAATCACTGGCCACGAACAGCAATGCACCCGCCGCGGCCCAGCGGGCGCTTCGGGCTTCCACGGCGTCGGGCTGCGGGCTGCCCCACTGCCGTGCCAGGGCCAGCACCGCCATCGACGCCAGCACCACCACGTACGCCAGTACCGGAATACGCATCGGTGCGGGCAGGTGCGGCCACAGGCCCAGCACGTTGAGCACGGCAAATGCACCGAGCAGCACACTGGCGCCGACCAGGCCACGACCGGCACGCAAGCCATCGTGGAATGCGACGATGTAGCAGAGGTGCGCCAACAGGAAGGCGACCAGCCCCGGTACGAACGCATCCACCGGCAGCATCAGCGCAATGTCGCCCACGCACGAAAGCAGCATGCCGGCCAGCACCGCGCGGCGGTAGAACGGTTGCGCCGGATCATGCACGCGCCAGGCGATGGCGGCGATCAACAGCGTGGTGGCCGGCTTGGCCAGCCAATGCAGCCAGCGCCCATCGCCGTGCAGGAACGCGCCGATGATGGCGAGGATCGCCATCAACAGGATCACGCCATCGCGGGCGCGCGGCTTCATCGTGCCTTCCACAGATCCGCCAGGCGGTCAGGCTTGCCGGTGATGCGCTCCAGCACCGGGTACTGCAGGCCACCGTGGTAGGCGATGCTCATCGTTTCGATGCGGTCGAACTGCTTCACCAGCAACACGATCGGTGCCTTGTCCTTTGCTGCTGCCGCCACCGCATCCTTCAGCCGCTGGCTGCTGTACTCGCGCCCGCCAACTGCAATCACCTTCATGCCCGGCGCCAGGCCAGCATTGAACGCCGGGCTGTCCCAGATCACATCACCGACCGTGCCGCTGTCGAGCACGGTCGCGCCCAGCGAATACGCCAGCAGCGCCGCCTTGGCGCGCTTCTCCTGCGCCTTGTAGGCATCGTTCGGGGCATCGCGATAGACCAGCTTCCAGCCCGCCAGTTCCAGGCCGCCGGTCAACGAACCATGACCGTCCAGGCGCCCGCGCAGGAACGTGGCCCAGTCATACGGGGCGATGCCGTTCAAGGTCGCGACCACGTCATCAAAGGTGTACGGGTTGACGTCCCAGTCGCCATTGCCGACGCCGAAGAACGCACGCGCGAAGTCGTCCAGGCTGCGACGGTTGCCACTCAGCTCGCGCAGCTTGCCCTCCACTTCCAGCCACAGCATCTGGCCGCCGGAGTAATAGTCCTCGCTCATCTGGTAATTGCGGTACGGCAGCGTGCGGCGCTGGGCGATGGTCGGGTCGTTGGTGGTGTCCTGCAGCGGGCGCCAGGCCAGTCCCGGGCGGCCACGGTCATAGGTCGCGGCCACGTTGGCCAGCATGTCGCGCGCCTGCGCGGTCGACCACAACCCAGAGCGCGCGGCCAGCACCTGGCCCCAGAACTGGGTCTGGCCTTCGTACACCCACAGCAGGCTGTCGCCCATCGGCACGTTGAAATTGGCGGTGGCCAGATCGGCGCCGCGACGGTACTTGCCATTCCAGGAATGGGTGTACTCGTGCGGTAGCAGATCACGCATCCACGCGTTGCTGTCCCACTCTGTGAAGTACCCCGGGTCGGCACTGTTCTCGCTGGAACGGTGATGCTCCAGGCCGATGCCGCCGAGGCGGTCGGTCAACGCCAGCAGGAACTCATAGTGGTTGTAATGGCGCGCGCCATAGAGCTTGTCGGCCTGCTGCACCAGCGCGCGGTGCATCGTGATCTGCGCGTCACTCGGCTTCAGCGACTTGGCTTCGTCTGCAAACACATTGAGATGCACCGGCACCTTTGCGCCCGGATCGAGATCGATGCGCTGGTAGTGCTCGCCAGCGAACAACGGCGAATCGACCAGATGGTCATAGGAGATCGGCTTGAACACCACGGTGTCACCGTCGCGGCGTGCGGTTTCAAGCGCAGTGGCGAACGACCAGCCCTTGGGCAGGGTCACGCTGGCCTGCGCCTGCAGGTTGCGCGCATCGACTCCGGCCGGGTACAGCGAATTGGCGTTCCACTGCAGGTTGAGCATTTCCGGGGTCATCACCACCCGGCCCTGGCTGCCGCCCTGCGAGGACAGGAAATCGAAGTAGGCGACGATCTCGCTCACGCCCTCGGGCACGTTCACCTTGAACGCATAGACGTTGAACTGGTCGCGCTGCCAGGCCAGCGGCTTGCCGTTGGCAGTCACGCGCAACCCGGCCAGCTTGTCGATCGGGCCGGTCGGCGAATGGTTGCCGGGAATCCACTGCGGGTACAGCAGGGTCATCGGGCCGGGCTTGGCCGGCACCGTGGCAGTCACCTTGAAGATGCGCCGGGCCAGGTCACGCGCGTCCACATCGATGCGCAGCAAGCCGGGGGCCGCTGCGTTCGCCGGGGGCGAGGTCTGCGCCAGCGCAGGCGTGGCAGCCAGCGCGAACAGCACGGACATCACCAGGGCACGGGTCTTCATCGGGCAGGTTCCAGCAGCGGTAGAACCTTTGATGCTAGGCCTGTCGCGTGCGCGGCCCCATGGCCGAAGGTCATGGTGGTGCGACCATCAGTGCGGACCAACGGTCCGCACCCACCAACGCAGTAGATCCACACCATGCGTGGATGACACACACCCGGTAGCGCCGGGCCATGCCCGGCGAACACCTGCCGCGGTCAGTCGACCAGGCGCAGGCGCAGTTCCTTCGGCAGCGCGAACACCATCGATTCCGGCTCGCCGTCCAGCTCGCCCACGCCGTTGGCACCCAGCTCGGCCAGCCGCGCCAGCACGCCATCGACCAGCACCTGCGGCGCCGAGGCACCCGCAGTCACGCCGATGTGCTGCTTGCCCACCACCCACGCCGGGTCGATCTCGTGCGCACCGTCGATCAGGTACGACTCGACGCCTTCGCGGCGGGCCAGCTCGCTCAAGCGGTTGGAGTTGGAACTGTTCGGCGAGCCGACCACCAGCACCAGATCGCAGCGCTTGGCCAGGTCGCGCACGGCATCCTGGCGGTTCTGCGTGGCGTAGCAGATGTCGTCGTTCTTCGGGCCCTGCATCGCCGGGAAGCGCTCGCGCAGCGCATCGATGATGCCGCGCGTGTCATCCACCGACAACGTGGTCTGGGTGGTGTAGGCGAAGTTTTCCGGCTGCTTGATCTGCAGCGTGGCAACCTGCTCCACGTCCTCCACCAGATAGATCTGGCCGGTACCGGCTTCGCGGTTCCACTGACCCATGGTGCCTTCCACTTCCGGGTGACCGGCGTGGCCGATCAGCACCACGTCACGGCCGGCACGGCAGTGGCGGGCCACTTCGAAGTGGACCTTGGTCACCAGCGGGCAGGTGGCGTCGAACACCTTCAGACCACGGCGTTCGGCTTCCTGGCGCACGGCCTGGGACACGCCGTGCGCACTGAAGATGACCGTATTGTTGTCCGGCACTTCATCCAGTTCCTCGACGAAAATCGCGCCGCGCTGCTTCAGGTCATCGACCACGAAGCGGTTGTGCACCACTTCATGGCGGACATAGATGGGCGCGCCCAGCGTTTCGATCGCGCGCTTGACGATCTCGATCGCACGATCGACGCCGGCACAGAATCCACGCGGGTTGGCGAGCAGCACATCCATCAGTTCAGTCTCCCGGCAGCGGCCGGCTTACGGTTTCGGGTTGGCATTATCCGCCTTTTTGGCGGACTTGCCTTCGAACAGGCCGAACAGGGCGATGCCCACGGCACCGACCACGATGGCCGAATCGGCGATGTTGAACGAGGGCCAGGTGTAGCTGCCCACGTACCACTGGATGAAATCGACCACGTGGCCATGCACCTGGCGGTCGATCACGTTGCCGATGGCGCCGCCGATGATCAGCGCATACGGCACCGCCGCCTTCCAGTTGCCACGGGCGGTGCTGCGCAGCCACCAGGCCATCAGGCCACTGATGGCGATCGCCAGCACGGTGAAGAAGTGCTTCTGCCAGCCACCGGCGTCGCTCAGGAAACTGAACGCCGCACCGGTGTTGTAGGTGCGGTACCAGTTCCAGAAGCCGTCGATGACCACCACCGGCTGGAACTCCGGCAGGCTCGACAGAACCCAGGCCTTGGACCACTGGTCCAGGCCGATGATGGCCGCCGACAGCAGCAGCCAGACCAGGGCGTTCGGATGCGGACGGGGCGCGGCCATCAGAACCAGCTCCGCACTTCACCGGCACCGGTGATGTTGCTCACACAGCGGCCGCACAGTTCCGGGTGGTCGGCATTGCTGCCGACGTCGGCGCGGTGGTGCCAGCAGCGCACGCACTTGGCCTTGGTGGTCGGCTGCGCGCTGACGAACACCTCGTCGGTGGTCGCCGGGCGCACCTGCACGTCGCCGCTGATGAACAGGAAACGCAGTTCATCGGCCAGCGGCTGCCAGCGCGCGGCCTGCTCTTCGCTGGCGGCGATGGTGATCTCCGCCTCCAGCGCGGCACCGATCGCGCCGTTGGCGCGCATCGGCTCGAGCACCTTGGCCACCTGCTCGCGCACGGCCAGCAGCTGGTCGAAGTCGGCGGCGTTGAGCTGGGCATCGGCCGGCAGCGGCGCCAGGCCGTCGTACCAGGTGGTGAACAGCACATGCTCGGCGCGTTCGCCCGGCAGGTAGCCCCACAGCTCGTCGGCGGTGAAGGTCAGGATCGGCGCGACCCAGCGGGTGAATGCTTCGGCGATGTGGTACATCGCGCTCTGTGCCGAACGGCGACCGCTGGAATCGGTCGGCATCGTGTACAGGCGGTCCTTGGTCACGTCCAGGTACAGCGAACCGAGGTCCACGCTGCAGAAGTTCAGCAACAGCTGCACGATCTCGGCCATGTTGTAGCCGTCGTAGGCCGCCTTGATCTTCTCCTGCAGTTCCCACGCGCGATGCACGATCCAGCGGTCCAGCGCGACCATCTGGTCCAGCGGCTGCAGGTGCTGGGCCGGATCGAAACCGTCCAGGTTGCCGAGCAGGAAGCGTGCGGTGTTGCGCAGGCGACGGTAGGCGTCGGCATTGCGCTTGAGGATCTCCTGCGACAGCGACATCTCGTTGCTGTAGTCGGCCGAGGCGATCCACAGGCGCAGGATGTCCGCGCCCAGCTTGTTCATGATGTCCTGCGGCTCGATGCCGTTGCCCAGCGACTTGGACATCTTTCGGCCGTGCTCGTCCACGGTGAAGCCGTGGGTCAGGCACTGCTTGTACGGCGCGCGTTTGTCGATCGCCACGCCGGTCAGCAGCGAGGACTGGAACCAGCCACGATGCTGGTCGGAACCTTCCAGGTACAGGTCGGCCGGCTTGCCGAAGCCACGCGCGGCGAGCACACCCTCATGGGTCACGCCCGAGTCGAACCAGACATCGAGGATGTCGGTGACCTTCTCGTAGTCGGCCGCTTCGGCACCCAGCAGTTCGCTGGCGTCCAGCGAGTACCACACGTCGATGCCTTCGGCTTCAACGCGGTCGGCAACCTGCCGCATCAGCTCCACCGAACGCGGGTGGATCTCACCGGTCTGGCGATGGGTGAACAGTGCGATCGGCACACCCCAGGTGCGCTGGCGCGAAATGGTCCAGTCCGGGCGGCCATCGACCATGCTCTGGATGCGCGCCTTGCCCCAGCTCGGGAACCAGCCCACGGTGTCGATGGCGGCCAGCGCATCGTTGCGCAGGTTGGCCTTGTCCATCGAGATGAACCACTGCGGGGTGGCGCGGAACACCACCGGCGTCTTGTGGCGCCAGCAGTGCGGGTAGCTGTGGCGGATCGGGTGGAAGGCAAGCAGCGCACCGTTGTCGCGCAGCACGCCGACGATGGCCTCCTGCGCCTTCCACAGATGCTGGCCGGCCAGCACCACGTCACCCGCCGGCGGCGTCGATTCCAGGTACACGCCACGGCCGTCGATCGGGGTGACCTGGCCAGCGTTGTACTTGTCCAGCAGGCCGTACTTCTGGCTGACCACGTAATCTTCCTGGCCGTGGCCGGGGGCAGTGTGCACCGCACCGGTACCGTCCTCGTCGGACACGTGCTCGCCGTTGAGCACCAGGATCTCGCGCTCCGGATAGAACGGGTGCGCCAGCAGCTGGTTTTCCAGCGCCGAACCGTCCGCCTCACCGTGCAGCACCACCGCTTCCACGCCGTAGCGCTGCAGTGCGCGCTCGGCCAGGGCGGCGGCCAGCACCAGCCAACGGCGCTTGCCGTTGTGCGCCGGGCCTTCGGCCAGCACGTAGTTGATCTCCGCGCCCAGCGACACCGCCAGCGAAGCCGGCAGCGTCCACGGGGTGGTGGTCCAGATCGGCACGGCCACTTCCACATCGGCCGGCACGCTCACGCCGAACGCCTGGCCGATGGCCTGCGCATCGCGCGCGGCGTAGGCCACGTCGATCGCCGGCGATTCCTTTTCGTGGTACTCGATCTCCGCTTCGGCCAGCGCCGAACCGCAGTCGAAGCACCAGTACACCGGCTTGGCGCCGCGCAGCAGGTGACCGTTGGCCACGATCTTGGCCAGCGCACGGATCTCGTTGGCTTCGAAGTCGAAGCTCAGGGTCTTGTACGGGTTGTCCCAGTCACCGGTCACGCCCAGGCGCTTGAAGTCCACGCGCTGGATGTTGATCTGCTCTTCGGCGAACTCGCGGCACTTCTGGCGGAACTCGACGGCGTCGAGCTTGGTGCCGACCTTGCCCCACTTCTTCTCGACCGCAATTTCGATCGGCAGGCCGTGGCAGTCCCAGCCCGGCACGTAGGGCGCATCGAAGCCGGCCAGGTAGCGCGACTTGACGATGATGTCCTTCAGGATCTTGTTGACCGCGTGGCCGAGGTGGATGCGGCCGTTGGCGTACGGCGGGCCGTCATGCAGCACGAACAGCGGGCGGCCGGCGGCGTTGTCGCGCAGCTGCTGGTAGAGCCCCTGCTCTTCCCACCGCGCCAGAATGCCCGGCTCGCGCTTGGGCAGGTCGCCGCGCATCGGGAATTCGGTGGCTGGCAGGTTCAGGGTGGTCTTGTAGTCCTGGCTCACGCAGTGGCTCGCAATCTATGTTCGGAAAGGATGGCGCGCGCCTGTTCGGCGTCACGGTGCATCTGGTCGGTCAGCGCCGCCAGATCATTGAATTTTTCTTCGTCGCGCAGCTTGGCGACGAATTCGACGTCGATGTGGCGCCCGTACAGATCGCCCTGGAAATCGAACAGGTGGGCTTCCAGCAACGGCTCCACGCCCTCCACGGTCGGCCGCGTGCCGAAGCTGGACACCGAAGGCCACGGCTGGTCGAACACGCCGTGCACCCAGGTTGCGTAGATGCCCGACAACGCCGGGGTCTTCGGGAAACGCAGGTTGGCGGTAGGGAAGCCCAGCGTACGGCCAAGCTGGCGCCCACGCACCACCCGGCCGCTGATCGCATACGGGCGGCCGAGCAGGTCGCCGGCACGGGCAAAGTCGCCGTCCTGCAGCAGCTGGCGGATGCGGGTGCTGGAAATGCGCTCGCCATGCAGGTCGACCGCTTCGATCTCGCCAGCGCTGAAACCGAGCTCGGCGCCGAGCTTCTGCAGCAGGGCCAGGTCGCCGCGACGACGGTTGCCGAAACAGAACTCCGGACCGATCCAGACCTCACGCGCACTCAGGCGATTGACCAGCAGCTGGCGTACGAACGTCTCGGCCGGCATCGCCGCCATCGCTGCGTCGAAACGCAGCAGGCCGATCGCATCGACGCCGAGCTCGCGCAGGATCTCGACCTTGCTGCGCGCCAGGGTCAGCCGCGGCGGCGGCGTGCCCTGGGCGAAGAATTCACGCGGCAACGGCTCGAACGCCACGGCAACTGCGGCCACGCCCAAGGCGCGCGCGCGGGCAACCGCGTGGCGGACCAGCGCACGATGGCCCAGATGGAGGCCGTCGAATGCACCGATACAGACCACGCTTCCGTTGGGGAACAGCTCCCCGCCCTCGACGCTTCTGAACAGCCTGCTCATCAACTCTCGTTCCGGCCCAACCGGGGCCGCCGCTTCAATGGTGTAACCCTGAAGTATAGCCGCCACAGGCCGCGATCAATGCCCGCGCAGGTCGCGCGGGCGGAAGCCCATTGCCACCATGGCCACCGCATAGGTCGCGCCACCGCCGCCGACCAGCAGTGCCAGTGCGCCGATCCGCTCCCATGCACCCATCGCCGAGAAGCCCGGCAGCCAGTACAGCAGGGCCAGCAGTACGCCGACCATGGCCGCGCAGGCCAGCAGCAGGCGTACCAGATAGCCGCCCCAACCCGGCCGACGCTGGTAGACATCGGTCTTGCCCAGCCAGTACCAGAGCAGGCCCAGGTTCAGGTAACTGGACAGCGCGCTGGCGATGCCCAACGCCAGGTGCAGGCCCGGCTGCTTGCCGATGGCGGCCATCACGCCCTGCGCCTTCAGTTCGTCCGGCACCATCACCTGGTACAGCACCGCCAGCAGAGCGAAGTTGAACACCATGTTGGCCACCAGTGCGGCCACGCCGGCGCGCACCGGGGTCTTGGTGTCCTGGCGCGCATAGAACGCCGGCAGCACCACCTTCAGCAGGGCGAACGCCGGCAGGCCGAAGCTCAGGCCGTACACCGACAGCGCGGTCATGCGGGTATCGAAGGCACTGAACTGGCCGTGCTGGAAGATGGTCGCGATCAGCGGTTCGGCCAGCAGCAGCAGGCCCAGCATGGCCGGCACCGAGATCAGCAGGGTCATGCGCAGGCCCCAGTCCAGCGAGCGCGAGAAGCCCTCGCGGTCGGTGCTCACATGATGACGGGCCAGCGCCGGCAGGATCACCGTACCCAGCGCCACGCCGAACACGCCCAGCGGCAGCTCCAGGAAGCGGTCTGCCAGCGACAGCCAGGACTGCGAGCCGTCGGTCAGCTTGGCGGCGATGACGGTGTCCAGCAGCAGGTTGATCTGTGCCACCGAGGAACCGAACAGGGTCGGCACCATCAGCGTCATCACCTTGCGCACGCCCGGATGGCTCCAGCCCCAGCGCGGCAGGGTCAGCAGGTTGATGCCCTTCAGCGAAGGCAGCTGGAACAGCAGCTGCAGCAGGCCGGCGGCCAGCACCGCCCAGCCCAGTGCCAGGATCTGCTTCTCCGGGGTGCCGCCCAGCCGCGGCGCCAGCCACAGCGCGCCGGCGATCATGCACAGGTTGAGGATCACCGGGGTCAGCGCCGGCATCGCGAAGCGCTGGAAGCTGTTCAGCGCACCACCGGCCAGCGCGGTCAGCGAGACAAACAACAGGAACGGGAAGGTCAGCCGGAACAGGTCGACCAGCAGGCCCTGCTTCACCGGGTCGGTATCAACACCGCTTGAGAAGACCGAGGCCAGCTGTGGGGCGAAGATCAGCGCCAGCGCGGTGACCAGCATCAGCACCCCACCCAGGGTGCCGGCGGTGCGGGCCATCAGTTCACGCAGTTCGGCGTGGCTGCGGGTCTCCTTCACTTCCGTGAACACCGGCACGAATGCGGTGGCGAAGGAGCCCTCGGCGAACAATCGCCGCAGGAAATTGGGTACCCTGAAGGCAACCCAGAACGCATCGGTAACCGCATTGGTGCCGAACGTGGTGGTGATCACCTGGTCACGGACAAGTCCGAGCACCCGCGAGACCATGGTCATGCTGCTGAACGACAGCAGGCCTCGCAACATCTTCGGTGAACTCACTCAGCGTCCCTCTTGACAATCGACTTGACGTGCATTTCTCGGGCCATCATACTAGCTAGCTTGCTGTTCCCATAACACCGATTTTTTCAGGAAACCACCACCGTGGCCAATATCAAGTCCGCCAAGAAGCGCGCCAAGCAGACCGTCGTGCGCAACGCGCGCAACGTGGCTCAGCGCTCGATGCTGCGCACCGCTGTCAAGAAAGTGATCAAGGCGCTGGACGCCAACGATGCCGCCGGCGCCCAAGCCGCCTTCGCCGTTGCCCAGCCGATCCTGGATCGCTTCAGCGCGCGTGGCCTGATCCACAAGAACAAGGCTGCTCGCCATAAGAGCCGCCTGAACGACCGCATCAAGGCCCTCGCGGCCGCCTGATCCGGCGTTGCCGCCCTGCCCTTCGGGGTTGGGCTGCAGACAAAAGCCCGGCCTCGGCCGGGTTTTTTGTTGCCTGCGATCCAGGCGATCCACGGGGTCCGCGCGATCCGGTAGTGCCGGCCACTGGCCGGCAACCCCAGTGACCGGCCAGCGGCCGGCACTACCACAACAAAAAAAACCCGGCCGAAGCCGGGTTTTTCGCGCGGAACCACAACGGCATTACAGCGCGTTGCGGGCTTCCAGCTCATCTTCCTTCTGGCGATCGAAGAACGCCATGATCCGGCTCATGATCGGGAAGGTGCCTTCGCGGCCCAGCGCCGAAACCAGGAACCACGGCTCCTTCCAGCCCAGCTCGGCGACGATCTGCTCGGCTGCAGCCTTGGCCTCGTCCTCGAACATCAGGTCGGCCTTGTTCAGCACCAGCCAGCGCGGCTTCTGCAGCAGCTCCGGGTCGTGCTTCTCCAGCTCACGCTCGATGGCACGCACCTGCTCGACCGGGGAAATGCCTTCCACGCCGCCTTCCATGGGGGAAATGTCCACCAGGTGCAGCAGCAGGCGGGTGCGCTGCAGATGGCGCAGGAACTGCGCACCCAGGCCGGCACCGTCGGCGGCGCCTTCGATCAGGCCCGGAATGTCGGCAATCACGAAGCTGCGGTAGTTCTCCACCTTCACCACACCCAAGTTCGGGTACAGCGTGGTGAACGGGTAATCGGCCACCTTCGGCGTCGCCGCCGAAACGGCACGGATCAGGGTGCTCTTGCCAGCGTTGGGGAAGCCCAGCAGGCCGACATCGGCCAGCAGCTTCAGCTCCAGCTTCAGCGTGCGCTCTTCGCCCGGCTCGCCCGGCAGCGCCTGGCGCGGCGAGCGGTTGGTCGAGCTCTTGAAGTGCATGTTGCCGAGGCCACCACGGCCGCCCTGCGCCACCAGCAGGCGGTCGCCATGCTGGGTCAGGTCGCCGATGATTTCGTCGGTGGCCACGTTGATGATCACGGTGCCAACCGGCACGGTGATGGTCAGGTCTTCGCCGCCCTTGCCATAGGCCTGGCGGCCCATGCCGTTCTCGCCGCGCTGCGCCTTGAAAATGCGGTCATGGCGGAAGTCGACCAGGGTGTTCAGGTTTTCGTCGGCGCGGATGTACACGCTGCCGCCCGCACCGCCGTCGCCGCCGTCCGGGCCGCCGAGCGGAATGAACTTCTCGCGACGGAAGCCAATGCAGCCGTTGCCGCCGTTGCCGGCGAACACTTCGATTTCTGCTTCGTCTACCAGTTTCATTGTTTCGATGCCTGCGATGGGCGCGGCCTGCGTGCCGCTGCCTTGCTTGAATGTCGTGCCGGATGCGCTCCAGCTGTCGGGGCCGCGCCCCGCGATCGGGCCGTGCCCGTTGTACCACTGATTCCAACGAAAAGCCCCGCCGAAGCGGGGCTCTTCATGCAGCGTGCGATTCGACCAGCGACGCCATGCCGGGGCATGGCAGCTGGCCAAGCCTTATCAGGCTTCGACCGACACGACGCTGACGGTGCGACGCTTCTTGGCGCCCTTGACCGAGAACTCCACCTTGCCGTCCACGAGGGCGAACAGGGTGTGGTCACGGCCCAGGCCAACGCCGGAACCCGGGTGGAACTGGGTGCCGCGCTGACGCACGATGATGTTGCCGGCTTCGATGGCCTGGCCGCCGAAGATCTTGACGCCGAGGTACTTCGGGTTGGAGTCGCGACCGTTGCGCGAAGAGCCTACGCCTTTTTTATGTGCCATGACCTATCTCCTTACTTGCTGCCACCGGCAATGCCGGTGATCTCGATTTCGGTGTAGTACTGACGGTGACCCTGACGCTTCATGTGGTGCTTGCGGCGACGGAACTTGATGATCCGGACCTTGTCAGCACGACCCTGGGACAGGACGGTGGCGGTGACCGCAGCGCCGCTCAGGGCGTCGCCGATCTTGATGCCATCGCTGTCGCCGAGCAGCAGGATGTTGTCGAACTTGATCTCGCTGCCGACTTCGACTTCGAGCTTTTCAATGCGGAGCTTTTCGCCCTGCGCCACGCGGTATTGCTTACCGCCGGTGACCAGTACTGCGTACATGACCAGACTTCCTCTGTAGTTATTGTGGTCTATGGACTGTCGCCATCGAGGGCGGACAGGAGCGGAATTGTACGCAGAGGGGCCAGGGCGGGTCAAGTCAACCCCCTGAATGGCCCCGGGCGGCCCTTCCCCCGCCCCTGTAGGGCCGAGCCATGCTCGGCTGAACGGCACGGGGCCCAGGCAGCCGAGCATGGCTCGGCTCTACACAAAGCTGTCGGGCGGTCTCAGCAGGTGAGACTCCGGGCTGGCATTGTCGCCCATTGCCCCCATCTGGTCACCTCGGTAGGCTGACCGATTGCCGTTCCCTGCTGGCCCGGCATCCAGCCAACGCCCCCACAACCGGATCCCCCATGGCGATGGATTTCATCCGCATCCGCGGCGCGCGGACGCACAACCTGAAGAACCTCGACCTCGACCTGCCCCGCGACAAGCTGATCGTGATCACCGGTCTGTCCGGTTCGGGCAAGTCCTCGCTGGCGTTCGACACCATCTATGCAGAAGGCCAGCGCCGCTACGTCGAGTCGCTGTCGGCCTATGCGCGCCAGTTCCTGAGCGTGATGGAAAAGCCGGACCTGGACCACATCGAGGGTCTGTCCCCGGCGATCTCGATCGAGCAGAAGTCGACCTCGCACAATCCGCGTTCGACGGTCGGCACGATCACCGAGATCTACGATTACCTGCGCCTGCTGTATGCCCGCGTGGGCACTCCGCGCTGCCCAGACCATGGCTACCCGCTGGAAGCGCAGACGGTCAGCCAGATGGTCGACCACGTGCTGACGCTGGATCCGGAGCAGCGCTACATGCTGCTGGCGCCGGTCATCCGCGACCGCAAGGGCGAGCACGCCCAGGTGTTCGACCAGCTGCGCGCGCAGGGCTTCGTGCGCGTGCGCGTGGATGGCGAGCTGTACGAGATCGACGAGGTGCCAGCGCTGGCACTGCGCCAGAAGCACACCATCGAAGCGGTGATCGACCGCTTCCGCCCGCGCGAGGACATCAAGCAGCGCCTGGCCGAGAGCTTCGAGACTGCGCTGAAGCTGGGCGACGGCATGGCCTCGGTGCAGAGCCTGGACACTGCCGACAGCACGCCGACGCTGTTCTCCTCCAAGTATTCCTGCCCGGTCTGCGATTACTCGCTGCCGGAGCTGGAACCGCGCCTGTTCTCGTTCAATGCGCCGATGGGCGCCTGCCCCGGCTGCGATGGCCTGGGCATGGCCGAGTTCTTCGACCCCTCGCGCGTGGTCGTGCACCCGGAGCTGTCGCTGGCCGCCGGTGCCGTGCGCGGCTGGGACCGCCGCAACGCCTATTACTTCCAGCTGATCGCCTCGCTGGCCAAGCACTACAAGTTCGACGTCGACGCGGCGTGGAACTCGCTGCCGGACAGCGTGCAGCAGGCCGTGCTGTATGGCAGCGGCGATGAAGCGATCACCTTCACCTACTTCACCGAAGCCGGTGGCCGCACCCAGCGCAAGCACCGCTTCGAGGGCATCATTCCCAACCTCGAACGGCGCTACAAGGAAACCGAGTCGCCGGCGGTGCGCGAGGAGCTTTCCAAGTACATCAGCGAACGGCCGTGCCCGGAATGCAACGGCGCACGCCTGAACAAGGCCGCGCGCAACGTGTTCGTGGCCGACCGCCCGCTGCCCGAGCTGGTTGTGCTGCCGATCGACGAGGCCCTGAAGTTCTTCAGTGAACTGAGCCTGCCAGGCTGGCGCGGCGAGATCGCATCGAAGATCGTCAAGGAGATTGGCGAACGCCTCGGCTTCCTGGTCGATGTTGGCCTCGATTACCTGACCCTGGAGCGCAAGGCCGACACCCTGTCCGGTGGCGAGGCGCAGCGCATCCGCCTGGCCAGCCAGATCGGCGCCGGCCTGGTCGGCGTGATGTACGTGCTCGACGAGCCGTCGATCGGCCTGCACCAGCGCGACAACGAACGCCTGCTCGGCACCCTCACCCGCCTGCGCGACCTTGGCAACACGGTGATCGTGGTCGAGCATGACGAGGACGCGATCCGCCTGGCCGACTACGTGCTGGACATCGGTCCGGGCGCGGGCGTGCACGGCGGCGAAATCGTCGGCCAGGGCACCCTGCAGGACATCCTGGAGGCACCGCGTTCGCTGACCGGCCAGTACCTGTCGGGCAAGCGTGCGATCGAGATCCCGGCGCGCCGGCACAAGCCGAACCCGAAGATGACGCTGCACCTGCGCGGCGCCAGCGGCAACAACCTGAAGGGCGTGGACCTGGCGATTCCGTCGGGCCTGCTGACCTGCGTGACCGGTGTGTCCGGCTCGGGCAAGTCGACGCTGATCAACGACACCCTGTTCTCGCTGGCCGCCAACGAGATCAACGGTGCCTCGCACCCGATCGCCCCCTACAAGGAGATCGATGGCCTGGACCTGTTCGACAAGGTGGTGGACATCGACCAGTCGCCGATCGGCCGCACCCCGCGCTCGAACCCGGCCACCTATACCGGCCTGTTCACCCCGCTGCGCGAACTGTTCGCGCAGGTGCCCGAAGCGCGTGCACGCGGTTACTCGCCGGGCCGCTTCAGCTTCAACGTGCGCGGTGGCCGCTGCGAGGCCTGCCAGGGCGATGGTCTGATCAAGGTCGAGATGCACTTCCTGCCGGACGTGTATGTGCCCTGCGATGTCTGCCACGGCAAGCGCTACAACCGCGAGACGCTCGAGATCGTCTACAAGGGCTTCAACATCAGCGACGTGCTGGAAATGACCGTCGAGGATGCACTGAAGCTGTTCGAGCCGGTGCCGTCGATCGCGCGCAAGCTGGAAACACTTGTGGACGTGGGCCTGAGCTACATCAAGCTGGGCCAGAGCGCGACCACGCTGTCCGGCGGTGAAGCGCAGCGCGTGAAGCTGTCCAAGGAACTGTCGCGCCGCGATACCGGCCGCACCCTGTACATCCTCGACGAGCCAACCACCGGCCTGCACTTCCACGACATCGAAGCGCTGCTGGGCGTGTTGCACAAGCTGCGCGACGAAGGCAACACGGTGGTGGTGATCGAGCACAACCTGGACGTGATCAAGACCGCCGACTGGATCGTCGATCTCGGCCCGGAAGGCGGTCATCGCGGTGGCACCATCCTGGTCACCGGCACGCCGGAAGACGTGGCGGCCTGCCCGCAGTCGTATACCGGCCAGTTCCTGGCCCGCATGCTGCCGTCCACCAGCGCGCGCCCGGACCAGCCCGCCGCCGTGGCCAACAAGCCCGATGCGCGCCCGCCGCGCAAGGTCAAGCCGGAGAAGCCGACGAAGAAGGCGGCCGCTGCCAAGAGCACCGGCAAGGCCAGCAAGACCGCTTCGCCCCGCAAGAAGAAGGATGCCTGATGAGCAACGAGCACAAGATCCTGGCACGCGTTCCGATCAGCGTGCGCTGGCGTGACATGGACAGCATGGGCCATGTGAACAACGCCAAATACATCTCCTACCTGGAAGAAGCGCGCGTGCGTTGGATGCTGGGTGTGGAAGGCGTGTCGATGACCGACCGCATCGCACCGGTGGTGGCCGCGACCAACGTCAACTACCGGCTGCCGATCGTATGGCCCAACGACATCCTGGTCGAACTGTTCGTCGAGCGCCTCGGCAACAGCAGCGTGACCATCGGTCATCGCATCGTCGACCAGCAGGACGACTCGAAGCTGTATTCCGACGGCAACGTGGTGGTGGTGTGGATGGATACGCAGACCGGCAAGAGCGCACCGCTGCCGGAGGCGATCCGCAACGCGTCGAGCTGACGCGCCCTCGGTAGATGCCGACCTTGGTCGGCATTGGCCCCGCCGGGCATGGCCCGGCGCTAACGTTCCCGTTCAAAGGACTGACATGATCCACCAGACTGAACTACGCGACCTGCTGCCCGGCATGGTCCCCTTCCCCGCCGACGTCTTCACTGCCGACCAATCCTGGCTCGGCCAGCACCTGCTGCCGCTGCTGAAGATCGACCTGGGCGTGCTGCGCCCGGAACTGGCCGGCCAGGTGGCGACGATGCTGTGCCCGATCGAGCCGTATGACGGCTGCATCGGCGAGACCACTGAAGAACACCACAACGCGTTCACCGGCACCAACTGGATCGCCTTCGAGCTGACCGCTGGCAACGAGATGCGTTTCCTCGGCAACGAGGGTTATTTCATCGGCGATGCGGTGCAGGACAAGGATGCGCAGGAGCACATCGTGCAGATGCGCGAGAGCTACGCCAAGGCCCGCGATTACCATGCCACACACGGTCGTCTCGCCTGCTACTCGCGCTACGGCAAGGGTGAGGCCAGCGAGCGCGATTATCTGGATACGCTCGGTGGCCCGATCGGTTTCGGCAACTGGACCGAAACCGCAGAAATTCCCGCGGCCTTCGAACTGGGCTTTACCGAGGCTGCCGATGATCCCAACGCTGCGGACGATGCCGAAACGGTGATCATCACCCGCGATGGCAACAAGTTCTTCGCCGTAGCCGACGTAGCCGGCTACAACTGGTGCGCCACCGGCGCCGACGCGATCGTGATGCTGTACGAGCCGGTGAGCCGCACGGTGCTGTTCTCGTACGACTGGTCGTAAAGCCTCACCGCGCTACGCGCTCGCCGGGCATGGCCCGGCGGAACGGGCAGTGCATCACGGGGCAACCTTGCGCACCGTCAGTGTGGCGCAGGCCTCGCCACCGCCCTCCAGCTGCAGCCGCAGCGGCAGCACCTGGCCTTCCTTCAACGCACCCTTGCCCTGCATCAGCATCAGGTGCAGTCCACCGGGCTTGAGCTCGGCGCGCGCGCCCGGTGCCAGCGGCAGACGCTCGATCGCGCGCATCCGGCTGACCCCATCGACGATCGTGGTTTCGTGCAGCGACACATCGTTGAAGCTGCTGCTGGTCGCGCCGGTGATCGCCACCGCCTTGCTGCAGCCGTTGTGGATCACGCCGTAGCCGGCGGTCATCGGCATCGCCGGGTTCGGCGGCAGCCGCGCCCAGCCCTGCTCCACCGTGACGCAGGCCGGTTCCGCCGCCGAGGCCGATGCTGCGGCCGCACACAGAACCAACAGTACGCCAACGAATGGTTTGGTTATCATCGCCCAGGTTCCTTCTTCGCAACGAGACCGCAGCATGACGACGCTCATCGAGGTGATCAACCATGGCCCCATCCGCGAACTGCGCCTGGCGCGGCCGCCGGTCAACGCGCTGGACACCGAACTGTGCCGGCAGTTGATCCACGCCATTGAACTGGCCATGGCCGAAGACGCGCACGGCATCGTGCTGTCGGGCAGCGAGCGTGTCTTCACCGGCGGCATGGACGTGCCGCATCTGCTCTCGCATGGCGATGACAAGCACAAGTTGTTGGACACCTGGAACGCCTTCTTTGGCGCCGTGCGCACGCTGGCCGAGAGCCGCATTCCGGTGGTCGCGGCGATCACCGGCCACGCCCCGGCCGGTGGCTGCGTGCTGGCCCTGTGCTGCGATTACCGGGTGATGGCGCGCAGCGCCGATCCGTCGCGCCCGTATGCGATCGGCCTGAACGAAGTGCAGGTGGGCCTGATCGCGCCGGAGGGCATCCAGCGCCTGCTGCGTCGCGCAGTCGGCGTGCACCGCGCCGGCGTCCTGCTGACCACCGGTTCGCTGGTGCCGGCCGAACAGGCCGTGCAGATCGGCCTGGTCGATGAACTGGCCGAGGGCGACCTGGTGGTGGCACGTGCGGTGGCCTGGCTGCAGAACCTGCTCAAGCAACCGCGCCAGCCGATGCTGTTGACCCGCGCGATTGCCCGTGCCGACCTGCACGTGGCGCTGCAGCCGGACCTGATCCAGCTCGACCGCTTTGTCGAGGCCTGGTTCGCCCCGGATGCGCAGAACGCCCTGCAGGCACTGGTCGCCCGGCTGGGCAAGTAACCGGTAGTGCCGGCCGCTGGCCGGCAACCGCAGGTGCCCCAGGAGGATCATGAGGTTGCCGGCCAGCGGCCGGCACTACCGATGATGGACTGGCCTGCACCGGTATAATCGGGGCATCTTCATTGCTGTGGCCGCCCCCTTGAACGACACGCCCGAACCCGTCGTCTCCGAGCTGATCGACCTGCTCACGTTGGAGCGGCTGGAGGACAACCTGTTCCGCGGGCAGAGCCGCGACATCGGCACCAAGTACGTGTTCGGCGGCCAGGTGCTGGGCCAGGCGCTGGCTGCGGCGCAGGCCACGGTCGACAACGGCCGCCACGTGCACTCGCTGCACGCCTACTTCCTGCGCGCCGGCAACATCGACCACCCGATCGTCTACGACGTCGACCGCACCCGCGACGGCGGCAGCTTCTCGGTGCGCCGGGTCACTGCGATCCAGCACGGCAAGGTGATCTTCTTCTGCGCGGCCTCGTTCCAGCAGGCCGAAACCGGTGCCGAGCATCAGCACAAGATGCCCGAGGTGCCGCAGCCGGAAGACATCGAGCCGAACCGGCCGCTGCCGGCTGAAGTGCTGGAACGGCTGCCGATCAAGGTGCAGCGCTGGCTGTCACGCGGCGGCCCGTTCGAGTTCCGCCACGTCTACCCGCGTGACGAACTCAACCCGCCCAAGCGCCCGCCCTACCACCAGGTGTGGCTGCGCCTGAGCGAGCCGGTCGGCGATGCCCCGGAGCTGCACCAGGCACTGCTGGCCTATGCCTCCGACTTCCACCTGCTGGGCACCGCCACGTTCCCGCACGGCATCAGCTACTACCACCCGCACGTGCAGATGGCCTCGCTGGACCACGCGATCTGGTTCCACCGCCCGTTCCGCGCCGACGACTGGCTGCTGTACTCGCTGGACAGCCCCAGCGCGCAGGATTCGCGCGGCCTGGCCCGCGGCCAGTTCTTCACCCGTAATGGCGTACTCGTCGCCAGCACCGCGCAGGAAGGCCTGATCCGCGTCGTTCCCGACCAGGCAGCAGCGGCCGCCGTGCCGGCCAAGGATTGATCCGATGCGTCAGATTTTCAGCAGCCAGCGCGTGGAAACCGTCGAAGGCGTCGCCGAGCTCCTGCGCGAGCATGGTATCGAGGTCAAGGTGACCAATGGGCGCTCGTACAAGACCCGTCGCCGTGGCCAGTTCAGCTATACCGAACTGGGCAACGCCAACGCCTACCCGGCGGTGTGGATCGTGCGTGCCGACGATCAGCCGCGGGCGCGCGAGATCCTGCGCGACGCGCGCCTGCTCGACACAACCCGCCGCGATCATCCCACCGCCGAGTTCGCTTTCCGCGATGACGTCGCCGCCCCCAGCGGCGGCCGCGGCTGGGCCTGGCGCATCCGCATCGGCCTGCTGGTGGTGATCGCCGGCGTGGCGCTGGTGATCGGCCTGCGCCATCGTGGCGCCCCCGCGCCGGCTGCCCCGGCCCCTGCCCCGCAGGCCCAGCCGCAGCAGACACAATCGGCTCCGCAGGCCGCACCGGAAGAGGAAGAAATCCGGGTCCGCATCCAGCCCTCGAAATAACGCACGGGTAGTGCCGGCCGCTGGCCGGCAACCGCAAAAGGGGACGGAGGGGATTAAGTCGTTTGAGGCACAAACGACTTAATCCCCTCCGTCCCCTTTTTTGTCATGAGGTTGCCGGCCAGCGGCCGGCACTACCGCGCAGAATGCTGGTCACATTGGGCACGCAGCTCCGTCATGGGACACAATCCCAGCAGGAGAGCCGCCGCCATGACGACCTTCGCCGCATCGATCGACCAGACCCTGGAACGCGAACTGCCTGCGGCCGCTGGCGGCTGCCAGCATGCCTATGGGCGCATCGTTCTGGCCTGCCAGAACACGGTCACCGCCATCGCGCTGGCCATTACCCGCGACCGCCAGGCCAGTGAGGACATCGCCCAGGAAGCGTTCGTGAAGGGCTGGCAGCAGCTGCATCAACTGCGCAGTTCGACCAGCTTCCTGCCGTGGCTGCGGCAGATCACCCGCAACCTGGCCCGCGACTGGCTGCGCGCGCAGCGCGGCCGGCCACTGACCGGCGAGGCGGCCGAAGTGGCACTGGGCATGGCCGCCGACCCGGCCCCGGGCGCGGCCGACCGCCTGCAACGGGTGGAAGAGGAAATCGCCGCCGAGGACATCATTTCCGCGTTGCCGGCCGACAGCCGCGAAGTGCTGTTGCTGTACTACCGCGAAGGGCAGCGCTCGCAGCAGGTGGCCGACCTGCTCGGGCTGAGTGACGCCGCCGTGCGCAAGCGCCTGTCGCGCGCCCGCGCGCTGGTGCGCGATGGCCTGCTGCAGCGCTTCGGTGAATTCGCCCGCAGCAGCGCGCCGAGCGCAGCGTTCGCCACTGCCGTGGTATCGATGGTACTGGTGGCCGCGCCCGGCACGGCCAGCGCCGCGATCCTGCTCGGCACAGGCGTCGGCATCGGCGGCAGCAAACTTGGCCTTGGCGGCGCCAGCGCTGCGGGCGGCACCGCGATGGGCTCGCTGACTGCCACGCTGGGCCAACTGCACGTGCTGCCGGCCGAAAGTTGGGGGGCGGTGATCGGCGGCGTGGTCGGTGGAGCGATCGGCAGCTATCTGGGCGGACGTTTCCTGATGTCGTACACCGAAACGGCGTCCGAGCGCCGCGACGTGCGCCGCTTCCTGTACCTCAACATCATCACCGGCATGTTCTGGTGCCTGGCGATCCTGCTGGCTGTGATGCTGCAGGCGCCGGTCTGGACGCAGCTGACGGTGCTGGCGATAGGCCTGGGCGTGGTCAACTACCAGTGTCTGGTGCCGCTGCAGCGGGTGATGGCACCGATGATCGCGCGCGATTCGGCGCGGCGCGGACGAACCGGCATCAACTGGAAGTTCGAATCGATGTACGGCCGCACCGGCATCATCGCCATGAACCTGATGGTCATCGCGCTGGTGGTGTACTCACTGATGCGCAGCGGCCGCCTGTAACGGACAACGCCGGCAGTGCGCCGGCGTTGTCGTCATTCACTGCGTTGAACCTCAGCGCTGCGGCTTCGGCGCCGCGCCATCGCGCGGACCGCCGTGGCGCGGGCCACCGTGCATCGGCCCCTTGGCCGCGTCGAACTCGGCCTTGCTCAGCTGGCCATCCTTGTTGGTGTCGGCGGCGGCGAACCAGGCATCACGACGCTGCTTCATGCGCAGCTCGCGGTCGGCCTTGTCCAGGTAACCGTCCTTGTTGAGGTCGAGCTGGTCGAAGCGCGCGGCCAGGCGCGGATCGGCCTTGGCTTCCTCGCGGCTGATGCGGCCGTCCTTGTTGACGTCCAGCTTGGCCCAGCGCTCACCGCCGTGACCACCACGGCGACCATGCTGCCAGCGCGGCAGCTCATCGCGCGAGAGCTTGCCGTCCTTGTTCTTGTCCAGCTCGTCGAACTTCGCGGCCAGGCGCGGGTTGGCAGCGGCCTCGCTGCGGTCGATGACGCCGTCGCCGTTGGTGTCCAGCTTGGCCGGGCGCTGCGCCGGCGCGGTCGGGGCATCGGCGGCCAGCGCGATACCGGTAGCGGAAGTGCCGAGCAGCAGGGCCAGCAGCAGGGGGGTACGGATCATGGGGTCACTCCTGGGGATGGGGATTGCGTCGGGGTGATCACTTCACCCTCGGGAGACAACAACGCCCGGGTGCGACATCGGTTGACGCCGCTGCCGGTTCCATTCATCCGGCGGACAGTCGCCGCCAATGCGACAGGCTGGGGCTATGCTGTGCCCATGGCGATTCACGGCGACAGAGACGACGAACTGCGACTTTTCCAGACCGGCGAGCACCCCTGCGGGTACTGGTCGGACCGGGTGGCACGCGACCTGGTGCTGGATCCGCACGACCGTCGTCTCGGCGGCCTGTACCCGCTGGCATTGAGCTGGGGCTTCCGCCGCAGCGGCGACCTGGTCTACCGCCCGCACTGCGCACACTGCCAGGCCTGCGTGGCGGTGCGTATTCCGGTGGCCCGCTTCGCCCCCGACCGCAGCCAGCGCCGCTGTGCCGCCCGCAATGAAGACCTGGAAGTACGCATCACCGCCGCCACCGCCCGCGACGACCTGTTCGCGCTGTATCACCGCTACCTCACCCATCGCCACGCCAATGGCGGCATGGATGACCACGGCCCGCACGAGTTCGAGCAGTTCCTGATCGGCAGCTGGTCACACACCCGCTTCATGGAGATGCGCCTGCCCGGCCACGATGGCCAGCCCAGCCAGCTGCTGGGGGTGGCGGTGACCGATGTCACCGAGCATGGCCTGTCGGCGGTCTACACCTTCTTCGACCCGGACCATGCCGCGCGTGGGCTGGGCACCTTCGCGATCCTGCAGCAGATCGAATGGGCCCGCCGCGAGGGCCTCCCGCACGTATACCTGGGCTACTGGATCCGCGGGCATCAGAAGATGGACTACAAACGGCGCTATCGACCGCTGGAAGCCTACGACGGCCGCCGCTGGCACGATTTCGACGACGAACTGGACGGACGCTGACAAACCACTGACACCGGGCCGGGTGCACAATACGGCGCATGAACCTCCGACCCCAGATCCTCGCCCTGGCCCTGCTCTGCGGCGCCACCGCCCCCGCCTTCGCCACTTCCCCTGCGATGACCGAAAAGCCGTCCGCTGCGCTGCGCCTGGCCACCTACAACACCTCGCTGTACTCCGATGAGACCGGTGGCCTGATCAAGGAACTGGAAGGCGACAGCGAGCACGCGCGCAAGATCGCCGCGGTGCTGCAGCAGGCGCGCCCGGACCTGGTGCTGCTGAACGAATTCGATTTCGACGACGCCCACCGCGCCGCCGACCTGTTCCAGAAACGCTACCTGGAAGTGGCCCAGCCCGGCGGCGGCAAGCCGCTGCACTTCGCCTACCGCTACCTGGCCCCGGTCAACACCGGCGTACCCAGCGGCCTGGACCTGGACAACAACGGCGTGGTCGGTGGCGAAGGCCGCAGCCGCGGCAACGATGCGTGGGGCTACGGCCTGCACCCGGGCCAGTACGGCATGCTGGTGCTGTCGCGCTACCCGATCGATGAAGCCAAGGTGCGCAGCTTCCAGCTGCTGAAGTGGAGCGCGATGCCAGGCGCGATCCGCCCGGTCGATCCGCGCACCGGCAAGAGTTTCTACAACGACCACGTGTGGTCGCAGCTGCGGCTGTCATCGAAGTCGCATTGGGACGTGCCGGTGAAGACCCCGGCCGGCGTAGTGCACGCGCTGGTCTCGCACCCGACGCCGCCAGTGTTCGATGGCCCGGAAAAGCGCAACGCCGCGCGCAACCACGACGAACTGCGCCTGTGGCAGGAATACCTGTCCAAGGGTGACAAGCCGTGGCTGTGCGACGACAAGGGCCAGTGCGGCGGCCTGGCGCAGGATGCGCGCTTCGTGATCCTCGGCGACCTCAACAACGACCCGGTCGACGGCGATGGCCGCCATGAGGCGATCGTCGAACTGATCGAGAACGCCCGCGTGCTGCGCTACCCCACCCCGCGCAGCGTCGGTGCCGAACAGACCAGCCTGGCCTATGCGGCCAAGGGCATCGAGCGCAAGGGCGCACCGTTCCACGCCACCGGCGATTTCGGCCCGAAGTCCGGCACCATGCGCCTGGACTACGTGCTGCCCTCGACCGGTTTCGAGTACGTCGGCAGCGGCGTGTTCTGGCCGGCCAATGAAAGCCCTGAAGCGAAGATCGCCGACGGCAGCGACCACCATCTGGTGTGGGTGGACGTCAAATAACCCGGTAGCGCCGGGCCATGCCCGGCGGTTTTTCAAGCGTGAAGAGAGTACCGACCAACGGTCGGTACCCACCGAAATGCGGTCGCCGGGCATGGCCCGGCGCTACCGGTTTACGGGCGCAGTTCGACGCCGATGGCGTCGGCAGCATCACGCGCGATGGCGCGCGCTTCGTCGATGGTTTCCGCGCGCGCCAGGGTCACGCCCACGCGGCGGTGACCATGCACGCTCGGCTTGCCGAACAGGCGCACGGCGGTATCCGGCACCCGCAGTGCGGCGGCGACGTTGTTGAAGTACGGCACGCCCTCGCCGTGTGCCAGCAGCGCGCACGACGCCGACGGTCCGCTCTGGCGGATCACCGGGATCGGCAGGCCAAGGATGGCGCGCGCGTGCAGCGCGAACTCGCTCAGTTCCTGCGATACCAGCGTCACCAGGCCGGTGTCGTGCGGGCGCGGCGACACTTCGCTGAACCACACCTCGTCGCCCTTCACGAACAGCTCGACACCGAACAGGCCCCAGCCACCGAGGTCGTCGGTGATCGCACGCGAGATCTCCTCGGCACGCGCCAGTGCCGCGCTCGACATCGGCTGCGGCTGCCAGCTTTCGCGGTAATCGCCGTCCTTCTGCAGATGGCCGATCGGCGCGCAGAACGAGGTGCCGCCGGCATGGCGCACGGTCAGCAGGGTGATCTCGTAATCGAAGTCGATGAAGCCTTCGACGATGCAGCGACCGGCACCGGCGCGGCCACCGGTCTGCGCGTACTCCCACGCCGGGGCGATGTCCGCCTCGCTGCGCAGGGTGCTCTGGCCCTTGCCCGAGGACGACATCACCGGCTTGACCACACACGGCAGGCCGATGGCGGCCACGGCGGCGCGGTACTCGGCCTCGGTATCGACGAAGCGGTACGGCGAGGTCGGCAGGCCCAGGGTCTCGGCGGCCAGGCGGCGGATGCCCTCGCGGTCCATGGTCAGGCGGGCGGCGCGCGCGGTCGGGATCACCCGCAGGCCCTGCTCCTGTTCCAGCTGCACCAGGGTCTCGGTGTGGATGGCCTCGATCTCCGGTACCACCAAGTGAGGCTGCTCCTGCGCGATCAGCGCGCGCAGGGCCATCGCATCGAGCATGTCGATCACATGCGAGCGGTGCGCCACCTGCATGGCCGGGGCATCGGCGTAGCGGTCGGCGGCGATCACTTCCACGCCCAGCCGCTGCAGCTCGATGGCCACCTCCTTGCCAAGTTCGCCCGAGCCCAGCAGCAGCACGCGGGTGGCAGAGGGGGACAACGGAGTTCCAAGCTTGGCCATGGCGGTTCCAGCAGCAATGTGAAGGCGGGTGGGCATTCTAGCTGGCCGGGCACCCAGGCCATGGCATCCGACGAACGGTCGTCCGGATGTGATATCACTTTGATATCTTCATTTCGAACCATCAAGGACGTACCGCCATGAAAGAGAAGTCGCTGTCTTCGCTCAACGGCCTCGGCACGCTGGCCGGCGCCCTGCTTGTCGCCCTCGCCGGCGGCGCCCTGTTCGTACTGGGGGTGGCAGCCAAGGCCAGCACCGGCTCCCCGAACCTGCTGCTGATGCTGGCCGGCATCCTGGTAGCGGCGCTGGCGATCTTCGCCCTGGCCGGCCTGTACACGGTCCAGCCCAACCAGGCGGCGGTGCTGAGCCTGTTCGGCAAATACGTGGGCACCGTGAAGGACAACGGCCTGCGCTGGAACAACCCCTTCTACAGCAAGCGCCGGGTCAGCCAGCGCGTGCGCAATTTCGAGAGCGGCAAGCTCAAGGTCAACGAGCTCGATGGCAGCCCGATCGAGATCGCCGCGGTGATCGTGTGGCAGGTGGTCGATGCGTCTGAAGCGGTCTACAACGTGGACGACTACGAGAGCTTCGTGCACATCCAGTCCGAATCGGCGCTGCGTGCGATGGCCACCAGCTACCCCTACGACCAGCACGAAGAAGGCCAGCTCGCGCTGCGCAGCCACGCCAGCGAAATCTCCCAGCACCTGAAGAACGAACTGGCCGAGCGCCTGGCCGATGCCGGCGTGCAGGTGATCGACGCGCGCATCAGCCACCTCGCCTACGCCGCCGAAATCGCCCAGGCGATGCTGCAGCGCCAGCAGGCCAATGCGGTGATCGCCGCACGTACGCGCATCGTTGCCGGTGCGGTCGGCATGGTCGAGATGGCACTGGCCGAACTGCAGAAGAATGGCGTGGTACAGCTGGATGAGGAGCGCAAGGCGCACATGGTCAGCAACCTGTTGACCGTGCTGTGCTCGGACCGCGGCACCCAGCCGATCGTCAACGCCGGCTCGCTGTACTGAGCCACCCTCGCAACGGGGCGCCCCACCGCCCCGCCAGGAGCCCCCATGAGTGAGAAGAAAGCCTATCCGCTGCGCATCAATGCCGAGGTCCTGGCCGCGGCGCAGCGCTGGGCTGATGACGAACTGCGCAGCCTCAACGCTCAGATCGAATACGTGCTGCGCGACGCGCTGCGCAAGGCAGGACGCCTGCCCAAACCCAAGGCATCGCCGGAGGACAAGGAATGAGCAAGCGCTGGAGCTACCAGACGATCGAGGTCAAGACCTCCATGATGGGCGTACTCAAGGCCGAGGATGTCCAGGCCGAGCTGGGCCGGCAGGGCCAGCTGGGCTGGGAACTGGTCAACATCATCATCCCCGCGCCGATGCGCCCGGCCATGCTGGTGTTCAAGAAGGAATCCTGAGCCATGAGCGGCAGCGATCCGAAACCGTTTGAAGTGGCCGAGAGCTCGCCGCTGCGCGTGCTCTGGGTGGTCCTTCCATTGCTGGTGGCGTTCGTGGCCTGCGTGTATGCGCAGTTGTACAAGGCACCGGCCACTGCGCCCTGGATCGAAGTGACGTTCTCCCCGCCCTGGTTCCGGATGGGTGGCAGCGCAGCGTGGAGCCTGCTGGTGATCGCGCTGATGGGCATCGGGCTGGGCACGGCCTTCTTCCGGCGCCGGGTGGAACTGGCCGGCGACGTACTGGATGTGCGCTCGACGATGTACCGCCGGCGTGTGCCGGTGGCACAGCTGCGGCTGGACCAGGCCGAGGTGGTCGATCTCAGCCGCGATCGTCGCTATGGCATCCGCTTCAAGACCAACGGCTATTCGATGCCCGGCTTCCATTCCGGCCATTTCCGCCTGCAGGGCGGTGGCAAGGGTTTTGCGCTGGTTACCGACCGCGCACGCGTACTGGCCCTGCCGGTCAGCGATGGCAGCACGCTGCTGCTCAGCCTGGACCGGCCGCAGGTGCTGCTGGACGCACTGCGCAAGGTGGCCGCGCCTGCGCTGCGGCAGTAAGCTGAGCCGATGCAACGACGCCCGCCCCTGCTGATCAATACCGAGGCCATCGAACTGTGGCCTGCGGACCTGCTGCGTGCGCGCAGCAACCTGGACGCGCGCCTGCTGTCACAGGCGCGATGGGTGCTGCGGCGCAAGCGTGATGGCCGCTATCTGGCGGCGGCACTGCCGCACGGCGTGCATTCGATGGTGCCGCGCCTGCCGCGCGAGCCCGGGGTCGAGGATGCACTGGCGCTGCTGGATGCAACCCGCTCCCGCCCTTTCGCGGTCACGCTGGAAGATCAGTGGCTGCCATTGGCCGGGCTGCAGCATCGCCTGCAGCAGCTGGGTCTGGATGCACAGCGCTATGCAGACGACAGCGGCCTGCCACTGGAACCTGAGCCCTGCCTGTTGCATTTCGCCGGCCGTGATCGCTTCGCCCGCCCGCTGTGGCTGCGCCGCGGTGCCGCGCAGGGGTGGCGGCGGATGCAACTGCACGCCGCGCGGGACGGCATTGCGCTGGACGCGATCTCCGGCTTCCGCAGCCACGCTTACCAGCTGGGCATCTTCGAACGGAAGCTGGCGCGCGGTTTGAGCGTGGCGGAGATCCTGAAGGTCAACGCCGCGCCGGGTTTCAGCGAACACCACAGCGGCCACGCGCTGGACATCGGCGCCCCCGGCGATGCCCCCGCCGAAGAGACCTTCGAAGCCACCGACGCGTTCGCATGGCTGCAGGCGCATGCCGGCGGGCATGGCTTCCATCTGAGCTACCCCCGCGACAACCCGCACGGGATCGTTTACGAACCGTGGCACTGGTGCTGGAGACCGGCCAACGGCTGAGCCCCTCGTGGCAGCCGCAAGGCGAACTTCATGGAGCTGTCCGGGCGGATTCCGCGCGCGCCCGCCACGAGATGGAACAAGAAGGCAAAGACAGAAGCCGGTCGCTTCGCTCGAAGCCTCTATAACGGATCAGCGCGCGACTGTTGGGTCCGCCTTCAAGCGAGCCGAGCACCGCAGGTCCGGCGAGGGCGAAGAGGTGCGGGTGTCTGAGCGCAGCGAGTTCCCGTACCGTCCCTCGACGGGCCGAGGAGCGCAGGGGACCGGTGCGCAGCACCGGCTCGCGGCCGGCGGCGCGTTTCTTTTGGTTACTTTTCTTTTCGCGCGAAAAGAAAAGTAACGCCCATGAACCATCACGATCGCATCGGCATGGATCGGAGCGACAGCCCCGCGACCCTCACCGCCTCAATGCATTGATTGCCAGCAACACCCAGCCAGCCATCATGCTGGTGCCACCGATCGGTGCCAGCCGCGTCGGCCACTGCCACAACGCACCGCCCACCAGGCTGCCGGAAAACAGCAGCACGCCCAGCAGCAGCACGTACAACGCCAGGTGCGCGATCGCGCCCTGCGCACGTGGACCCAGCGCCACCAGCACCGCGCCATGCGCGAACGCATACAACGCCGCCATGTTCAGATGCTGCTGCGCCAGCGGATCGGCAACACCGTGCGAAGCATAGGCGGACAGGCCGATCGAAGCCGCCGCCAGCAACGCCCCCAGGCAGGCCAGCAGCGAGGACTTACGTGCGCGTCGTTCAAGATTGAACATGACTGCTCCTTGCGCAGCGCCCGATGCCGGGCGCGGGATGAAAAAAAAACGCGCCGCAGGAAGCGGCGCGTTTTCGTGTCCAGCACTACATGGGTCAGCCGAGGCTTACTTGACGGCCCAGTAGATGTCGTACGTGGCTTCCGGAGTGAACGACTTGTCGATGCCGTCCTTCCAGGTCTCGTACGGACGGTCGATAACTTCGTTGCCCGAGGTCACGGCCCAGGCACGCAGGCCGCTGCGGGCCACGTCCAGACCCGCCATGTGGCCGGTGTAGGCCGCATGTGCCGAACGGTGCGGAGCAACGTGCACGTACTTGACCGGAGCACCGCCGTCGATCTTGACGGTCAGGGCTTCAGCAGTGGCACCTTCAGCACCCTTCTTCTTCACCGGCTGGGCGATGTCGAAGGCGTACTTCTCAGCACCGAAGTCGGTGGTGATGATGCGGAACGGGCCGGCGGCTTCAAGGCCATTGGCCTCGATCACGCGCTTGATCCACTCCTGGTTGTCCTTGATGGACTTGGTGATGCTGTCCTGGCCGCGGTCCACGTTGCCGGCATTGACGACCAGCAGGTCCTCAGCCGGCACATCGACGATGGCCAGATCGGTCAGCGGGGCTTCCGGGGTGCGGTAGTCCACGTTCGGAACGCTGGCCAGCATGTTGGCCATGCGCGACAGGCCCATCTTGATGTCGTCGCCGATCTGGCGGCTGACATAAAGACCGGCGTAACGGCCGAACAGGTCGAAGCCGTACTTCACCGAGTAGTCCTGGGTGATCTTGACGTTGCGACCGCCCTTGCCGGTCGGCTCCAGGGTGAAGGTGGTGACCTTGTCGTGACCCTTGGTGGCGTCGTCGATGGCGATCACAACACGCTTGTTTTCCTCGGCTTCGGTGATCTTCCAGGAACCGGTGCCCAGGTCCTTGGAGGTGAAGTCGAGGGTGGCACCGGTACCGGAGGCCGGACCGGACAGCTTCAGTTCAACGGCGGGATCGCGCAGTACCAGCGGGTTCCAGTCCTTGAAGCGGCGCAGACTGCTGACCGTGTCGTACACGATCGTCATCTTGCGGTTGGTCTCGATGCTTTCGGTGATGTGACGCTCGCCCGGCAGACATACGCCAATGATGACGAACAGGCCAGCCACGATCCCCAAGGCGATCAGGAACTCGATAATACGGGTCATTCAGAGAGTCTCCGGGGCCGATCCCACGGCCGGGTTGATTGAAGCGAAGCGCCAATCCTAGCAGGCTTCGCGGGCATTGTTTATCGGGATTGGCGCACCGGTTTCCCTGCCGGCTGCGTATTTGTATGGACAAAGAATTCGAAGGGTAACGCATACCGGTGCCCGGCATGTAGGGGTCAACCCCGGCCAGGGTCCGGGGCTGCGATCCAAGTCGTTGTCCGGGAACGATTTTCCTCAGACCAGCTGCAGTTCGAACGCCTTCAGTACGGCACGCGTACGGTCGCGGACGCCCAGCTTGGAGAGGATGTTGGACACGTGGTTCTTGATCGTACCTTCGGCCACGCCCAGCGAATTGGCGATCTCCTTGTTGGAGAAACCACTGGCCATCAGCCGCAGGATCTCGGTCTCGCGGTCGGTCAACGGATCCGGGCGATCCAGGCTGACGAAGTCGTTGCGCATGTGCTCCAGGCCGGACAACAGGCGCTGGGTCACCGCCGGCTGCACCAGCGAGCCTCCGTCGGCCACCGTGCGGATGGCGCCGACCAGCTGCGCCAGGGTCACGTCCTTGAGCAGGTAGCCCTTGGCGCCGGCCTTGAGTCCGGCCAGCACCAGCTGATCGTCGTCGAAGGTGGTGAGGATGATGGTCGGCGGCAGTTGTTCCTGACGGGACAGCATCTGCAACGCCTCCAGCCCGGACATCACCGGCATGCGCATGTCCATCAGCACCACGTCCGGGCGCACCTGCGGGATCAGCTCCACCGCCTGCCGGCCATCGCCGGCTTCGGCCACCACTTCGATACCGTCGTCGAGCGCCAGCAGGGAGCGGATTCCCTGCCGCACCAGGGTTTGGTCGTCGACCAGGCAGACGCGAATCATCAACGCACTCCTTCAGGAACCTTGGTAAGGGCGGCCACCAGCACCGTTGCCGGCACCGTCGCCCGCAGGCGGAAGCCTTCGCCGGGACGGGTCTCGACCTGCAGCTGGCCACCACATTGTTGCAGGCGCTCGCGCATGCCGCGCAAGCCATTGCCGACATTGACCATTTCCGCGCCGACACCGTCGTCGCGGGCCTCGATCACCACCCGGTCGGGGGCTTCACGGTACACCTTGATCCACAGCTGGCGCGCACCGGCATGGCGCACGGCGTTGGTGATGATCTCCTGGGTGCAGCGCAGCAGGACGTGGGCCCGCTGCGGATCCTCCACGTTCAGCGAGTCCTCGATCTCCAGCTGGATGTCCAGCGAGGGCACGTTCTCGGTCAGCGGCCGCAGCGCGGCAGCCAGGTCGATGGCACCGGTCTCGCGCAGCTGGCTGACCACCTCACGAACGTTGCCCAGCAGCAGCTTGGCCAGGCCATGCGAACGCTTTACATGCTCCAGGGCCTGGCCCTCGGCCAGATGGCTGGCCACTTCCAGGTTCAGGGTCAGTGCGGTCAGCTGATGCCCCAGAAGATCGTGCAGCTCGCGCGAAATGCGGGTTCGCTCGTTGACCCGGGCACTTTCGGCCAGCAGGGCGCGGGTCGCGCGCAGCTCCGCGTTGAGCCGGCGCTGCTCGTCTCGGGCCTCGGTCTGCTGGCGGGCGACCAGGCTGGTCACGAAGATGAACATGGAGAAGCCGCCGTACAGCAGCGACTGCATCACTGCCTCGAACAGCGGGAAGCGCAGCAGCATGTAGTAGACCGGGGCCACCGCCAGCTGGCTGACCAGCAGCCACAGCACGCCCAGCCGCACCGACAGCATCCAGGGAATGACCCCGGCGGCGACCATCATCAGGATGCTGCCCAGGCCCGAGCCACTGAGGAAGCTCACCCCCAGCGCCGAGACGGTCAGCAGCAGGAGCAGCCCGCGGTCCAGCCAGCTGGTATGGCTGTCGCTGCGCAGGATGCGGGTCAGCCAGTAGTAGGCGGTGCCGAAGGACAGGTAGGCGACGAACAGCAGGATCGCCCAACCGCCCATGTCGTTGCGGCTGTGCAGGTTCTCGAACTGCGAATACGCCAGCGGCAGTCCGACCATGACCCAGGTGAACAGGCCGGCCAGGCGGAGGACGCGTGTATGGCTGAGGACTCCCAACATGCCAGCACTCTACGGGCCCAGCCTGCGTCCCGCACCCCACGGAAGTCATGCCCGCGCGGTCGCCTGTTCATGCCGCAGCCCACCCCGGGCATGCAATAATCGTGCGCAGGGTCCTTTGATGGACCAACCGCGTTACCCCACGGAGTCACAATGTCGATTGTCATCCGCGACGTGCGCGAGCACGAGCTCGATTCCGTCCTGGCTTTGAACAACAACGCTGGCCTGGCCATCCTTCCCCTGGATGCGGCACGCCTGCGCCTGTTCTATGAAACCGCTGAATATTTCCGCGTCGCCGAGCGCGACGGCAACCTGGCCGGCTTCCTGATCGGCTTCGGCAGCGACAGCCAGCACGACAGCAGCAACTTCGCCTGGTTCAAGCAGCAACTGGACACCCCGTTCTTCTATATCGACCGCATCGTGGTCGCCAGCCGCCGTCGCGGCGGTGGCGTCGGCCGCGCGTTCTATGCCGACGCGCAGAGCTTCGCCGAGCTGCGCTATCCGCAGATGACCTGCGAGGTCTTCCTCGACCACGGCGCCGATGCCGCCCTGCTCTTCCACGGCAGCTTCGGCTTCCGCGAGCTGGGCCAGAACACCATGCCGCACGTCGATGTGCGCGCCAGCATGCTGGCCAAGGAACTGTGCAGCTACCCGTGGGTCCAGGAGACCTACGGTGACAAGCTGCCGGATGTGGCGTGGACACGTGCCCGGCAGCTGCCGGCGCAGGCACAGCGGCCGACGGGGACCTGAGCGTGGCGGTGAATTTCGATTACGAACAGGCCGGTGAACTGAAGATCGGCCAGGTGGGCATCGCCAACCTGCGCATCCGTACCCTTGATGTCGAGCGCCTCGTGCAGGAAATGCACGAGCGCGTGACCCGCGCGCCGAAGCTGTTCGGCCGTGCGGCGGTGATCCTCGATTTCGGTGGCCTCAGCCAGGTGCCGGACGTGGCCACCGCACAGGCGCTGGTCGATGGCCTGCGCAGTGCCGGCGTGCTGCCGGTGGCACTGGCCTATGGCACCAGCGCGGTCGACCTGCTCTCGCAGCAGCTCGGGTTGCCGCTGCTGGCCAAGTTCCGCGCCCAGTACGAGCGTGCCGAGGCCGAACCGGCTCCGCCACCGCCCGCACCGGAACCGCGCCGGGCCGCGCGCGCCGAACCGAAGCCGGCCCCGGCCACGCCGGTGGCCAAGGTCGCCGATGCGGCTGCACCGCAACCGGGCCGCATGCAGCTGGGCAACGTGCGCTCGGGCCAGCAGCTGTACGCGGAAAACTGCGACCTGACCGTGATGGCTACCGTCGGCGCTGGCGCCGAAGTCATCGCCGACGGCAGCATCCATATCTACGGGACCCTGCGCGGCCGCGCGCTGGCAGGGGCCCAGGGCAACACCGCGGCACGCATCTTCTGCCGTGATTTCCATGCGGAACTGGTCGCCATTGCAGGCCACTACAAGGTACTGGACGATGTCCCGGACACCCTGCGCGGCAAGGCCGTGCAGGTGTGGCTGGAACAGGACCAGATCAAGATCGCTGCGCTGGACTGACGCAGCACCCAAACAGAATCATCAGGAGAAGTCCTTTGGCTGAAATCATCGTAGTCACCTCCGGCAAGGGCGGCGTCGGCAAGACCACTTCCAGCGCAAGCCTGGCCTGCGGCCTGGCACGGCGCGGCAAGAAGGTGGCGGTGATCGACTTCGACGTCGGCCTGCGCAACCTCGATCTGATCATGGGCTGCGAACGCCGCGTGGTGTACGACTTCGTCAACGTCGTGCACGGCGAAGCGACCCTCAAGCAGGCCCTGATCAAGGACAAGCGCTTCGACAATCTGTACGTGCTGGCTGCCTCGCAGACCCGCGACAAGGATGCGCTGACCCAGGAAGGCGTGGGCAAGGTCCTGAAGGACCTGGCCGCTGACGGCTTCGATTACATCATCTGCGACTCCCCGGCCGGCATCGAGAAGGGCGCCTTCCTGGCGATGTACTTCGCCGACCGCGCCGTGGTCGTGGTGAACCCGGAAGTGTCCTCGGTACGCGACTCGGACCGCATCATCGGCCTGCTCGATTCGAAGACCCACAAGGCCGAGTCCGGCCAGGACGTGCCGGCCTTCCTGCTGCTGACCCGCTACACCCCGGTGCGCGTGGAAAGCGGCGAGATGCTCAGCATCGCCGACGTCGAGGAAGTGCTTGGACTGAAGGCGATCGGCGTGATCCCCGAGTCGGGTGACGTGCTCAACGCCTCCAACAAGGGCGAGCCGGTCATCCTGGATGTCGAGTCCGCTGCCGGCCAGGCCTACGACGACGCCGTCGCGCGCATCCTCGGCGAAGAACGCCCGATGCGCTTCACCAACGTCGAGAAGAAGGGCTTCTTCAGCAAGCTGTTCGGAGGGTAAGCATGGGCCTGTTTGATTTCCTCAAAGCGAAGAAGACCACCGCCGAAACCGCCAAGAACCGCCTGCAGATCATCATCGCGCAGGAACGCAGCAACCGCGGCGGTCCCGATTACCTGCCGCTGCTGCAGCGCGAGCTGCTGGAAGTGATCAAGAAGTACGTCAACATCGACGTCGATGCGGTGAAGGTCGACCTGGTCAAGGATGGGCAGCACGACGTGCTGGACATCTCCGTGGCGCTGCCGGAAGGCCCGGACAAACCCTGACCCCCTGCCCCGCCCGTGCCTGCATGGGCGGGGCTGCATGACCCGCATGACCGACACCACGCCCGAACCGAACGTCACCCGCGTCGGCGATATCGCCTTCGCCGATGCGCAGCGCCTGCTCGCCGCACACGATCTGCGGCTGCACCACGTCGCCGCCGGCGCGCCGATTCCCGGCAGCTACTGGGGCGAGCCCGAAGCCGGCATCATCGCCAGCGACGTGTACGTGCGCGATGACACCCCCGTGCACTCGATGCTGCACGAGGCCTGCCACCTGATCGTGCTGCCGCCCGAGCGCCGCGCGCAGGTGCATACCGATGCCACCGACTCGGTGCCCGAAGAGGACGCCACCTGCTACCTGCAGATCGTGCTGGCCGGCCACCTGCCCGGTGTCGGCAGCGAACAGCTGATGGCTGACATGGATGCGTGGGGGTATACGTATCGACTGGGGTCTACGAAGGCGTGGTTCGAGCAGGACGCCGAAGACGCGAAAGCGTGGTTGATCGAACGCGGATTGCCGGTCGCGTAACGCATCGGTAGTGCCGGCCGCTGGCCGGCAACCTCATGAACCCGTGAAGCATTACCTGATTGCCGGCCAGCGGCCGGCACTACCCCATCAGCCCTGCCCCGCCAGCGCGCGCAGGGTGATGCCGACGATGTAGGCCAGGTAGGTGCCGGTGGCGTAGCCCATCGTGCCCAGCAGCACACCCACCGGTGCCAGCGCCGGATGGAACGCGGCCGCCACCACCGGTGCCGACGCGGGTCCGCCGATGTTCGACTGCGAACCGATCGCGAAATAGAAGAACGGCACTTTCAACAGCTTGCCCAGGCACCACAGCAGCGCGATATGCACGCTGATCCAGATGATGCCAAGCAGGAACAGCCACGGGCGGTCCAGCAGCGCCAGCAGATCCATCTGCATGCCGATGCAGGCGATCAGGAAGTACAGCAGCAGCGAGCCCAGCCGCGAGGCACCCGCGCCTTCCAGCGTGCGTGCGCGGGTGAAGCTCAGGCTCAGGCCCAGCGTGGTCGACAGCACCACCACCCAGACAAACGGTGCGTCCAGGCTGAACTGCGAGGCCCAGCTGACGTTGAGCTTGAACCATGCCGCCAACGGCGCGCCGATCGCATGCGAGAGGCCGACGCCGCCGAAGGCCACCGCCACGATCAGCATCAGGTCGGTCAGGCTGGGAATGCGCTCGTGTTCGGCCTGGAAGCGCGCGATGCGCTCCTTCAGCTCATCGATCGCCGAGGTATCGGCACCACTGCGCGCGTCGATCTTCGCCGCGCGCCCGGCCAGGAAGATAAGCGCGGCCATCCACACATAGCCCACGCCAACATCGACCACCGCGAACTGGCCGAAGGTGGTGGCGTTGACGTCGAACACTTCGCGCATCGCCAGCATGTTGGCACCGCCGCCGATCCAGCTGCCGGCCAGCGCGGCCATGCCGGCCCAGGTATCGCCGGCCACGGTTTCCGGATGCACGGCGCGCATCAGCAGGAAGGCCACCACCGCGCCCAGCATGATGCTGGCCGAGGCGCCCAGGTACATCAACACCAGCTTCGGACCCAGCCGCAGGATGCCCTTGATATCCACCGCCAGGGTCAGCAGGATCAGCGCCGCCGGCAACAGGATGTCACGCGCGATCGGGTTGTAGAGCTTGGTGTTCTGGCCGTCGATCAGGCCAACGGTGTTGTAGATGCCGGGGATGAGGTAGCACAGCAGCAGTGCCGGCACGAAGGTGTAGAAGCGCTTCCACAGCCCCTGCTCGCGCGAGGCGGTCCAGAACACGGCGCCGAGGGTGGCGGCGATCAAACCGAAGACGACGATGTCGTTCTGGATCAGGGCGGTCGAAGGCATGCAGGCGCTCTGGGTAGAGCCGGCCGCTGGCCGGCTGCTGTTGGCGGCAGATCAGGATGGTGTGCCGACCAACGGTCGGCACCCACCGGTACAGCAGATGGTGAAACAAAAGCGCCGCCCCGAAGGGCGGCGCTGCAGTCATCAGTTGCCGATGTGCTGCTTCAGCCAGGCATTGACGGTGTCATGCCACAGGATGCTGTTGTTCGGCTTCAGCACCCAGTGGTTTTCATCCGGGAAGTACAGGAACTTCGATTCGATGCCCTGGCGCTGGGCAGCAGTAAACGCGGCCAGGCCCTGCTCGACCGGAATACGGAAGTCCTGCTGGCCGTGGATGACCAGGATCGGCTTCTTCCAGTCCGCCACGTGGTTGACCGGGTTGAACTTCTCGTAGTTCGCCGCCTTCTGGTACGGCGTGCCGCCCTGCTCCCACTCGGTGAACCACAGTTCTTCGGTGGCGTAGCCCATCATGCGCTGGTCGAACACGCCGTCATGGTTGACCAGGCACTTGAACGGGCTGTTCCAGTTACCGGCAATCCAGTTGACCATGAAGCCGCCGTAGCTGGCACCCAGCGCACAGGCCTTGTCACCGTTGAGGAAGGAATACTTCTTCAGCGCCGCATCCCAGCCCTTCTGCAGATCTTCCAGCGGGCGGTCGCCCCAGTGCTGGCTGATCGCATCGGTGAAGGCCTGGCCGTAGCCGGTGGAGCCATGGAAGTCGATCATCACCACGGCGTAGCCCTGGCCGGCGTAGGTCTGGGGGTTCCAGCGGTAGCTCCAGCCGTTGCCGAAGCTGCCCTGCGGGCCGCCGTGGATCAGGAACGCAACCGGGTAGGACTTGCCTTCCTGGTAGTTGTGCGGCTTGACCACGTAGCCGTGGACGGTGTCGTTGTTCCAGCCCTTGAACTCGAACTGCTCGTAGTCACCGAAGGACACGTCCTTCAGCACCTCGCCGGCGGCCGGGGTCAGCGCGCGCAGTTCGCCGATCGGCTGGCCGGCGGTCGGCAGCAGGCCGACCAGCACCTGGTCGTTGCTCTTCAGGCTGTTGCGGGTGATCGCCACGCTGGTGCCGGCCACGTCCACCGAGGTCACGCTGCCGTCGCCGATCAGCTTGGTGGCCTTGCCGCTGGCCACGTCGATCTGGAACAGCGGGTGTTCGCCGAGGTCATCGGCGGTGGTGTAGATGCTGCTGCCATCGGCGGACAGGGTGATGCCGCCCGCCGAACGATCCCACTGCGGCGCGATCTCGCGGGTCTTGCCGCTGGACACGTCCATCGCCATCAGGCCGAAACGGTCGGCCTCGAAGCCCGGGCGCTTCATCGCACGGTAGAACAGCGTCTTGCCGTCGGCGCTGAACACCGGGCCGGCATCCCAGGCGGGGTTGGAGGCGGTCAGGTTGACCGGCGCCTGCTTGCCCGCAGCGTCGAAGCGGTACAGGTCGAAGTTGGTCGACCACGGCTCCTGCTTGCCGGCCACGCGGATGCTGGCGACCACGCTGGCGCCATCCGGCGACCACGCGAAATCATCGTTGCCACCAAACGTCTTGGACGGCGCATCACCATCGATGGTCGCGCTCAGCGCCGAAGCACCCTTCACCGCACCGGCCTTGCCTGCCGGCAGGGGTGCCACGAACAGGGTGTTGCGGCGGCCATCGTTCCAGGTATCCCAATGGCGCACGAACAACGAGTCGAAGACCTGGCCACTGGCCTTGGCGTCCTTCTTTTCCTTCAGCTTCTTCTCGGTGCAGGCGAGGTCCGAGGCGCAGGCCTGGAACACGCCGGCACTGAACAGCACGCGGTCGTCCTGCGGCGACACGTGGTAGCTGTCCACGTCCACCGGGAAGTCGGTCAGCTGGCGCGGGGCGCCGCCACTGATCGGCTGCGCGTACAGCTGCTGGCTGCCGTTCCTGGCGCTGAGGAAGTACACGGTCTGGCCATCGGCCGACAAGGAGGCGGAGTTGACGTTCCAGCCGGCCGGGGTGATCTGCTTCGGCGGCGCTGCATCGCGGGTGCGCAGGTTGCGCGCGAACAGCGCCGTGCTCGACTTCAGCGCGGCATCGGTGCTGCGCTTGGCGAACACCACGGTGCCACCGTCAGCAGTCAGTACCGGCGCGGAGACGCGGTCCATGGCCACCATGTCGCGGACTTCCAGGCCACGGGCAGCGGCGACGCTGGGCAGGGCAGCCAGCAGGCTCAGTGGCAACAGGGCATGACGCAGTTTCATCGAAGTCTCCGCAGGACGGCAAAAAACCGATGGTAGGCCTGCGCGGGCGGGGCTGCCAAGGCCATCGGTCATGGCTGCCGGTGCAGGCCGACCGCGCCGCCAGAAAAAGCAAACCCCGCCGAGGCGGGGTTTGTTGAGGAATGCCGGGGTCGGATCCGATTCCACCGGAATCGGCTCTGACCCCTGCCGTGCAGCCGGCGGCGAACCCGGGGTCAGAGCCCTTCCCTACGGGAAGGGATCCGACCCCATGGCCCTTACGCCACGGCGCGCTTGCCGGTGCGGTAGATCAGCCAGCCGACCAGGAACAACACAGCCAGGCCGATCCACTGCGCGGCCGGCAGATGGAACGGTACGGCCAGCACATCGGCGCGGCTGCTGACCACGATCGGCACGGCGATGGCGATACCCATCAACGCCTCGCCGGTGATCAGGCCGGCGGCGAACAGCACGCCCGGCTTGTGCACGCGGTCGCGGCCTTCTTCATCGTCGGCGCGCACCTTGTGGAAGCGCTCGACCAGGTAGGAGATCAGGCCGCCGAGGAAGATCGGCACCATCAGCTCCAGCGGCAGGTAGATACCGATCGCGGCGGCCAGCACCGGCACGCGGAAGCGCGCGTTGCGCGACTTGAGCCAGCTGTCGAAGGCGATGATGGCCGCACCGACCACGGCACCGATGCCGATGAAGGTCCACGGCAGTTCACCACCGAACAGGCCCTTTGCGACCGAGGCCATCAGGTTGGCCTGCGGCGCAGCCAGCGCGTTCGGGTGCAGCTCGGACTTGACGCCGATGCCGTAGGCGGTGGCCAGCAGGTTCAGCACCGGGGCCATGATCAGCGCGCACGAGAATGCGCCGATGCCCAGCATCAACTGCTGCTTCCACGGTGTCGCGCCAACAATGTAGCCGGCCTTCAGATCCTGCAGGTTGTCACCACCGACCGCGGCGGCGCAGCACACCACCGCGCCGATCATGATTGCCGCCACCGCACCCAGCGGCGCGCCGAAGGCACCGACCGGCTGCAGGCCGTCCTTGCCCAGCAGCAGCACCAGCACCGCAGAAGCGAACAGGATGGTGGAGATGGTGATGCCCGAGACCGGGTTGTTGGACGAACCGATCAGGCCGGCCAGGTAGGCCGACACCGACACGAACAGGAAGCCGGCGACGATCATGATCAAGGTCATCGGGATCGACACGTGCCACTGGCCGACGATGGCCTGGTACAGCGCCAGAAGCGGCAGGGTGAACACCACCAGGGCCACCAGCATCCACTTCATCGGCAGGTCGCGTTCGGTGTGCGCCAGTACCGGGCCACCGCTCTTGCGGGCAGCGGCAAAGCCGCTCTTGACGCCGTTGAGCAGCGACTTGCGCAGCGAGATCAGGGTCCAGATGCCGCCGATCAGCATCGCGCCCACACCCAGGTAGCGCATCTTCGCGCCCCAGATGGCGAACGCCGCCTCGGTGGAGGATGCGGTAGCGACCGAGGCGGCCAGGCCCGGATCGGTGTTCATGAAGAACGCCTGGTAGATCGGAATGGCGATGTGCCAGGTCAGGATCGAGCCGGACACCACCACGATGCCGACGTTGAGGCCGACGATGTAGCCCACGCCCAGCAGCGCCGGGGACAGGTTGGTGCCGATGAAGGCGGTGACCTTGGAGCTGCCGACGTAGGCCGAGGTAGCCCAGGCATCGGGAATCAGGCGCATGCCGCTTTCCGCGGCCAGCTTCACGAACGCACCGATCACCGCCGACAGGCCGAGGATCTTCAGGCCCGGGCCCGGGTTCTCACCGGCCTTGAGCACTTCGGCCGCGGCCTTGCCTTCCGGGAACGGAAGCGGGTCTTCAACGATCATCGAACGCCGCAGCGGCACCGAGAACAGCACGCCCAGCAGGCCGCCGAGACCAGCGATGCCCAGCACCCACCAGTACTTGAAGTCGGGCCAGTAGCCCATGATCACCAGCGCCGGGATGGTGAAGATGACACCGGCGGCGATCGACGAGCCGGCCGAGGCGCCGGTCTGCACGATGTTGTTTTCAAGGATGGAACCGCCACCCAGCAGGCGCAGCACGCCCATGGAAATGACCGCGGCGGGAATCGCGGTGGCGATGGTCAGGCCTGCGAACAGACCGAGGTAGGCGTTTGCGGCCGACAGCACCACTGCCAGCACGATGGCAAGGACCACCGCGCGGAAAGTGAGCTGCTTGGGCGCAGCGTCATGGTTCATGAAAGCCCCTGCTGGCAAAAAATCCCTGCCACGCTAGCGTTCAGGCTCCGGCAAGTCCAGCGTGCCAAAGGATGTGGCCCGATGCTGCGGTGCGATGGACCCGCACATGCACGGGCAACCGGCCGATACAGCAAAGTCGGAGTGGGCAGGGACACAATTGATATGTTATATCTTTCTGTTGCCCCGTCACGTCCTGCATCACATGCCCTCTTCCCCCACCCCGCGCCTGGCCTCCATCGACCAGCTGCGCGGCACCGTGATGCTGCTGATGCTGCTCGACCACGTCCGCGAGACCTTCTTCCTGCAATACCAGGTCAGCGACCCGATGGATGCGTCCACGGTCTCTCCCGCCCTGTTCGCCTGCCGTCTGCTGGCGCATCTGTGCGCGCCGGTATTCGTGCTGCTCACTGGTCTGTCGGCCTGGCTGTACGGCCAGCGCCAGCCGGATCCACGCCGCGCCACCGCCACCTTCCTGCTCAAGCGCGGCCTGTTCCTGGTGGTACTGGAACTGACCCTGGTGAACTTCGCCTGGACCTTCCAGCTGCCGCCGGACACGTTGTACCTGCAGGTGATCTGGGCCATCGGCCTCAGCATGATCGCGCTGGCCGGCCTGATCTGGCTGCCGCGCCCCGCCTTGCTGGTGCTGGCAGTTGCGCTGGTGGCCGGCCATAACCTGCTCGACGGCGTGCGCATGGAAGGCAATGGCGCGCTGGCAGTCCTGTGGAAGGTGCTGCACCAGCGCGACTGGATCGAGGCCGGGGCACTGCGATTGCGCACCTCCTACCCGGTGCTGCCGTGGATCGGGGTGATCGCGCTGGGTTACCTGATGGGACCGTGGTTCGCCCGCGAGCGCGCGCCGGAGCAGCGGCAGCGCTGGCTGTTCTGGGCCGGTGCGGGGGCGCTGGCCCTGTTCGCATTGCTGCGCTTTGCCAACGAATACGGCGATTCCCCCTGGCAGTACCAGACCACCGTGCTGCGCACCTGGCTGAGCATCTTCAACGTCACCAAGTACCCGCCGTCGCTGCAGTTCCTGCTGTTGACGCTGGGCGTGGGCCTGTTGCTGTTGCGACTGTACGAATGGCCGCCGTTGGCACGTGCGCTGCGGCCATTGGCCGATATTGGTGCAGCACCGATGTTCTTCTACCTGCTGCACCTGTATGTGCTGAAGGGGCTGTACCTGGCGGCGCTGGCCGCCTGGGGCCCGACCCACGGCGAGCTGTATGCGCTGGATTCGGTCAGCGGCTTGCTGCTGGTGGCCTGTGCATTGGCGGTGGTGATGTATCCACCGACGCGGGCATTCGCGCGGTTCAAGGCGCGAAGGCGCGATCTGGCGTGGTTGCGGTACCTGTGACCCCGTTCGCCGGGCATGGCCCGGCGCTACCGGGTGCGGCGCCGGTTACGGGCCTATAATCGCGCCCTTTCCTGCTGTCCCCGCCGTCGATGACCGTTGCCGCTACTGCTTCCGACGACTTCCTGGGCCATCCCAAGGGCGTCTACGTCTGCTTCTTCACCGAAATGTGGGAGCGCTTCTCCTTCTATGGCATGAAGGCGCTGCTGCTGCTGTATCTCACCAAGTACCACCTGTTCGGCGACAAGGCCGGCCTGGACCTGCTCGGTGCCTATGGCGGCCTGGTGTACTGCATCCCGGTGTTCGGCGGCATGCTGGCCGACCGCTGGCTGGGCATGCGCCGGGCAGTGCTGTTCGGCGGCATCCTGCTGGTGCTCGGCCATCTGGGCATGGCCTTCGAGGGCCACGCCGCCTACCGGGTCAACGGCGAAGTGGTGCGCGACACCTCGGCACTGGCGGTGACCTACCTGTCGCTGGCGCTGATCATCATGGGCGTCGGCTTCCTCAAGCCGAACATCTCCACCATCGTCGGCAAGCTGTACGCCAAGGACGACCCGCGCCGTGATTCGGGCTTCTCGCTGTTCTACGCCGGCATCAACCTCGGCGCGCTGTTCTCGTCGCTGGTGTGTGGCTTCCTCGGCGAGGCCTACGGCTGGAAGTACGGTTTCGGTGCAGCCGGCATCGGCATGCTGGCCGGCCTGGCGATGTTCCTGTGGGGCCAGAAGTACCTGCAGGGCCATGCCGAACCGCCGCGCCCGGCCGCGCTGAAGCAGAAGGTGCTGGGCCTGCCGCGCGAATGGCTCATCTATCTGTGCGCGGTGCTCGGTGTGCTGCCGGTCGCGTGGCTGATGTGGGCGGCCGGCAACGGCGCGTTCGCGCTGGGCGGTGAAATCAGCCTGGCGCTGATGCTGATGCTGGTGGTGCTGGGTGGCGTGCTGGTCTGGTTCGCCTGGTTCACCGGCAGCAAGTGCACGCCGGTAGAGCGCCAGCAGATGATCGCGCTGATGGTGCTGATCTTCATGGCGCTGGTGTTCTTCACCATGTACGAGCAGTCCTACGGCTCGTGGGTGACCTTCACCGACCGCCTGCTGACAAAGGACATCGTGCCCTCGCTGGTGATCACCGGCGGTACGCCGCTGCCGTGGTCGATCATCTCGCTGCTGCTGGCACCGCTGGGCTTCGTGGTCAGCGCGCGCCTGTCCGAACGGCGCCCCGGCTCGACCGCACCGCGTGCGTTCTTCATCGGCATCGTTGCGCTGATGCTGGTGCTGCTGGTGCGCGACTGCCTGGTGATTCCGCAGACCGCCGGTTCGCTGACCTACCTGGGCGGCCTGTTCCTGGTGCTGCTGGCACCGGCCTTCGCCGCGTTGTGGACCTGGATGGACCGCCGCGGCTGGGAACCGGGCAAGCCGGTGAAATCAGCGTGGGGCCTGGTGATCGGCGCGCTGTCGTTCGCGCCACTGGCGCTGGCCGCACAGCAGGTCGGCGCCACCGGCGAGATGGCCAGCGTGTGGTGGCTGGTGCTGGCCTACTTCCTGCTGGCCAGCGGTGAGATGTGCCTGTCGCCGGTCGGCCTGTCGGCGGTAACCCAGCTGGCCGTGCCGCGGGTGATGAGCCTGATGATGGGCACCTGGTTCCTGGCAACCGCGTTCTCGGAAACGCTGGCCGCGCTGTTCGGCAAGCTGGCCGCGATCGAAGTGCCGGAAGGCGAAACGCTGGACATGGTGGCTGCCGCCGGCGCCTATGCGCACCTGTTCTGGCTGCTGATGTGGATCGGCCTGGGCTGCGCGGTGCTGGCCTTCATTGCTGCGCCACTGCTGAAGCGGATGATGCACGGGGTGAAGTAATTCCCGCGCCTGCGGAAAACCAGGGCGGCGGATCGAACATCCGCCGCCCTTTGCGTCAGGGCGCCTTGTCCTTGCCGGCCGCGGTTGCGGTGGTCGCGGTCTTGCCACCGAGGCTGCGCGACAGGAAGGCCAGCAGCTTGCCGTAGTACTCGCTGCGGTGGGCCTCGGTGTAGAAACCGTGGCCCTCGGTCTTGTAGTACAGGCTTTCCACCGGGGTACCAGCGCGCTTGAGCGCTGCTTCCATGCGCTCGGTGTGCTGGATCGGCGCGCGCTTGTCTTCGCCACCCGCTGCGAGGAACACCGGTACCTTGATCCGTTCCGCAAGATTGACTGGCGAGACGGTACCGAGCTGTGCCGGATCCCCCAGCCATTCGCGCAGGTAGGTCACGCCCGAGCCGCGATCCTGGATGTCGCCATGGGTGTACATCAACGGCAGGTCGTAGACGCCGACATAGCCCGCCGCGCACTGGTACAAGCCTGGCTCGCGGGCGGCACCCATCATCGCCGAGTAAGCGCCGTAGCTGGCGCCGTAGATGCAGATGCGACGGCCATCGGCGATGCCTTCGCTGATGACCCAGCGGGTGGCGTCGGTGACGTCATCCTGCATCGTGCCACCCCATTGCTTCAATGCTGCCCGGCTGTGGGCCCGTCCGTAGTTGCCCGAGCCGCGGAAGTTGATCTGAAGCACGGCATAGCCAGCAGCGGCCAGCAACTGATTCTCGCGATCGAAACTGCCGTCGTCGAACACCCCGATCGGCCCGCCGTGCGGCACCACCACCATCGGTAGGCCACGGCCGGCACTTCCATGCGGCAATGTCAGGAATCCATGAAGGTCCAACCCGTCGCGCGCCTTCAGCACAATCGGTCGCACCGAAGCGGTGGTGTCCGGGTCAAACCATTCGCTGCGCGCCATCAGGAAGCGCGCCAGGTTGCGGTCGCGGTCGTAGAGGTAGAACTCGCCAGGATTGGAACCGGACCAGGTCTCCACCAGCAGGCGGCGGCCGTCGCGGGTACTGGAAGTGATGAACACTGCACGCCCTGGAAAAGCCGCTTCCAGGCTCCGGTACAACCGCGCCTCGTCCGAACTTTCGTCGAAGAACCGGGTATGCGGCGTAGTTCCCAGGAACAGCGCGCCGACCGGCACGGTGCTGCCTGGGCGATGGATCAGCCGCGTGGGATCGACCACCTCGTCGCGCAGCACGACCTTGCGCTCCTGCGTGGCCACGTTCACGCTGACGATGGCATCGGGGCCGCTGGGCTGATCGCTGAGCAGGTAGGCCAGCTGGCCATCGGCGGAAAAGCCCAGCGCCGCTTCGCCGCGACCACTGCGTTTCTCATCGTTGACCAGCACCCAATCGCCACCGTTGCGGTAGTAGACGGTACCGGCGCCCTGGACGAAACGCACGTCGCCCTGTGCATCCACCACATAGGACGCATCCGGCATCGGCGCGCGGGCCAGCAGCCGCTGCTTGCCACTTGCCAGTTCGAGCTGGGCTGCATAGCCATTGGCATCCAGCCGTGATCCACCAACGGCGATGACCACATGGGCATCGTCACCCGGCAAGGTGTCGCTGAGGAACGCCGCAGCGGACGTCCGGTACTTGGGCCGCACGCGCAGGCCAAGATCGCGGTAGCCCACCAGCAATTCCGGGCGGCCCGTGCGCGCGTCCAATGTCAGCAGCTCGCCGGTGGCCCACGGCGCATCGCGGCTGCCGAACTTCTGCGCCAGACCGAACATCACCTGATCGTTGTTGACCCAGTGCATATCGATGACATGCGAATTAAGTGGTGGCCGCAGGTTGCCCACCGGTGTGTTGTCTCCTGTGCGCAGGATGATCACAGCGGTAAAGCCGTCCGCAGGCACGGTCGCGGCCAGGTAGTCTCCCCCGGGGGACAGCATGACATCGCCGAACTTGTCCGCGCGCACGTAGGCGCCCAGATCGATCGCAGCAGCGGTTCCGCACCACAGTCCCGCCACGATGATGGCGGCCAGCCAGCGCTTATGCATCCTTTTCCCCCTGCCTGGCCCCCTTGTCCCGGCTGGCCGATTCTAGGCAGGCCGGCGCCCGAATCACCAGTGGCCCACAAAAAACGACGGCACCGTTGCCGGTGCCGTCGTTACCACTACCTTGGAGAGAGAGAGTCAGGACGTGGGTTCGGGGGGCGTGCGCCGGGTCAATGGACCCCGCGCACCGCCAATGTGAGGGCCAGGATGCTGAGGATCACGGCGATGGTGCCGTCCAGCACGCGCCAGGTGCTGGGCTTGGTGAACAGCGGTGCGAGCAGGCGTGCGCCGAGACCCTGCGCGGTCAGCCACAGGCAGCTGGCAGTAACCACACCGGCCGCGAAGGCCATGCGGGCATTGCCGAAGTTCTCGGCGATCGAGCCGATCACCATCATGTCCAGCCAGAAGTGCGGATTGATCAACGAGAAACCGACTGCGGCCATCAGCACCGCGCGGCGGCTGCCGTCGTCGCTGTCAGCCTCGCCCATGCCGCCGCCACCGGCGATCGCGCGGCGTGCCGACTTCATCGCGTACCAGGCCAGGAAGGCCACGCCGGTCCACAACACGGCCGTGGTCAGCCACGGCAGCGCCGAGGTCAGCGTGCGCAGGCCGGCCACGCTGGCGAAGATGAAGATCGCATCGATGGCCGCGCAGGTGGCGACCACCGGCACGATGTGCTTGCGCAGGATGCCCTGGCGCAGGATGAAGGCGCTCTGGGCCCCGACCACGGCGAACAGGCCGATGCCGGTGGCTGCACCAGAGAACCAGGCACCGAGGCCGGTGCTGGCGGAGATGACCGAGAACATGGGATTCACTGCCTTTACTTGCTTGGGGGACGGTGCCTCGCGAAGGCGGACAGCACCGGAACTGGCGCCATTGTCGCGCCGCAACATTAAAAAGACGAGCTAAACTTACTAATCCAACATTAGCGGAGCTTAATTCGATGCGTATCGACCATGCCCAGCTGCGCGCCTTGGCTGCAGTGATCCGCGAAGGCAGCTTCGACCGCGCGGCACAGTCGCTGAATGTCACGCCGTCGGCCATCTCGCAGCGGGTCAAGGCACTGGAGGATCGGGTTGGCCGCCTGCTGGTCAAGCGCGGCACCCCGGCCACCGCCACCGCCGAGGGCCAGGTGCTGGTGCAGCTGGCCGAGCAGACCGCCCTGCTCGAACACGATGCCCTGCACCGGATGGGCCTGGCCGACGAAGACCTGCCGCAGGCAAGCATTCCGGTGGCGGTGAACCACGACAGCCTGGAAACCTGGTTCCCGCAGGCTGCCTTCCAGTTCGCGCAGAGCACCGGCACCACCCTGGACCTGCGCGTGGAAGACCAGGATCACACCGTCGAACTGCTGCGCCAGGGCACCGTGCTGGGCGCGGTGACCACTCTGGACGAGCCGGTGCAGGGCTGCCAGATCCATGCGCTGGGCAGCATCCGCTACGCGGCGACCTGCACCCCGGAGTTCCGCGAGCGCCATTTTGCCAAGGGCGTGACCGCCCAGGCCCTGGCCACGGCACCGGTGCTGGTGTTCAACCGCAAGGACGAAATGCAATCGCGCTTCGCCCGGCGCATGGCCGGCGACGACCTGCCCAGCACCGCGCCAACCTGGTGGATTCCCTCCACCCGCGCGTTCGTGCAGGCCAACCTGGGCGGCATGGGCTGGACCATGAATCCCCTGCCCTTGGTCAAGCGGCATCTGGACGCCGGCCGCCTGGTCTACGTACGCCAGCGCGCGTGGGAAGACGTGCCGCTGTACTGGCAGCACTGGAAGGGTGACGTGCAGACCATGGCCCTGCTGACCCGCGCCGTGCTGGAGGCGTCGTCGGCGCTGGTGCGACGCAAGCGTTGACGGAGCGCCGCAAAAAGGGGACGGAGGGGATTAAGTCGTTTAAGACCCAAACGACATCCGGGGCAAAGACGACTTAATCCCCTCCGTCCCCTTTTTTGCTCCATCGGATCTCCACGAAACCTCCACACCCGGTCCATGCGCGATGCGGATACTGATCGGCCAATCACTACAAGGATGTCCTGCATGCTCGTCTCCGTGCGCGATGCCCACCCCGACGATGCCGCCGCCTGCATCGACCTGCGCGGGCGCACCCGCGAGAACGCCTTCAGTGCCGCGCAGTTGGCGGAGCTGGGCATCACGCCGGAGAGTTGGGCGGCCGGCATCGCCCAGGGCGATTCGATCGGCCGCGTGGCCTGGGAAGGGGAGCGCATGGCCGGTTACTGCTTCGCCGACCGCGACAGCGGCGAGGTGCTGGTGCTGGCCCTGCTGCCGGACTACGAAGGCCGTGGCATCGGCCGGCAGCTGCTGCAGGAGGTGGTCAGCCTGACCCGCGACGCCGGCCACCAGCGACTGTTCCTGGCCTGTTCGGCAGACCCGCGCTCGCGCTCGCATGGCTTCTACCGGCGCCTGGGCTGGCGCCCGACCGGTGAGATTGATGAGGCCGGTGACGAGATTCTGGAGCTGGTTTGATTGAAGGCGTCGCCAGGCATGGCCTGGCGCTACCGGGTGAGGGTGACGCGAAACGCCGGATGCTGCGTTGCATCAAAAAGGGACCAGAAGCGGTTAAAATCCGCGAATGGATGGCGCAACGCCTTGTTTCTTCACGCCCTTTCGCGTTCCCACGCGCATCCTGACCCCCTCCCCTCCGCCAACGATCCCGCCCCCATGAAGAAATTTGGCAAGGTTCTGCTCGCCCTGCTCGTGCTGCTGTTGCTGGCCGCCGCGCTGTTCCTGTACTGGCCGCTGACCAAGCGCTCGGTGCCCGCCGCCAGCAACGACAAGCCCGTCGACGTTGTACTGGTCGGCGCCGGCATCATGAGCATCACCCTGGCCACCTACCTGCAGGAACTGCAGCCGGACTGGAACATCCAGGTCTACGAACGCCTCGACGGCGTCGCCGGTGAAAGCTCCGATGGCTGGAACAACGCCGGTACCGGCCACTCGGCCTTCGCCGAACTGAACTACACCCCGGAACTGCCCGACGGCAGCATCGAGACCAAGCGTGCGGTCGGCATTGCCGAATCGTTCGAGGTCTCGCGCCAGTTCTGGTCGCACCAGGTGAAGGAAGGCCGGTTGAGCCAGCCCAGCGACTTCATCAACCCGACCCCGCACATGAGCTTCGTCTGGGGCGATGACAACATCGCCTACCTGCACAAGCGCCAGCAGGCCCTGGTGAAGAATCCGCTGTTCTACGGCATGCAGTACTCCGAGGATCCGGCACAGATCAAGCAGTGGGCACCGCTTCTGATGGAAGGCCGTGACCCGAAGCAGAAGGTTGCCGCGACCTGGATGCCGCTGGGCACCGACGTCAACTTCGGTGTGATCACCCGCCAGCTGACCACCGGCCTGCAGCGCAGCCCGAACTTCAGCCTGCACCTCAACCACGAAGTGAGCGCGCTGCGGCAGAACACGGACAAGAGCTGGAACGTGACGGTGAAGGACCTCAAGGCCGGCACCGAGTCCACCACCCACGCCCGCTTCGTGTTCATCGGTGCCGGTGGCGCCGCGCTGAAGCTGCTGCAGATGTCCGGCATTCCGGAATCGAAGGACTACGCCGGCTTCCCGGTCGGTGGCCAGTTCCTCGCCTTCCAGGGCCAGGACGTGACCTCGCGCCACGGCGTGAAGGCCTACGGAATGGCCGAAACCGGTTCGCCGCCGATGTCGGTGCCGCACCTGGATGCGCGCAAGCTGGACGGCAAGCCGGTGGTCCTGTTCGGGCCGTTCGCGCTGTACAGCACCAAGTTCCTCAAGCACGGCTCGTGGTGGGACCTGTACTCGTCGGTCAACCACAACAACGTCGGCCCGATGCTGGAAGTGGGCAAGGACAACCTGGACCTGGTGCAGTACCTGATGGCCCAGGCACGCTTGAACGATGCTGATCGCCAGGCCGAACTGGTCAAGTACTTCCCAAATGCCAAGCCGGGCGACTGGAAGCTGGTGACCGCCGGCCAGCGCGTGCAGATCATCAAGCGCGATCCGTTGAAGGGCCCGGTGCTGCAGTTCGGTACCGAGATCGTGACCGACAAGGACCACACCATCGCCGCCCTGCTCGGCGCTTCGCCGGGTGCGTCGACCTCGCCGCCGATCATGCTGGACCTGATGGCCAAGGCCTTCCCGGACCAGATGAAGGCCGGCTGGGAAAGCCGCCTGCGCGAGATCGTGCCGTCGTACGGGCGCAAGCTCAACGACAGCGCGGCACTGGTCAATGAGATCCGCACGCTGACCAGCCAGAGCCTGCACCTGCCGTACCTGGAGGTGCCGGTGGACGCGAACGCGGCGGCGCCGGTGCCGGCAGCGGTTCCTGCAGCGGCTCCGGCACCGGCCAAGGAAAAGCGCAACGCCAACGAGGAGCTGCAGGCGCTGTAAGCCTGGCAGACTCCCTGCGCAGACACGGACGGCCACCTTCGGGTGGCCGTTCGCGTTTGAGGGACTGCGGGTCGGATCCCTCCCGCACGGGAGGGATCCGACCCCGCCATGGGCGCTGCTGCATGCCGAGAAGCCTCTGCGCAATGACGAGAATTGTAATGTTGTTAAGAATTATTTACATTTGCATCCTGCGCAGTGACCGCGCCTCTCCCAGATGGACCTGATGTGCCCGAAGCCGCCGCCCGGGTGCTGGACGACTGTTGCCGCCCCCTTCCCGTCTCCGAGCTTCGAACCCGCCATGTCCCTGACGTTCCGTAACCGCCTGCCCCGCCGTGCGCTGCTGCCGGCTGCCCTGCTCTCTTCGCTCGCGCTGGTCGCGTCTCCGGCGTTCGCCGAGGCCGCCGTCGATGCATCCGATGCCAAGACCCTGGACCGGGTCAGCGTGCGCGCCGAAAAATCCGCGCCACCGGCCAGCACCACCCGCCTGCCGATCACCCTGCAGGAAACCCCGCAGTCGGCCACCGCGATCAGCCTGAAGCGCCTGCAGGACGAATCGCTGTTCAGCATCAACGACGTGATGCGCAACGTCACCGGCGTCAGCGTGTCCTTCTATGACACCCAGCGCCCGCTGTACTACGCGCGTGGCTTCGCCATCACCGATTTCCAGGTCGATGGCATTCCCACCTACAGCGGTTCGACCAACCAGGAATACGACACCGCCTTCTACGACCGCATCGAAGTGATCCGCGGCGCCAACGGCCTGCTCAGCGGTGCCGGCGTGCCGTCGGCCACGGTCAACCTGCTGCGCAAGCGCCCAGGCAAGGAGTTCGACGCCTCGTTCTCGGTCAGCGCCGGCAGCTGGGACTACCGCCGCATGGAAGCCGACGTGACCGCACCGTTGACCGCCGACGGCCGCTTCCGCAGCCGCGTGGTCGCCGCCTATACCGATCGTGGCCTGTACTACGACCGCTACGATGAGAACAAGATGGCCGGCATGGCGGTGCTCGAAGGCGACGTCACCGACAGCACCACGATCACCCTCGGTTACCAGAGCCAGGACAACAACCCCACCGGCTCGACCTGGGGCACCGTGCCGTTCTTCGACAACCAGGGCAATTTCGCGCACCTGCCGCGCTCGACCAACCTGTCGCCGAAGTGGAGCTACTGGAAGCGCGAGAGCAACACCGCCTTCGCCAATCTGGAACAGCGCTTCGGCGACAACTGGCTGTTGAAGATCAACACCGCCTACACCCGCGGCAACGTGCAGAACGTACGCCTGTACGGCACCGGCAGCCCGGACCCGGTGACCGGCTCGGGCATCTACCTGCGTGCGGCCGCCGGTGATTCCAAGGACACCCGCCGCAATGTCGATGCCTACCTGACCGGCAGTTTCCCGCTGTTCGGCCGCGACCACGACGTGACCCTCGGTGCGCAGTGGTCGGATCTTGAAGGCACCACCAACACGCTTGCACTGAACTTCCCGACCGACTGGGCGCGCTGCGGCAGCGACCGCTGCTACTACATCCCCAACGTGTACAGCTGGAACGGCGATATCTCCGAGGTGACCTACCGCCGCACCGGCGCGCGCCGCGTGGCCAAGACCACGCAGAGTGGCGTCTATCTGGCCACCCGCCTGCGCCTGGCCGATCCGCTGTCGCTGATTGCCGGTGCACGTCTGAGCCGCTGGGAAACTCTCAGCCGCTCGTACAACGCCGCTGGCGCCTACACCGGCACCAGCGGTGCGTACAAGGTCAGCGACGAAGTCACCCCTTACGTCGGCCTGGTCTACGACATCACGCCGAACGTCTCGGCGTATGCCAGCTACACCGAGATCTTCAACCCGCAGAACTTCAAGGACCGCAACGAGAACCTGCTGGCGCCGGTACAGGGCTCGAACCTGGAAGCGGGCATCAAGACGCAGTGGTTCGATGGCCGCCTGACCGCCAATGCCGCCGTGTTCGAAGCCAAGCAGGACAACTACGCGGTGCGTGACATGGGCGTGCCGGAGGGTTCGCTCAGCGATGGCACCTCCGCCTACGTCGGCGTCAACGGCACCAAGGCGCGCGGCTGGGAAATGGACGTCAACGGCGAGATCCTGCCGGGCTGGACGGTCAACGCCGGCTATACCCACGTCAAGGTCACCCGCGCCGCCACCGATCTGCTGTACGCCAACCCGCCCAAGGACCTGCTGCAGCTCAACACGCAGCTGCAGCTGCGCGGCGCGCTGGAGCGCCTGAGCATCGGCGGTGGCCTGCAGTGGCAGAGCAAGGTGCAGGGCTACAACATCACCTACCCGTTGGGTGGCACGGTCACCGTGAACCAACCGGCCTACATGCTGGTGCAGTTCAACGCCAACTACCGCATCAGCGACAGCTGGACCGCAACGCTGAGCGTGCGCAACGCGCTGGACAAGACCTACTGGGCGAACCTGGACTACAACAACTTCGGCGAACCGCGCTTCGTGGCGGCCAGCCTGCGCTGGAAGTTCTGAGGGGCCCGCGAACCGGTGGGTGCCTGGTGGGTGCCGACCGTTGGTCGGCACGCCCTCCGCCACGACCCACGGCCGTGGCCTACCTGAATGGGCCCGCCTCCGAGCGGGCCCTTCTTTTTGCTGCATTGCGGGTTGCACGCCTCTTCGTAATTATGGCGTAATTATCTCAACGCCAATCGGAAGCCGGTCGATGAACCCGAGCTGGGATACGTTGGAACGCAGCCGCCGGGCGCGTCTGGAGCGTGCTTCGCCCTGGGCACGCGGCCATGAGGTCGCCGCCGCTGATGTGGCCGAGCTGCTGCACGCGCTGCTGGAGCCGGGCGACAAGGTCTGCCTGGAAGGCAACAACCAGAAGCAGGCCGACTTCCTCGCCCAGTGCCTGGCTGACCTCGATCCCGCGCGGGTGCATGACCTGCACATGGTGCAGTCGGTGCTGTCGCTGCCCTCGCACCTGGATGTGTTCGAACGCGGCATCGCCTCGAAGCTGGACTTCTCGTTCTCCGGCCCGCAATCGGTGCGGCTGGCCAACCTGGTGGCCGAAGGCCGCATCCAGATCGGTGCCATCCACACCTACCTGGAACTGTTCGGCCGCTACTTCATCGACCTGACCCCACGCGTGGCGCTGGTCGCCGCGCAGGCCGCCGATCGCCACGGCAATCTCTACACCGGCCCGAACACCGAAGACACCCCGGTCATCGTCGAGGCCACCGCGTTCGGCGGCGGCATCGTCATCGCCCAGGTCAACGAGATCGTCGACACTCTCCCCCGCGTCGACATTCCCGCTGACTGGGTCAACTTCGTGGTGCAGGCGCCGAAGCCGAACCACATCGAGCCGCTGTTCACCCGCGACCCGGCGCAGATCTCCGAGATCCAGGTGCTGATGGCGATGATGGCGATCAAGGGTATCTACGCCGAGTACGGCGTCAACCGCCTCAACCATGGCATCGGCTTCGACACGGCGGCCATCGAGCTGCTGCTGCCGACCTACGCCGAATCGCTCGGGCTGAAGGGAAAGATCTGCCAGCACTGGGCACTTAATCCACATCCGGCACTGATTCCGGCGATCGAATCGGGCTTCGTCAAGTCGGTGCATTCATTCGGTTCCGAACTGGGCATGGAGAAGTACATCGCCGCACGCAGCGATGTGTTCTTCACCGGTGCCGATGGCTCGATGCGCTCCAACCGCGCGTTCTCGCAGACCGCCGGCCTGTATGCATGTGACATGTTCATCGGCTCCACCCTGCAGATCGACCTGCAGGGCAACAGCTCCACCGCCACCCGCGACCGCATCGCCGGCTTCGGCGGCGCACCGAACATGGGCTCGGATGCACGCGGCCGCCGCCATGCCAGCGATGCCTGGATCAAGGCCGGCCAGCAGGCGGCGCGCCCCGGTGAAATACCGCGCGGGCGCAAGCTGGTGGTGCAGATGGTGGAAACCTTCCGCGAGCACATGGCGCCGGCCTTCGTCGATCGGCTGGATGCATGGGAGCTGGCCGAGCGCGCGGACATGCCGCTGCCACCGGTGATGATCTATGGCGACGATGTCAGCCATGTACTGACCGAAGAAGGCATCGCCAACCTGCTGCTGTGCCGCACCCCTGAGGAGCGCGAACAGGCGGTCCGTGGCGTGGCCGGCTATACCGCGGTGGGCATGGGCCGCGACCGCGCGATGGTGGAAAACCTTCGCGACCGTGGCGTCATCCGCCGTCCCGATGACCTCGGCATCTCCGTGCGCGATGCCAGCCGCGATCTGCTGGCCGCGCGCTCGGTGAAGGACCTAGTGCGCTGGTCCGGCGGACTGTACGACCCGCCCAAGCGCTTCCGCAACTGGTAAGGGACAGAGCATGGAAACCCTTGATTATCGATTCGACGGCACGACGCATGCACACTTCCCCACCAATGCGGTGCTGGTAGGCGTGCTCGCATCGGGCAACCTGGAAATCCTGCTGGAGCCGGCCGCGCTGGACGGCGCGATGACGGTGCGCATCATCACCGCCGCGCAGGGCTTCGGCAGCGTGTGGCAAGCGGTGATCACCGACTTCGCACGACGCCATCCGCTGCGCGATGTGCGCATCTCGATCAACGATGCCGGCGCAACCCCGGCGGTGGTCAGCCTGCGCCTTGACCAGGCAGTGGAAACGCTGCTGGGCGGAGGCACGCCATGAACCGCGTACAGCGTCACAGCTACTACGAAGCCGACGCACGCGAGCGTATCGCCGGCCTGGTCGATGCCGGTTCGTTCCAGGAATTCCTGGGCCCTGCGCGACGGATGATGAGCCCGCATCTGGCGCAGCTGGACCAGCCGGCGGCGTTCGACGACGGCATCGTCGTCGGTGAAGCCACGCTGCGCGGCAAGCGCGTGCTGCTGGCCGCGCAGCAGGGTGAATTCATGGGCGGCGGCGTCGGCGAAGTGCACGGTGCAAAGCTGACCGGCCTGCTGCGCCGTGCGGCGGCGACCCGGCCCGACGGCGTGTTGCTGCTGCTCGATACCGGCGGCGTACGCCTGCACGAGGCCAACGCGGGATTGATTGCCATTTCCGAGATCATGCGCGCCACGCTGGATGCGCGCGCTGCAGGCGTGCCGGTGGTGGCACTGATCGGCAGCGGCAATGGCGCGTTCGGTGGCATGGGCATCGTCGCCCGCTGCTGCAGCACCGTGATCATGTCCGAGGAAGGCCGGCTGTCACTGTCCGGGCCGGAAGTGATTGAAACCGTTCGCGGCGTGGAGGAATTCGATTCCCGCGACCGCGCGCTGGTCTGGCGGGTGACCGGTGGCAAGCACCGCTACCTGATCGACCAGGCGCAGGTACTGGTGCCCGATGCCATCGAGGCGTTCGCGCAGGCAGCGTTCGATGCACTGCAGCCGCACACGGCCAGCACCGATGCCGATGCGGCATTGAGTGCGCTGCAGGCCCACCATGCCGCGTTGAAGGCACGCGTGCAGGCCTGGGGCGGATGCCGCGATGGTCTTGAGATCTGGTCCCTCCAGGGCATCGCCGAACCCGAGCGGCTGCCGCTGCTGGACACCAACGACTTCCTCGTCGCCACCGCCGACCGGAGCCTGCCATGAGCCTGCCGCTGCACGCGCTGCTTGATGCCCTGTTTCCGCGTGGCCACGCCATTGCGGTGAACGATTCGGTGCTGACCGGCAGCGCCACCACCGAGGATGGCGAGGTGACCGTGATCGGTACCGCCGACAAGCTTGAAGTGGGCGTGGACCACGCATTGGCACTGGCCGAAACCGTGCTGGCCAGCACCGCCGCGCATCCGCAACGACCGATCGTGATGCTGGTCGACACCGCCGGCCAACGCCTGGCACGCCGTGACGAACTGCTTGGCATCAACGGCTACTTCGCTCACTTGGCGCAGACGCTGGATCTGGCACGCCGACGCGGTGCGCGGCTGGTGGCCCTGGTCTATGGCGAGTCGGTCAGCGGCGGCTTCCTCTCATTCGGTCTGATGGCCGACCACATCCACGCCCTGCCCGATGCGCAGGTGCGGGTAATGGACCTGCGCGCGATGGCAAGGGTGACCAAGCAGCCGCTGGAGAAACTGCAGGCACTCAGCCAGACCTCGCCAGTGTTCGCGCCGGGCGTGGAGAACTACGTGGCAATGGGTGCGGTGGAATCGCTATGGGATGGCGATCTGGCCACGCACCTGCTGCAGGCCCTGCGCACGCCCGCCGAAGGCGACTGCCGCGCCACGCGGGGTGCCGAACGTGGTGGGCGCACACTATCCGCAAGCGTGGCTGCAGCCGTGAGCCAGGGCGATGCCTGAGCGGCTGCCCCGCCATACGCTGGTCTGGTTGTCGGTGCACGCCGGCTGGCAGGCGGACATCGCCGCGCACGAGCCGCGCTTGGCCGACTGGTTTGCGCAGGGTCTGCCGGCCATCGTTGCGCGTCGTGCCGCGGACGATGCCGATCCACGCCTGCGTCTCGGCGTGCCGCTGCCTCCGATGGAGGGCAAGCTGCGCCTCGCCCTGCGCGTACCGCTGCAGGACGTACTGCGGACCGAGGCGCCGCCAACGCTGCAGGCGGTGCTTGAAGGCAACCTGCCAGTGGTATGGCAACACCCACTGCAGGCACTGCAGGCCATCGCCCCGGCACGTGTATTCGGTGCGTTTGCCTGGCAGCTGCTCAGCCATCTGCCTTACGTGCATGCGCGCTCGGACATCGACCTGCTGTGGCAGGCTGACAGCGCAGCGCAGGCCGACAGGTTGATCGCGAGCCTGCAGGCATGGGAAACCGAGTACGACCGTCGCGTCGATGGCGAACTGTGCCTGGCTGACGGCGGTGCCGTGAACTGGCGCGAGTATGCCGGACGCAGTCGCGAGGTGCTGGTCAAGCGCGCCGACGGCGCTGCACTGGAACTGCGCGAGGCGTTGTTCAGTTCCGCCGGGATAGCCGCATGAACGCTGTCGCGCACAGCGCTGCCCAACCCGGTTCGGCGGTGGACTGCGCACGCCTGGGCCGCGTGGCCGTCGCCAGCCTGCATGCCGAGCTGGCCCTGGCCCCCAAACCGGGGCTGGTCACACCGTTTGACCGCGGCAGCCACCACGACATGGATGCCGGCACGTTCCTGCGCAGCCTGTTTGCGCTGCGCCACTATTTCACCGCCGTGGCCCGCGCCGGCGCTACGGCAGCGCCGTTCGATGCGCTGCGCCAGCGTGGCATCGCGGCCGAAGCGGCGATGCTGCGTGCCACCTCGGGCATCAACACCCATCGCGGCGCGATCTTCAGCCTCGGCCTGCTGGTGGCGGCCGCCGCTGCCTGCCGCTCCCGCCTGGGCCATGCCGCCACCGGCGAACAGGTCTGCCTGGAGGTACGCCGTTGGGCTGCGGATTTCGCAAACGCCCCGCTGGATGCAGCCAGCCCGGGCCAGCGTGCGCGCGCCCTGCACAAGGTGCCGGGCGTGCGCGAACAGGCCGCCGCCGGTTACCCGCTGCTGCGCGCGGTGGCGCTGCCCAGCCTGCGCGATGCGCTGGCCAATGGGCTGACGCGCGAGGCCGCGATGTGCCACACGTTGATGCAGCTGGTCGCCCACACCGACGACCTCAACCTGCTGCATCGTGGCGGGGCCGATGGCCTGCGCTGGGCGCGGCAGCAGGCGCAGGATTTCCTTGCTACCGGCGGTGCCTTTGCACCGGCCTGGCGCGCACGCCTGAAGCTCGTCGCTGACGCCTTCGTCGCCCGTCGGCTGAGCCCTGGCGGCAGCGCCGATCTGTTGGCATGCAGCGTGTTCCTGCTGCGCCAGGAGCGCGCATGAGCCTTACCCTGCTCTGCCCCGGACAAGGTGCACAGCATCCGGCGATGTTCGATCGCGTGCGCGACCTTGCTGCCGCACGGCCGGTACTCGATGCCACGAGCGAACTGCTGGGCCGCGATGTATTCGCCGCCGCGGCGGCCGACGACCGCTTCGACAATGTGCAGGCCCAGCCCCTGCTGTGCGCGGCAAGCCTGGCGCACTGGCAGGGCCTGCGCGAGGTGTTGCCAACGCCGACGGTGATCGCGGGCTACAGCATCGGCGAGCTCGCCGCACATGCCATCGCCGGCAGCTTCGACATCACCACCTGCCTGGCACTGTCCGCGCAGCGCGCGCGCCTGATGGATGCCGCCAGCCCCGATGACGCCGGGCTCCAGGCAGTACTGGGACTGGACCGCGTTGCCACGCAGCAGTTGTGCGATGTGCATGGCGCCTTCATCGCGATCGCCAATGGCCACGACCACTTCATCGTGGGCGGCGCATGGCGGTCGCTGCACGCATTGGCGATGGACGCGCAGTTGCGCGGTGCGGAGATCCGCCCGCTGCCGGTCCATGTGCCCGCGCACACGCCGCTGCTGGCCGGCGCAGTGGCACCGTTTGCCGCCGCACTGGAAGCAGTGTCACTGCAGGCGCCACGCCTGCCCCTTCTGGCCGGCATCGATGCGCGACCGGTGCGGGATCGCGCAACGGCGGTCCACACGCTGTCGGCGCAGCTCGCGCAGACCATCGAATGGGCGCAGGTGATGCGCCAGGCCTTCGAGCGTGGCGCGCGGGTGTTCCTGCAGCTGGGCCCGGGCAACGCATTGGCGCGCATGGTCGCGCCGGCCTATCCGTGCTGCGAGGTACGCGCGGTGGAAGAGTTCCAAAGCCTTGAAGGCGCGGCGGCATGGGTTCGCAGTGCGCTGGAGCGGCTGCAGTAACGGGTTCGAGCAGTACGTATCACGCAACACGCAGTACGTCGCCTTACCCCGGGATGGCGGGTCTCCATCCGCGCTGTACGTGAGTCACGTGTCTGGGAGGGCGCATGAGTCCACAAATCGCAACGATCATCGGTCTGGTGATCATGTTCATCGTTGCCACCGCGATGCCGATCAACATGGGCGCCGTCGCCTTCGCGCTGGCCTTCATCATCGGCGGGCTGTGGGTCGACATGGGGGGCAAAGAGGTGCTGGCCGGCTTCCCCGGCGATCTGTTCCTGACCCTGGTCGGCATCACCTATCTGTTCGCCATCGCGCAGAAGAACGGCACCATCGACCTGCTGGTGCACTGGGCAGTGAAAGCGGTGCGCGGCCATATCGTGGCCATTCCGTGGGTGATGTTCGTGATCACCGCAGTGCTGACCGCCTTCGGTGCGCTGGGCCCGGCAGCGGTGGCCATCATCGGTCCGGTCGCGCTGCGCTTTGCCAAGCAGTACAACATCAACCCGTTGATGATGGGCCTGCTGGTCATCCATGGCGCACAGGCGGGCGGCTTCTCGCCGATCAGCGTGTACGGCAGCATCACCAACGGCGTGGTGCAGAAGGCCGGGCTGGAAGTGACCGAGATGGCGGTGTTCCTGACCAGCCTGGGCTTCAACTTCATGATGGCGACGATCTGCTTCTTCGCCTTCGGTGGCATCGCCCTGCTGCGTCGTGGCTCGATCACCGCGGCGGGAATGGTCGGCAACGCGGAACTGGCGATGGCCGGTGGCCCGCAGGCATCGTCGCGCCAGTTCGCGATCGAAGGCCACGGCGCGCTGGTGGCCGCCGGTGGTGGCACCCTGTCCAATGATCCGGTGGCACTGGATGCGGTGAGCCTGACCCGCGAGCGGTTGTTCACCCTGGTCGGCCTGCTTGGCCTGGGCGTGGCCGCGCTGATCTACAACCTCAACGTAGGTCTGGTGTCGATCACTGTGGCGGTGGTGCTGGCACTGCTTTCGCCGCAGAGCCAGAAAGGCGCGGTCGATGGCATCAGCTGGTCCACCGTGCTGCTGATCTGCGGCGTGGTGACCTACATCGGTGTGCTGGAACATGCCGGTGCGGTGGACTTCATCGGCAACGGTGTCTCCGACATCGGCATCCCGCTGCTCGGTGCGCTGCTGGTCTGCTACGTCGGCGGCATCGTCTCCGCATTCGCCTCATCGGCGGCGGTACTCGGCGCGACGATTCCATTGGCGGTGCCGTTCCTGATGCAGGGCCACCTCAGCGCGGCCGGCGTGATCTGTGCGCTGGCGGTGTCATCCACCATCGTCGATGTCAGCCCGTTCTCGACCAATGGCGCATTGGTGGTGGCCTCGGCCGCCAAGGAAGAGCGCGAGACGCTGTTCCGCCGCTTCCTGGTCTACAGCGGACTGGTGGTGGCGCTGGGGCCGCTGCTGGCCTGGCTGGTATTCGTGGTGCCGGGCTGGATGTAATCATCCCAACGGTGGTGCCAGCCGCTGGCCGGCAATCTCATGAAGCCATCCAGCGATCATGGGTTGCCGGCCAGCGGCCGGCACTACCTGGCGGTACACTTCCTCCATGGCTATTGCCCCTGCCCCACGTTCACCGAAGAAGCGCGCGCCTCTGTATGAAGAGGTGGCCGAACACGTGCGCGAGCGCATCTACGATTACCGGCTGCCGCCGGGCGAGTGGATCGACGAGCCCGCGCTGTGCGAAGAACTGGGCATCAGCCGCACACCCCTGCGCGAGGCGCTGAAGCTGCTGGCCGCCGAAGGCCTGGTGCAGATCGATGCCGGTCGTGGCAGCCGGGTCACCCGTTTGACGCTGGAAGACCTCAACCAGCTGTTCCCGGTGATGGCGATGCTGGAAGGCCGCTGCGCGCATGAGGCGGTGAAGCACATCGACGACGCCGGCGTGCAGCAGCTCGAAGACCTGCATGCGGCAATGGAAGCGGCGGCGGCCGAAGGCAACATCGCCGAGTACTACCGCAACAACTACCTGATCCACGAAACCGTGCAGCACTACGCGGGCAACCCCTGGCTGATCCGCATCACCCACGATCTGCACCGCATCCTGAAGATGCATCGCGGCCGCCAGCTGCTGACCCCCGGGCGCACCGCGCAGTCGCTGGCCGAACACCGCGAGTTGATGGAATGCTTCCGCCGCCGCGATGCGCAGGCCGCCGAACGCACCATGGAGCGCCATCTGCTGAGCCAGGGCCAGGCGTTGGCTGCCTATGTGGCGGCGGGCGGGCTGTTGAACGTGCCGGCGCCGTTGCCGACCGAAGGCGGCGGCTGAGCGCACAGGGTTGCCGGCCAGCGGCCGGCACTACCAGGACGTGACCTTGGCGGGCACCCTGGGACGTCTCATCAATCGCCGCCACCGCAGCTGCCGCCGTCACCCCCACCACCATCACTGCTGCAGTCGGAACTGCTGTGGCTGTGATGGCTGTGGTTGTCACCGGAATAGCCACCTGAGCTGTCGTAGCTTGCGCCGCCATCCGCCCGGCTGCCCGAGCCATCGGCCGTGGCTACTGCCATGCACAGGATCGCGCCGACCAGCGGCAGCAGCCAGACCAGCAGCAACTGCACCGTCCGGCCGCCCGCCGTCAGGCCGTCACGCTGCGCGATCACCACGGTGGCCACCACGTTCAGGCCCAGCACCAGCAGGACCAGCAGAAGGGCAACGATCAGCATTCGGCGGCTCCGTGCCTGGACTGGGGGCATTATGGCCTGCCACCCCGGCAATGGCCCTGCCTGTCATGAAGATGGGACAATGTAGGGCGCGCCGGCCTGCCCGCAAGGCCGCCGGCCCCCCTGCACCACACGGAAGAAGAAGAACAACAACATGCTGAAAGTCATTTTCGATACCGACCCGGGCGTCGACGACGCCCTGGCCCTGCTGTACCTGCACAAGCACCCGCAGATCGACCTGATCGGCGTCACCACCACCTTCGGCAACGCCTCGGTGGAGTCGACCACGCACAATGCGCTGTACCTGAAGCAGGCCTGGGGCTTTGCCGCCCCGGTCGCGCGCGGTGCCGGTGGCCCGCTGCAGCCCGAAGCTACCCCGGAAGCCTGGCCGGTGCACATCCACGGCCACAACGGCCTGGGCAACCACCCGGTGCCGGCCAGCCTGGACGTGGCCGTCGATGCGCGCCCGGCGGCCCAGCTGATCATCGATCTGGTCCGCGCCCATCCGGGCGAAGTGACCCTGGTCGCGGTCGGCCGCATGACCAACCTGGCCCTTGCCCTGCAGCAGGCTCCGGACATCGCCGGCCTGGTGCGCGGCGTGGTGCTGATGGGCGGCGCCTTCCACGTCAACGGCAACATCACCCCGGCCGCCGAGGCCAACATCTGGGGCGACGCCGAAGCAGCCGACATTGTGTTCACCGCGCAGTGGCCGGTCACGGCGATCGGGCTGGATGTCACCACCCGCGTGGAAATGAACCGCGACGGCCTGGACAAGCTGGCCGCCATCGGCGGTGCCGACGCCGAGCTGGTCCGTGCGCTGTCGCAGGACTACGTCGACTTCTACCTGCAGGCCGGCCACAAGGGCATGGTCGTGCATGACTGCTGCGCCTGCATCGCGCTGACCCGCCCGGAGCTGTTCCAGTTCGAACGTGCCAGCGTGCGCGTGGCCACCGATGGCGTTGCCCGCGGCATGACCATTCCCAAGCCGGAAGGCATGGGCTTTGGTCCCAGCGTGTGGGACGGCCATGTACTGCAGTCGATTGCCATCGGCGTGGATGCGGCCGCCGTACTGGCCGACATCGAGCAGACCCTGAAGGTCTGATCGGCTAGCGCTTGGCCCTGCCCGGGACCGTCTCGGGCAGGGTCCACAGCACTGGCAACACCAGCACCGCCACCAGCGCGATCATCGCGCCCGGCGCGGCCGCCCAGCCGCTGCGCTCCACCCACCATTGCGCCAGCCAGGGTGTTGCTCCGCCGAAGAATGCGGTGGCCATGGTCACCCCCAGTGCCAGCCCGCTGACCCGGCCCTCGCCCGGGAACTGCTCGGCCGTAGCCGGGGCCGCCACCGCGCTCACACCACCGGCTACACAGGCCAGCAGCACCGCCGCCAGCGCGATGCCCAGCGCCGTCGCCTGTGCCATCCACGCGAACAGGGACAGTGGCAGCAGCGCCGCCAGCAGGGTCAGACCCAGCAGCATCGGGCGTCGCCCGACGCGGTCGGACAATGCGCCACACAACGGCGTGATCGCGATGACCGCGACTGCCGCAATCGTCGACAGCCATAATGCATCGCCCTCGTCGTGACCCTGTGCATGCAGGAACGCCGGCACATAGGTGATGCCCACGTAGTAGGTGATCGAGCCCAGCGCCGAGATCGCAAAGGTGCGTGCCACCGCCAGTGGGTGGTTACGCAATACGTGGCGAAGCGGCGTAGCCGGAATACTGCCCTCGCGACGCTGGCGCTCGAACTCCGGCGATTCGTGCATGCCCGAGCGCGCGACCAGGATCACAACCGCCAACGCCGCGCCGACGAAGAAGGGAATGCGCCAGCCCCAGCTGTCCAGCTGCGCGGTGGGCAGCAGCGCAACCGTAAGCGCGGAGATCGCCACTGCCAGCAGCGCCCCCACTTCACTGGCCGCCGAAGCGAGCGAGGTCACCAGCCCGCGTCGCCGCACCGGCGCACTTTCCAGCAGGTACGCAACCACGCCGGTGTATTCGCCGCCTACCGAGAACGCCATCACGCAGCGCAGCACCAGCAGCAGCACGCCCGCCGTGGTACCTGCCGTGGCAGCGGTCGGCAACAGTGCGGTGGCCAGCATCGCCGCTGCCATCAAGGCCATCGACGCCAGCAGCATCCAGCGCCGGCCCAGCCGGTCACCCAGGTGGCCGAAACACAGCGCACCCAGTGGACGCATCAGATAGGACACCGCGAACCCGGCCAGGGTCACCAGCATCGCCTCCTTGCCGCCGCCGAAGAACACCCGCGACAGCACCGTGGCGAAGTACAGATACAAGGTGAAGTCGTACCACTCCACCACCGTGGACAGGCCGGCCACCCACATCGAGCGCTGCCGCGCGGCAGTCATTGCGTGTTCGCCTTCAACAGCCTCGATCCCGATTGTGCAGGTTCGAGGAGGATGTCATGGCCGGGGTGAAATACCGGTCATCGGCTGTCCGTCGCCTGCATGTACTGGGTTTCATGGCCGGTGAATCGCTCACCGTCAAAGCCGAAGCAGAAGCGACCTTCCTCGAACACACGGTAGACCAGCAACGCGCCGTCGAGGCAGAACTGCGGCTGGTCCACGCCCGTTTCCAGTGTCCCGTAGCCGGTGGCATCTCCGCCTCTCCCTGCTGGTCCGGTGAAGGCATCGAACGGCAGTGGCGTCACCCTGCCCGTGCGGGTATCGACCAGCACCAGCGTGCGCTGGAAGTACTCGGGACGATCATCGACCCGCACCAGCAGATAGTGCTGGTTGAAATTGGGTTTCTGGTGCTGAAGCGCATCTTCGATGGCTGCCAGATGCCGCGCATCGCAGAAGTCGACCGGGCTGTAGCGGTAGCTGCAGCCGTCGTGGTCGTAGGGCAGGTTCATGCCCGAGTAGCTGACGCCTGCCTGGCTGCCCACATCGCCCCCCGGCTCGGGCGTGCTGCACAGCAGCCACGAACGCTGCGCATCCTCGGGATCGGCCATCAGCTTCGGCTCGCGACCCGCTTCGTAAGGCGCACCACCCGGGAAAGCCTGTCCGAAGCGTTCGCGGACGATCGGACGCGCCTTCTCCAACGGCAGGCCGATCTTCGCACCACGGAACGAAACGAAGGTCATCGTCGGCAGGATCACCTCCTCCACCGGCAGTCCCTTCCACTGCCCCTGCACGCAGAACGTGGCGATCTCGTTCTCCTCGTCCTTCTTGCAGGGTCGTGGCGCATTCGCGGCCAGCCAGGGGTGGGCCGGGCGGTCGGTTTGCTGATCGATGTATCAGCCGTCCAGCGCACAGGTCGGCAGGGCATCCAGCAGCGGGGAGAGATCAGTGGCGGCCGCTGGCGCGACAACCGGCGTGTCTGCACTCGGCGCCTCATCCGATGCGTCAGGCGTGCGCTGGCAGGCCACCGGCAGCAATGCGGCGATCAGCAGCACAGCGTGTCGTCGGCGCCCGGTTGAAGGATGCGTTCCCTGCATTGCGTCTTTCCTGGTTTCAGGACCCAGTGCACATGATCGCCGATCCGCGGCCGACTGGGATGCTGGGTGCGGCGCGACCTCCACGCATGGCGTGGAGCTACTGGGAGTGCCTGCTTCCCGCCCGGTAAGCAGCGTAGGCATCGAGGATCTTCTGCATCCGGGCCTGCTGCTTCACACCCATCGGTGCCCGTGGCACACGCTTCAGCAGCGTCTTCCACATATATCCGGAACGGAAGAAGTACGGGCGCACCTCAAGGAAGGTCAGCACGACATCCACCGTATCTGGATCGCGTTCGGCAAGTTGCTTCAGCGCGTTGGCGTAGCCACCCGGGAAAGCAAGCTGTTCATAGCGCTGGTTGTATTCCGCGCAGGCTGCCGCATGCCGCTGCATTTCTTCCGGGCCACGCCAGCGCGTGCCAGCGGCCTCGCGGATGGCTTGGCGCAGCCGATTGATCTCGTCCGCATTGGCCCGGATCAGGCGTTCCATGGGTGCGCGGCGATGGGACATGGTTCCTTCCATGTGGTCTGTCAGGGGTCAGATCCCTTTCCCGCAGGGAAAGGAATCTGACCCCACTTCAGGTCACGGGGCGCGGCGCAGGGTGATCAAGGTGATCTCAGACGGCACACCGATGCGTGCCGGAAATCCGGCCCAGAGGCCGGCACCGTTGCTCACGTACAGGGTCATGCCGTCCACCTCGTAACGCCCGGACACATAACCGCCATTGGCACGCTTCACAAGCTGGTCCATGCCGATGATCTGGCCGCCATGTGTATGCCCGGACAGCTGCAGCTTCACCCCGCGTGCGGCAGCCTCGCGCGCATTGCGCGGGCGATGGTCGAGCAGGATCACCGGCGCGCCCGGATCAGCACCGGCAAGCGCGGCCTCCAGATCCGGCAGAGGCAGGCCATAGCGGGCCGCCACCGGGTCGGTGACGCCGGCGATGGTCAGCGCTGCATCACCGCGTCGTACCTGCAGGTGGCTGTTCTCCAGCACCTGCATGTGCAGCGCGCGGAACGCCTGCATCCACTCCTGGTATTGCGCGTAGTACTCGTGATTGCCGGTGATGGCGATGACGCCATCCGGTGCATGCAGGTCGGCCAACGGCCGCGCGTCATCGCGGCGGGCCTCGACGCTGCCGTCGATCAGGTCGCCGGTGATCACGGTCAGGTCCGGCGTCAGTGCGTTGCTCTGGTCCACGACCTTGCGTACCCAGTCACCGGTCAACAGGCGGCTGGCATGGATGTCGGTCAGCTGCAGCACGCGATAGCCGTCGAACGAAGCCGGCAGTCCGGCGATGCTCACCTCGATCTGCCGGGGCTTGGGGACGGCCATGCCCTGGCTGACGCCATAGCCACTGACCAGCAGCGCCAGCACACCCGCCACCGGCCGCAGCTTCGGCGCGCGCAACGCCGATACAGCACGTGGCCTGCGCAGGATGCGCGACAACAGCAGGCCCGCGTCCAGCATCAGCAGGACCAGCGCCAGCAACAGTACGGCAGTCGAACCCGTGGCCAACGTGGCGATGGCCAGCTTCGGAATTTCCGGCGAGGCCATCGTGCCCCAGAAGGTAGCGACGATGCGCAGCTGCACGGCCACGCCCACCAGCAGCAGCGACAGCACGACCTTCAGCCCGGTGGGCATGCGCAGTGGCCAGAACAGGCGCCAGGCCACGTACAGGCCCATCAACAAACCCATCGTACTCAGCACTGCAACCATCCTGGAAAGAATGCGGGCCCGCCATGGTGAAGGTTGCGGGCAGTGTTGTGTAGAGCCGAGCCTGCGCTCGGCTTCTCAAAATGCAGCCGAGCATGGGCTCGGCTCTACAACAAGGCGTTGGTCAAGCCAGTCCGTCGATGCGTTCCACCCGCAGGCGCGTGATGCGGCGCTTCTCCATCGCCAGCACGGTGACACGTACACTGGTCACCTCCACCGCATCGCCGACGTCCGGCAGGCGGCCCAGCTGTTCCAGCACCAGCCCGGAGATGGTCATGTAGTCGGCACTGCGCGGCAGCGACACACCGGCCAGGCGCTGCAGATCGTCCAGGGTCAGCGCACCATCGGCCTCCCAGCAATCTTCGCCCTGCGCGACCACGCCATAGCGCTCGTCCTGGGTGTCGACCAGGTCACCGGCAATGGCCGCCAGCAGATCGTTGGCGGTCACCAGGCCTTCCACACTGCCGTACTCGTCCACCGCCACCGCCAACGGCACCGGGTGCTGGCGGATCAGTTCCAGCGCCTGCAATGCGCTGGCACTCGACAGCACGTACTGCGGCTCGCGCAGGTTGGCTTCCAGCTGCAGCGGCCTGCCCTGCAGCAGGTCGGCCAGCAGGTCGCGGCTCTGTACCACGCCGCGCAGGCTGTCCAGATCGCCATCGCCCACCAGCAAGCGAGTGTGCGGCGACGCCACCAGGCGTGCCACCACATCCTCCGGCCCACGCGCCATGTCGATCCACTGCACGTCGGCACGCACGGTCATCACGCTCGACACCGGGCGATCGGCCAGGCCCAGGACGCTGCGGATCATCTCGTGCTCGGCCGGCTGCAGGCGCTCTTCGGCGTCCACCTGCTCGCTGGCTTCTTCGTCGTGATGACCATTGGCCGGGCGCGCGCCGAGCATGCGCAGCACGGCGTCGGCGGTGCGCTGACGGAACGGCTGGCGGCGCTCGTTGCGCTCACGGTTGAAACGCACCCACTGGTTGAAGGCTTCGACCAGGATCGAGAAGGCGATGGCCGCGTACAGATAGCCCTTCGGAATCTTGTAGCCCAGGCCTTCGGCCACCAGGCTGAAACCGATCATCAGCAGGAAGCCCAGGCACAGCACCACCACCGTGGGATGCTTGTTGACGAAGCGGGTCAGCGGCTTGCTGGCCACCAGCATCAGCACCATCGCGATGGTCACCGCGGCATACATCACGCCCAGGTTGTCGACCATGCCCACTGCGGTGATCACCGAGTCCAGCGAGAACACCGCGTCGAGCACCACAATCTGAGCCACCACCATCGCGAAGCTGGCGTAGACCTTCTTGCCATCTTCGTGGTGTTCGCGGCCCTCCAGGCGCTCGTGCAGTTCCATCGTGCCCTTGAACAACAGGAACAAGCCACCGCCCAGCAGGATCAGGTCACGCCCGGAGAAGCTGTGGTCGAACAGCGTGAGCAGCGGCTCGGTCAACTTCATGATCCATGCCAGCGCGGCCAGCAGCACCAGCCGCATCAGCAGCGCCAGCGCCAGGCCGATCACCCGCGCGCGGTCACGCTGGTGCGGCGGTAGTTTGTCGGCAAGGATCGCGATGAACACCAGGTTGTCGATGCCGAGAACGATCTCCAGCACGACCAGGGTTGCAAGGCCCATCCATATCGAGGGGTCAGCCAACCATTCCATTTCAGGTCCGTTTCGTCAGTAGGTAAGGGAAAAGGGGAAACACTCAGTCAGCCTCCTGCGCCTGCGCCGGGTCATGCCCGAGCAGATCGCCAGGCGTGCACTGCAGCTCGCGGCAGATCGCATCCAGCGTGGAAAAGCGGATGGCGCGCGCCTTGCCGGTCTTCAGGATCGACAGGTTGGCCAGGGTGATGTCGATGCGCCCGGCCAGCTCGGACAGGGTCATTCCCCGCTGCTGCAGCATGCGGTCCAGGGTGATGACAATCGCCATCAGATGACACCGTCGAGGTCATCGCGCATCGCCGCACCCACGGCAAACACGCGTGCCAGCACGAACAGCATCAGCACCGCGACCAGGCCGGTGATCGACATGCCGCCACCGACTTCCATCCAGGTGAAGTCCGGGCCCATCCATGCGGCGTAGGCGCCGATCAGGATCGACAGCAGTTCCATCGCCAGCATCAACCACGCCATGCGCTGCAGGCGCTGCGCATTGGCATGGGTGAACGGCCGCTCGCGTGCCGCCGATGCCAGCAGCCGCAGCAGGTGGCGCAGGAACACCAGGCACAGCACCAGCAGCGCGACGATCGCGCCCAGGCCCAGGCAGAAATGCAGGAACAGGTCGTTGCCATGCGCGGCGGCGGCATTGGCGTCGTGGACGCTGTCGAGCAGCCAGCGACGGTCGTGGGCGACCAGCGGCACGGCCAGCAGTGCGGCCAGGATGCCCAGCCAGCACATCGCCCGGACGGCCTGTACGGCGGCCTGGGCCAGGGTGAACAAGCCTCGCGCGGGTCTGGCGCGGGCGGGACGAGCGGTCAAGCGGCCTCCGGTGTTGGGGTGGCTTCGCCGCCCCGGGGTGGATTTATCGATAAACGATATACCACATCCCCGGTGAAAAACTGAATCGCGAGCGTGGCCCCTGCATCGGCCGCCGCGCCAGGCCCGGCGCTAGCGTCCGGGCGCAGCCTGTTCCAGCATCGCCTCGCCCGGGGTCGCCGACGCCATCGCCTGCACGCCGGCCTCCGGTGCCTGCCGCGTGACCAGGCGGAAACGGACCTGCAGCCTGCTCTGGCCGGGCGCGGCCCAGCCGTACTGGATGGCGACCTGATCGGCCGACAGCGGCCCGCGCCCCGGCAGCGAACGTGCCTGCAACGGCTTCGGTGCGGCCAGCATCAACCGTGCGAAGCCCTTCTGCACCACCGCCACATCGGCCTTCTCCGCATACACCGTGCAGGTGCCATCGTCGGCCCAGCTCACCGCATAGCGGCCACTGGCCAGCGGCACCATCCAGGCCACGCCTGGCTGGCCCTGCAGCAGCGTGGCCGCTTCGGCAGGCTGCAACGGCGACAGTCCATTGGATTCCATCAACGACTGCAGCCGCGCCGGGGCACCGATGTGCTGCATGCAGGCGGTATCGAACAGTTCGCTGAAGGGGTCCTGCGCGGAGGCATTGTCCTTGGCCGCTCGCGCGGGCTGTGCCACAGCCAGGGTGGGCAGCAGGGCCAGGACCAGCCAGAACGCAGCGCGCATCGAAACTCCAAAGACGGAAAGCAGCGGGGAGGATGGCAAAGGGCATGCGGGCCGTGCAACTGGCCGACGCTTGACAGCCGGCTGCAGCGGGAGGACTATCAATTAACGAATTAGTTAATTAGCTCGCCATGGACCGCATCTTCGAAGCCCTTGCCTCCACCGCGCGCCGGCAGATCCTGGCCTACCTCAGCGCCGGTGAGCTCAGCGCGGGTGAACTGGCCGAGCGCTTCGATTTCAGCAAGCCCGCGCTGTCCAGCCATCTGCGCATCCTTGAGGAAGCCGGGCTGATCGAACGCGAGAAGCGTGGCCAGTTCGTGTACTTCCGGCAGGTGCCGGACCGCCTGGCCAATACGCTGTTCTCCTGGGCCGCTGAAGTCTGTCCGGTCGGTGGCCCGCTCAAGCGCGAAGCCCGCGCCCGCCGCAAGTCCCCTGCCCGCTGAGCATCCCTGCCAAGGAGCGCGACCATGCCTGGACCGACCCGCGACCGCCGTTCGTTTCCAGCCGTCCAGCTTCCCGCCCGGGAAGGAGCCAGCCCGACCGAAGTCACGCTGATCGCGCAATTGGGCATCGGTGCCGGTGATGCACTGATCATCGACGCCAACCAGCGCCAGCGCCACCATCCGGCCTTCATCGATGCGCTGGATGAGCCCTCGGCACGGCTGGGCGGCATGCATCTGCAGCAGGGTGATCCGTCCTCGCTGTACAGTTTCTCTGTTGGTGCCGGTGGCCATCCGTTCCATCGCCATGCCGGTCCACGCATGTTCACGGCCGTCGCCGGCAGCGCCGGCGCCGAGCTGCGCTTCGCCAGCGTTTCCGACGCGGAGCTGGCGAGCGATCCCGGCGTCTTCGCGCGCACGCTGCGGCGCGTCCGCATCCCGCCGGACTGCCTGTTCACCGTGCGCTTCGGTGGCGGCACCTGGCACCAGTTCGCATCGAACCACCGCAACCATCCGGCGCTGTTCGCGCTGTCGTGCCACAGCAATGAACTGGCCGGTGCGATGAGCGAGCACACCCGTGCGCAGGTACAGCGCAATGCCGCCGACATTCCCAGCCTCACTGACGTACTGCCGGAAGCCTGCTGGCCGACGGCAGCCGCTCTGGCGGCCACGCCGCTGATGCAGCTGTCACTGCAGGCTGCGCCCCCCAGCCTGCGTGCCCGGCTGTGTGCGCGCACCCGTGCATGGTTCGGCCCGCTGCGGCGGATCACATTGCAACCGCTGCGTGGGTTTGTCGAACGCGCTACGCCGGCCTATCCCATCCAGTCGCAGGCGCCACACAGCGACGGCCTGCTGGCCGCTGCGCTGCCGCTCAGCCACTACCAGGACCTGACCACGCTGCAGCTGGACAGCACACAGCTGCGGCAGCGTTCCGCGTCGGCACTGCTGGCCGAGGTACTGGAAGGCTTCCTGCGCAATCCTCCCAGCGGCGTGGACCGGTTGATGGCGCTGCGCAACCGCCTGGTTGCGCCGCTGCGGCTGCGCACCTCACCGCTGGGCTGCCCGGTATCGTCGCTGCTGTCCAATGACCGCAGCCGGTTGTTTGCTGACCGTTATCCAGTGCTGGATTCGCGGGTCGATGCAGATGACCACTGCGCGGAAGTCCTGCTCGGTGCCGACGACCGCCATCTGCGTTTCCGCAGCAGCGTGCGGGTGCAGCTGCGTGCGGATGGTGGCGTCGAGATCAGTCTCGGTTCGCGCGTGCAGACCCACAATGCGTTCGGTCGCATCTACATGGCGCTGATCGACAGCACGCATCGCCACTACGTCGCACCGGCACTGCTGCGGCGTGCGGCCGAACACGCACTTGCACCGGAACTGGACGGCATCGGTGACTGGGCGGGACACCCCGCGCCCAGGTAATGCCAGACAACCAGCAGCCGGTACCCTCTTGGCAGCATCACCTCACAGATGCTGCCTGAAGAACGGGATCACCGCCGCCAGCGCCTGCGCCACCGGCTCCGGCTTGTCGTACAGATCGTAGTGCGACCAGCCTTCGATCATCGCAACCTGCTTGTGCCTGGACGCTGCGCGGCCATGGATCTCCAGGCCATCACGGTAGGCACCGAAGCCGCCCGGCTTGTCGCCGATCACCACCAGCAGCGGCTGGGTCAGCAGTACCTCGGCCAGGTGGAACGCATCCCAACCGATCGCCGCAGCGCGGTGCGAGAACAGCGCACGCGAGGCACCGTTGGGCTTCTGGCCACGCGCAGTGCGGTAGTACTCGGTGGCTTCCAGCACATCGATATCGGTGATGCCGGCCGCACGCCCCTCCTCCACCGACATCGGCAGGAACATGTCCACGCGTGCCTCGCCGCCACGCATTTCCGCAGTGCGCTGGGTGGCAATCGCCTCCAGCGTGCCAATGGGATCGAAGCCACCGAAGGCTTCACGGCTGAGGCGGCCGAAGTTGACCCCGGTGATGCTGGTGATGGCCTTGATGCGGCGTTCGGTCATGCTGGCGTTGATCGCGTAACCGCCTCCGCCACAGATGCCAAGCACGCCGATGCGTCCGGCATCCACATACGGCAAGGTGACCAGGTAGTCGACCACGTGGCGAACATCCTCCACCCGCTGTGTCGGGTCTTCGATCCAGCGCGGTTCGCCACCACTGGCGCCCTGGAAGCTGGCGTCGAAGGCAATGACCACGAAGCCCTCGCGGGCCAGGGCCTCGCCATAGACATTGCCCGAGGTCTGCTCCTTGCAGCTGCCGATCGGGTGCATGCTGATGATGGCCGGGTAACTGCGCTGGCGGTCAAAACCCGGCGGGAAATACAGGTCGGCGGCAATCTGCCAGGCCATGTCCGGATTCTGGATGCTGACGGTTTCCATAGGCGTTTCCTCTGTGGGGCGAAGGGGTGACCGGGGTGTCGCCGTTGCCAACACGATAGGCCTGGTATTGGACTCGAAAAAGCCGACAATGCTGACCACAGTAGTAAGCTGGAGTTACCAGTCCGCGACGGCCCGCCGATGAATCCATCTACCCCGTTCAGCCCCGCCCTGCTGCCGCATCTGGCCGGCTTCGCCCACATTGCCCACCACCGCAGCTTCACCAAGGCAGCCGACGAGATGGGCATCTCGCGTCCGGCGCTGTCGCAGAACCTGAAGACGCTGGAGAGGCAGCTGGGCGTGCGTCTGCTGCACCGGACCACCCGTGAGATGTCGCTGACCGAGGAAGGACAGCGCCTGTTCGACGCACTACGGCCGTCGCTGGGCACCATCGAAGCCGCGGTACGCGGCCTGCGCGCCAACCACGATGCACCGTCGGGCCTGCTGCGCATCAACACCGCGCGCCTGACCGCCAAGACCCTGATCGAACCGCACCTGCCGGAATTCTTCGCGCGCTTTCCCGAGCTGCGCATCGAACTGGTGATGGATGATGGCCTGTCCAGCATCGTCGCCGACGGCTGCGACGCCGGCATCCGCCTCGGTGAACGCCTGGCCGAGGGCATGATCGCGGTTCCGGTCACGCCGATGCTGGAAATGGTGGTCGCCGCCTCGCCCCACTACCTGGCCCGGCATGGCACGCCAACAACGCCGGCCGAACTGGCCTCGCACGAATGCCTGGGCTACCGACAGACCGGCAGCGGCAACATCTATGCCTGGGAGTTCAGCACGCCCGGCCAACCCGGCCATGACTTTGAGGTGGAACCACGCGGTCGCTATGTCAGCAACGACGACGAAGGGATGATCCGGGCGGCGCTGCAGGGACTGGGCGTGATGCAGCACATCGACCTCTCCTTGCAGCCGATGCTGGCCGATGGACGCCTGGTCCGCTTGATGCCGGAGTGGTCCACGCCGTTCCCCGGCTTCTACCTGTATGTGCCTTCGCGCGAGCAGATGCCACCTCGCGTGCGTGCACTGATGGAGTTCCTGATCGAGAAGCGCGAAGGCGTCGCCAAGGCGCTCGGCCGCACGGTGCAGGCCCCCGCCACCCGCGGCTAGGCCTCAACGCGGGTAGCGGTACACCAGATCATCCGCATCGCTGCGCACGGCCTGCGCATCGAGCACGCCGCCCAGCCGCTGCGCAACGGCCTGTGATGCCATATTGTCCGGCGCCATGTAGCTGACCAGGGTCGGCAGCTGCGCCACCACGAAGGCCCAGTCGCGCAGCGCGCCGGCCGCCTCGGTGGCGAACCCCTGCCCCTCATGGCCGTCGTACAGCAGCCAGCCCAGTTCCTTTTCCGGGAACAACGGACCGTGGTTGATACCGACCTGGCCGATGCAGGCACCACTGTCGCCGCGCTCGATCATCAGCGCACCGTGGCCGAACAGCTGCCAGCTGGCCAGGTCGTGGCAGAACTGCCCCCACGCGGCGACCTCACCAAACGGACCGCCCATGCCGCACGCACGCGGCGACGCCAGGAATGCGGCGTAGACCTCGAAGTCATCGAGCCGTTGCGGGCGCAGCCGCAAGCGTTCGGTGTAAAGCGTGGGAATCTCGAGCATGCCGTCGCGCGACCTCAATACACCGCCAGATGGCCACAACCGCGGCGCTGTGGCTGCCCTTCCATCGTCACCTGTACGCTGGCCAGGGTGTCGACGCCTTCGGCAGTGCGGCACGACTCGCGCTTGATCTCGACGACGGCCGGCTGCCTGCCAAGTTCACCGTTGAGCACGATCAGCGAGCTGGGCGCATCCGCCGGCTGCCCCAGATAGCGCAGCGTGCCCTTGTGGATGCGGCCGTCAACGCTGAGGCTGGCATCGTGGTTGCCCTTGCCGGTGGAGGCGATCTCGATGCTCCAACCCGCGCCGCCGCCGGTGAAGGCCGGCACCGGGCTCAGGTCGGCGGCGACGGAGGGATGGCGCGGCGCATCCGCAGCGGTCTGCGAAGCGGTGGAGGTACAGCCGGCCAACAACCCGGCCAGCAGCACTGCGGCGACAACGGGGCGAGCGGTCATGATGGCTCCTTCCAAGCGATCGGAGGGCCAGTCTAGGTGGCACTGCGTGCGCCAGCGATGAACGTGGCGTTTCAGCGCGGAACGCGCCCGCCACCGGCCACCCGCACGCGATCACGGCCCTGCGCCTTGGCCTGGTACATGGCGGCATCGGCGGCACGCAGCAGCGTGCGCCAGCCCAGTGCATCGGTACCTCCCTGGGCCACACCGAAACTGGCGGTCACCCGCAGTTCGATGCCACCCGTGATTACGATGTCCAGCTGCTGCAGCGCCAGGCGCAGCGACTCCGCCAGGCGGCGGCCACCCGCGAGATCACCGTCGGCCAACAGCACCAGGAATTCCTCGCCACCGTAGCGGGCAATGCTGTCACTGCGGCGCAGGTGGCGCTGCAGCAGCTGTGCCACCTGCTCCAGCACCTGGTCACCGGCATCGTGGCCATGGCCATCGTTGATCGCCTTGAAGCGGTCGACGTCCAGCAGGATCACCACCGCACTGGCCTCGCCCTCGGCATGCCGCTGCTGCACCACTTCCTCCAGCGCGCGTCGGTTCAGCAGGCCGGTCAGTTCGTCGGTACCGGCCAGCTGGCGCAGCTCGCTGGTCAACGCCAAGCGTTCCCGCGACTTCTCGCGCAGCACTTCGATGGCATCGAACAGGCGCTGCATTTCCGCCAGCGGATGGGTGACGTGCTGCTCCGGGCCGGGTGCATCGGAGGCGATCTGGATCACCTGCCGCTGCGCCAGCAGCAACGGCCGCAGGATCTGCAGATGGGCAATGCGCAGGGCCACGCCAAGCACCACCAGCGTGCCCAGCGCAGTCGCCACCAACACTGCCAGCCGTGTCGCCTCACGGTTGCGGGTGCGCTCGAAACGGGCGATGGACACGCTCAGGTAGCCATCACGCAGCGCTTCCAGTGACTGCAGCGTCGGCACGTAGCGCGCGGTGAACTCGGCCGCGGTCCATGGTGGCGGCACGCCGCGGCGACCGTCCTCGATCAGCTGCTCGATCATCGGCAGCGACTCGCCAAAGAACTGCCGACGGGCCATGTCCCAGTGCCAGGACAGCTCCGGGTCACTGCGGAACACCGACTGGTGGCTGCCGGCCAGCCGCCACAGTTCCAGCAGGCGGCCCTCGGTCTGCAGTGCAGCGCGTACCTGCTCGTCGCGCCAGGCGCCCGGCACCGCGACCGGCGCCATCACGTTGGACGCCAGGCGGCCGCCATGCTCGCGCAGATCGATCAGCACCTGGCCCTGCATCGCCGGAATGGCTGCCTCACGGTCGACGCTGACCAGCAGATTGATCTGCGCCGAGGTCAGCAGGTGCAGCCGGTCGACGACTGCGAACATGCTGTTGATCGCCCGCTCCACTTCCTCCACCCGGCGCGCCTCCTGCGGCTGCGCGGTGACGCGGTCGACCGCCGCACGCGCCGATTTCAGCCGACGCTGCGCATCGGCCAGCAGGCCCTGCTCGTCCACCACGCCGGGAGAGGCCCTGAACACGCTGTCCAGCTGCTGCATCGAGGTATCCACCCGCCTGCGCGCCATCGCCAGCTGCGCAGCCAGCCGCGCGTGTTCGGCGGCATCGGCCGGGTCGGCGCCGAGCAGGCTGTTGGCCGGGCCGCGTTCGGCGGAGACCAGGTTGGCCAGGTCGAAGGTCTGCCGCAGCTGGCGCAGGCTGACCAGGTTGTCTTCGGCGGCGCTGTAGCGCAGCGTGCCCTGGACCAGCGCGATGGCCATCAACGGCAGCGTACAGACCACGAACAACCCCGCCAGGATCCAGACCCAGGTCCGCAACCCGATGGGCGATGCCTTGCCGGCCATGCAAATTTCCCCTGAAGTGCGGATCACTGTAGCCGCCGGTCCCGGCAGCGCCAAGCCAGTGCCGCGCGAACCGTGACCACGGGTATACCGCAGCTACCGCGAACGCGCCGGCAAGGTCTTACCAAGCGCCTGGGCGGGCCGAATGCGTCACACCCTGCCGTACTAGATCCAGCGCTGGTCGACCAGTTCGCGCTTCACATAGGCGTAGAACACCGGCGCGGCGACCAGGCCCGGCAGGCCGAACGCCGCTTCCATCACCAGCATCGCCAGCAGCAGCTCCCAGGCGCGGGCCTGGATTTCGCCGCCAACGATGCGCGCATTGAGGAAGTACTCCAGCTTATGGATCACGATCAGGTACAGCAGCGCCGCCACCGCCACGTAGAACGACACCGACAGCGCGACGATGGTGATGATGGTGTTGGAGATGATGTTGCCCACCACCGGCAGCAGGCCGGCGATGAAGGTGATCAGCACCAGGGTCTTGGACAGTGGCAGGTGCACGCCGAACAACGGCAGTACGCCCAGCAGGAAGATGGCGGTGAACACGGTGTTGAGCAGCGAGATCTTCACCTGCGCGAACACCACCTGGCGGAATGCGGTGGCCAGGCGGCTGGTGCGGCCGATCAGCTCCTGCGCCAGCGGGCCCATCTTCGGCAGCGGCAGTTCGTCGTACAACGCAATCATCGCGCCCAGCACCATACCGATCAGTACGCGTACCCCCACCTGCACCACCGAGGTACCGGCCACGCCCAGCTGGCGCTGATGTTCGGCGGCCCAGTCGTTCAGCGCCGTGCGCAGTGCCGGCATGTCCTCGGGGATATACGGCTGCAGCAGCGCCGGCACCTGGTGCCGCGACGAATTGAGGATCTCCATCAGCCGCGCCAGCAATGCGTCCGGCCCACCGGTCTCATTGCGGAAAAATGACGCCACGCCGATTCCGGCCAGCACCAGCGCACTGATGATCACCGCTGACAGCACGATCACCGCGATGGCCCGCGCCCGGCCTGGCGGCAGCTTGCCCTCCACGGTGGAGGCCAGCAGGTGGGTCAGCTGGAACACCAGCAGGCCCGACAGCAGGGTCACCACCAGGCCCAGCTTCAACGCCAGCCACATGCCCAGCAGCATCATCAGCCAGGCCGCGATCCTCGGGATGGGGGGCTTGGGCTGGGCAACAAGGGCGTCTTGCATCAGGGCAGGTCCGGGCGGGGTGGCCCATGGTAGAGGATTGCCGTGGCGATGCCGTGTGCAGGATGAATGGCCGTTACGCCACGATTGCACAGGCCGCCGCCCTGCCCCCGGCAGGCTTCCTCGACTCAGGCGCGATCCAGCGCCAGATAACGACCGGTACGCACGATCTCCTCGCGCTCGCTGAAGCTGGCCAGCGCATTGGCGACACGCCCGCTGTCACCGGTCACTGCAATCTCCTGCAGGGTACGCTGCATGGCCCGGATCGCAGCCCGTTGCAGGTCCGAGGGAATGATCACCAGCCGGTAATCGAGTTCGGCAAGCCGCTGCACCGGCACCAGCGGCGTCTTGCCGCTGTGGAACATGTTGATCAGCTTCGGCCCGGGAACACGCTGCGAAATCACCTCGATCTGCTCCAGCGTTTCCGGGGCCTCGACGAAGATCATGTCCGCGCCCGCCTCCACATACGCACGCGCGCGTTCGATCGCCGCATCCAGGCCCTCGCAGGCGATGGCGTCGGTACGCGCGATGATCATCAGCTCCGGATCGATCCGCGACTGGCAGGCGACGCGGATCTTCGTGCACATCTCGCCCGCGTCAACCAGCGTCTTGTCATCCAGGTGACCACAGCGCTTGGGGAAGGCCTGGTCCTCGATATGCAGGGCGGCAACCCCTGCCCTTTCCAACGCGCGCACCGTGCGTTCAACATTCGCGGTGCCGCCGAAGCCGGTGTCAGCGTCGGCGATCACCGGCAGATCGCAGGCATCGACGATCCGTTCAATCTGCACAAGCACTTCGCTGAGACCGAGCAGGCCGATGTCCGGTACGCCGGCCGAACGTGCGATGGCCCCGCCGCTGGCATATACCGCATCGAAGCCGGCCAGCTCCACCAGGCGTGCCGACAAGCCATCGAATACGCCCGGTGCTATCACGCTGCCCTGCCGAAGCAGATCGCGCAGCCGACGTGTCTTCTTCATGTGGTCTCCCTTGTAGTTGGACATCTGCCGTGGGATACCGATGATGTTGCCGCCACCGGCGACCGTCCAATACCGTGTTCGTACAGCACCAGAACGCCTGAGGTTCCAATGGAACTGCGCCACCTGCGCTACTTCGTCATGACCGCCCAACTGCAGAGCTTCACCAAGGCCGCCGAGGCCCTGCATATCGCCCAGCCACCGCTCGGGCAGCAGATCCGCGCGCTGGAGGAAGAGATCGGCACGCCGCTGTTCCATCGCCAGGGACGCGGCATCGTGCTCAGTGACGCGGGCCGCGTGTTCTGGGCAGCAGCCGTGGACATCCTCGCGCGCGTCGACCAGGCCAAGGAGCAGGCGCTGAGCGCTGCACGCGGCGAGGTCGGCACGCTCACGCTGGGGCTGACCGAATCGGCCTCATACAACGACGCGGTGACCGCACTGCTGCGCAGGTTCCGGCAGGCGCATCCGGCGGTGCAGCTGCAACTGGTCGAAGACGGCAGTGAATCCCTGATCCGGCGCCTGGACGACGGCGAACTGGACGCGGTGATCGTGCGCCCACCGTATTCGCATCCTGGCGAGCTGGTGATCCAGCAGCTCAGCGCCGAACCACTGGTGGCGGTACTGCCGGCCGAACACCCGCTGGCCCGCCGGGCGGGCATCGCACTGACCGAACTGCGCGATGAGCGCTTCATCCTGTTCTCGCGGAAATCCGGCTACGGCCTGAGCGCCGATGTCGTCGCTGCCTGCCGCAGCCAGGGCTTCACCCCCACCATCCAGCAGGAAGCGCCACAGGTGGCCTCGGCCATCAACCTGGCCGCAGCGGGCCTGGGCATCGCTATCGTGCCGGCCTCGATGCAGACCCTGCATCGGCCGGGCCTGGCCTTCGTCGCGCTGGAACTGGGCATGCCGATCACCGCCCTGCAGCTGGCCATGCGCGGCCAGCATCCTGCACTGGCCGCCGCGCTGCTGCGCTGTGCATGCAGCAGCGCACACCCGCCGACGGCGCCGGACGATGCCCGCAGTACAGAGCTGCGTACCCCTTGATTATTTGACCTAGGCAAGTAATTATTTGACCAAGTCAAATACATGGATCGGCCAAGGCAATGGGCACGCTTTCCGAACGCGCCGATGCAGTGCGGCGCTTCAACCGCTTCTATACCCGGCAGATCGGGGTACTACAGGAATCGTTGCTGCGCAGTGGCCTGTCGCTCACCGAAGTCCGCATCCTGTACGAACTGGCCCACCACGCACCGTTGTCGCCCTCGGACCTGTGCCGTGAGCTGGGCCTGGATGCCGGCTATGTGAGCCGGGTCACCGCCAGGTTCGAACGGCAGGGCTATCTCATCAAGGACCGCTCGGCCGAGGATGCGCGCGTGGTCGTTCTGACCCTGACGGCACTTGGGCACAGCGTGTTCGCGCCACTGGAAGAAACCTCGCGTCGGGAAATGACCGAGCTGCTGGCGACGCTGCCCGAGACGGCACAGCTGACGCTGCTTTCGGCCATGGGCCAGATCGAAAGCGTGCTGGGCGACAGGTCTCCCTCGTACCTGCTGCGGGATCCGCGGCCGGGCGACATGGGGCTGGTGGTCTCGCGGCAGTCCGCGCTGTATGCCCGCGAATTCGGCTGGAATGCGGAGTACGAAGCGCTGGTGTCGGAGATCGTTGCCAAGTACCTGCGCGAGCTGGACCCGGCGCGTGAACGCTGCTGGATCGCCGAGAAGGACGGCGACATGGTGGGCTCGGTGTTCGTGGTCAGGCAGGACGACAGCACCGCCAAGCTGCGCCTGCTCTATGTGGATGCCACCGCGCGCGGCATGGGCATCGGCGCCCGGCTGGTGGAAGAGTGCATCGCGTTTGCGGCGTCCGCCGGCTATACGCGGATGACGCTCTGGACCAACAGCGTACTGGCCGATGCCCGGCGCCTGTACGAACGCGCGGGCTTCCAGCTGGTACAGGAAGAGCCCCACCACAGCTTTGGCCACGATCTGCTCGGCCAGGTCTGGGAACGGACGCTCTGATACCCACCGCATGCGCACGGCGCGCGGTGCCGTAAATCAGTCCGCCCAGCTGGCCGTATTCTTGCCCTGGCGCTTGGCGTGATAGAGGGCCTTGTCGGCCGTGGCCAGCCAGTCTTCCACGGTGCCCTGGCCCGGCGTCGCCGCGATACCGATGCTGACACTGAACTCCACGCCCGGTGCCACCTGCCTTGCCGCTTCGAGCAGATGCAGCCGGATCCGCTCGGCCACATGCATCGCATCACGCGTCGTGCAGTCACGCAGCAGCACCACGAATTCGTCGCCACCCAACCGTGCCGGTATGTCGCCCGGGCGCGCGAATTCGCGCAAGGTGGCGGCGATCTGCCGCAACACCTCGTCCCCGGCCCGATGCCCATGTGAATCGTTGATGCGCTTGAAGTCGTCGACGTCGAGCATCAGCAGGCAGGCGAAGCCCCCCTGTCCCTGCGCCTTGTCCAGCACCTGCTGCGCGCGAAGGATCAGGAAGCCACGATTGGCCAGCTCCACCAATGGATCCATCCGGCTCAGCCGCTGCAGCTGGCGGTTCTGTGATTTGACCCGGCGTGCCAGTTGCCAGCTCAGGATGCTCAGCCCGATGCCATACACGAACAGGAACGGCACGCTCAGCACGATCGTGCGCTGCGAGGAGATGGGCTGGTAGGGAAATCCAAGCGCCCACCAGCTGAGCAGAAAGCCCAGCACCAGTGCCAGCGTCGCCCGCATCGCCAACCGCACGCCACCGGCAGCGATCTTGTCGGCGACCAGCAGCGCGGCGAACAATGCACTGGGGACCGCGCTCAGCGCCATGAAGGCGATCCAGCCACCGCCGAAGAAGGAGTCGGCCACCATGCAGCGGAACTGCACCACCGCCGGCTGGCGGGATCGGTGGGTCAGCAGCAGTGCAAGCGCCGGCCACGCCAACGCGTTGAGCAGCAACAGCACCCACGCCCAGGCGCCATCCTGGCGTTCGAGAATGATCGAAGCGATCGGGATCGCCCCCAGCCCATTGCCGACGAAGCGCATCCAGCCGATGCGCCGCGCCGCGCCGATGCCCTCGACTGCGACTTCCGTCGCGTCAATCAAGAACGGCATGGCCGACCCCCTTGAGCGATCGCACGTTCCCCCCTGGTAGCCTGGCGGGCTGCCTGTGCCGAGTCTGACAGCTTCGCGTCAATTCCGGATCAAGGGTGCTGGCTGCAACCGTGCTGGCCGGCGGCTGCAGGCCAACTGCTCCGCACGGCCCTCAGCCGCTGCTGGGCGCAGCCGTCGAGCCGCGCAGCATCAGGCTGAAATCCAGCGTCTGCTGCAGCGGCACATCAGCCTGATCGATGATGGCGAGCAGCAGGTTGACCGCGCGCTCACCGATCTCGCGCATGGGCTGCCGGATGGTGGTCAACGGCGGCGTCAGGTAACGCGACGATGCCAGATCGTCAAAGCCGACGATGGACAAGTCTTCCGGCACGCGGATGCCCAGATCCCGGCAGGCTGCCAGGGCACCCAGCGCCATCTGGTCGCTGAAGCAGAAGATCGCCGTCGGCGCGGCGGCCGAGGCCAGCAGCGCCTGCGCGGCCGCATGGCCGGACTGCAGGGAAAAGTCGCCCGGCACGATGCCCAGCTGGCGCAGGCGGCCGCGCGCCTTGGCGGCGGCCCGGACCCCTTCCATCCGTTGCTGGTGCAGCGGATTGTCGGGCGGCCCGCCGACCACGGCGATGCGCTCGTGTCCCAGCCCATACAGATGGTCCATCACCGCGCGCGCGGCGGCCGCGTTGTCGATGTGGACGCTGGGGATGCCCAGCGCGGGATCGAATTCGCAGCCATTGACCACCGGTGCAGCGGTGCCCCGCTGCTGGACGATCTCGCGCGCCGTCGGCGGCAGGCGGTGCCCCAGCACGATCAGCCCGTCGGCCTCGTTGCGCCGGAGCATCTGCGCGTAGCGCTCCTCGCGCTCGGGCAGATTCTGGGTATCGCCCAGCAGCACGGCGTAGCCGACCGCCTGCGCCGCGTCCTCCGCGCCCTGCAGGATCTGCGCGAAGAATGGATTGGCGATGTCCGGGACGGTGACCAGGATCTTGCCGCTGCGCTGGGTCTTCAGCGTCCGGGCGACCGTGTTGGGCACATAGCCCAGGGCAGCGGCCGCCTGTTCGATGCGCGTGCGGGTGGCCGGCAGCACCTTGTCCGGCCGCGAAAGCGCACGCGACACGGTACCGGCGGAAACGCCAACGTGCCTTGCGATGTCGTAGATGGTTGCCATGGCGTTACGTTGTTCCAATCGCTGTGCAGTGCACAACGGGTCTGCAGGAGGCCCATGCTAGGGTAATGCAATCGATTGCATCAGGGAGAATCATCTTGAAGACGCTCAAGGGTCCAGCGCTGTTCCTGGCGCAGTTCATTGGCGACACACCTCCCTTTGATCGACTGGACACGCTGGCCGGATGGGCCTCGGCGCTGGGCTATTCTGGCCTACAAGTACCGACCAGCGCGCCCCACCTGTTCGATCTGGCCGAGGCCGCGCGCAGCCAGGCGTACTGCGACGACCTCGCCGGCATGCTGGGCGGACATGGCCTGCAGATCACCGAACTGTCCACCCACCTGCAAGGACAGCTGGTTGCTGTCCACCCCGCCTACGACAGCCTGTTCGACGGTTTCGCGCCGGCAGACAAGCGCGGCGACCCGGCCGCCCGCCAGGCCTGGGCAGTGCAGCAGCTGCTGCTGGCCGCCAAGGCCAGCCAGCGCCTGGGGTTGACCGCGCACGCCACGTTTTCCGGCGCACTGGCCTGGCCCTACTTCTATCCCTGGCCGCAGCGTCCACCGGGGCTGGTGGAAGAAGCCTTCGCCGAGCTCGGCCGCCGCTGGCGACCGATCCTGGACGCCTTCGACGCCTGCGGCGTGGACCTGTGCTTCGAGATCCATCCGGGCGAAGACCTGCATGACGGCGCGACCTTCGAACGCTTCCTCGATGTGGTGGATCACCACCCCCGCGCGAAGATCCTGTACGACCCCAGCCACCTGCTGCTGCAGCAGATGGACTACCTGGGTTTCATTGACCGCTATCACGATCGCATCGGCATCTTCCACGTCAAGGACGCGGAGTATCACGCAAGCGCGCGCAGTGGTGTCTATGGCGGCTACCAGGACTGGATCGATCGTCCGGGGCGGTTCCGTTCGCTCGGCGACGGCCAGGTCGACTTCAAGGCGATCTTCTCGAAATTCGCGCAGTACGACTTCCCGGGCTGGGCCGTACTGGAGTGGGAGTGCTGCCTGAAGCACCCCGAGGACGGCGCACGCGAAGGTGCCGCGTTCATCCGCGACCACATCATCCGGGTGACCGAGCGTGCCTTCGATGATTTCGCCGACAGCGGCACGGACCCGCAATCACTGCGCCGCATGCTGGGAATCTGAGCCATTACCGCCCCGGGAGGGCAAGCCATGACGCACGCCATGTCGCGCTTGGGCGCGATGATGTTTCTGCAGTTCTTCATCTGGGGGGCATGGTTCGTCACCCTCGGAACCTACCTGGTGCAGGGCCCGCTGCAGGCCAGCGCCAGCCAGGTGGCAACGGCCTTCCTCAGCCAGTCCATCGGCGCCATCGTCGCGCCCTTCCTGGTCGGCCTGATCGCCGATCGCTACTTCGCCGCGCAGCGCATCCTCGCGGTGCTGCACCTGGCCGGCGCGGTGCTGATGTGGCTGGCGTCCACGGCGACCAGCTTCAGCATGTTCTCGGCCTACGTGATGGGCTACATGCTGCTGTTCATGCCCACGCTGGCGTTGGCCAACAGTGTGGCGATGCGGCACATGCAATCGCCCGAGAAGCAGTTCCCGCTGGTGCGCGTGGCGGGCAGCATCGGCTGGATCGTAGCGGGCGTGCTGATCGGCTGGCTGGGCTGGGAACAGGCGCATCGTCTGGAGCTGACCTTCCAGATGGCGGCGGTGGCCTCGCTGGCGCTGGGCCTGTATGCCTTCACCCTGCCGCACACGCCGCCACTGGCACAGCAGCGCGACGCTGGGCTGGGGCAGATCCTGGGGCTGGACTCGCTGCGGCTGCTGAAGTCGCGCTCCTACCTGGTGTTCTTCCTGGCCTCCATCGCCATCTGCATCCCGCTGTCGTTCTACTACAACTTCACCAACCCATATCTCAACGATCTCGGCGTGCGCGGCGCGGCCGGCCTGCAATCGCTGGGCCAGGTTTCCGAAGTCCTGCTGATGCTGGCCATGCCGTTCCTGTTCGTGCGCCTTGGCGTCAAGACGATGCTGGCGGTGGGCATGGCGGCCTGGGTGGTGCGCTATGCCATGTTCGCCTTCGGCGATGCGGGCGGCGGCTTCTCGCTGCTGGTGATCGGTATCGTGCTGCACGGCATCTGCTACGACTTCTTCTTCGTCACCGGGCAGATCTACACCGATGCGCATGCCGGCCCCGCCGCGCGCAGCAGCGCGCAGGGGTTCATCACCCTGGCCACCTACGGCGTGGGCATGCTGATCGGCACCTTCCTGTCCGGCGCGGTGGTGGAGCACTACACCACGGCAGCGGGCCCGGACTGGCAGAAGATCTGGTTGTTCCCGGCCGGCGTCGCACTGCTCGTGCTGATCGCCTTCCTGTTGCTGTTCCGCGAGCGGCCGGTGGCCGCGGCCGCGCCTTCCGCGCTCTGAGGACCACAGCCGATGCCAAAGCTTGGAATCGCCATCATCGGCGCCGGCATGATCGGTACCGTGCATCGCCGTGCGGCATTGCTGGCGGGTGCCGAGGTACGCGGCGTGGCGGCCTCGTCACCGCAGCGCGCGCGTGAGGCAGCGCAGTCGTGGAATGTCCCGCGCGCCTACCGGGACATCGAGGAGCTCATCGCCGATCCGCAGGTACAGGTCGTGCATGTCTGCACACCCAACCATCTGCACCGCTCGATGGCGCAGGCTGCGCTGGATGCCGGCAAGCACGTGATCTGCGAGAAGCCGCTGGCCACCACGTTGGAAGATGCGCAGGCGCTGGCAGGTTTGGCCGCGTCGACCGGACTGGTTGCTACGGTGCCCTTCGTCTACCGCTACCACCCGGTGGTGCGCGAGGCGCGCGCACGCATCGCGCAGGGCGAACTGGGACCGCTGCACCTGATTCACGGCAGCTATCTGCAGGACTGGCTGCTGGATCCGGCCAGCAACAACTGGCGCGTGGACCCCGCGCTGGGAGGCGCTTCGCGCGTGTTCGCCGACATCGGCTCGCACTGGTGCGACCTGGTGGAATGGGTCAGCGGCGAGCGCTTCACCGAAGTCAGCGCGGCGTTCGATACCGTGATCGCCGAACGCGGCACCGACACCGGTCAAAGCTTCAGCACGCCGACGGCAGGCAGCGCGATGCAGGCGGTGACGAGCGAGGACGTGGCGCTGGCAATGTTCAGAACCGGCGCCGGTACCCTGGCGTCGCTGACGGTCAGCCAGGTCTCGGCGGGACGCCGCAATCGCCTCTGGTTCGAGATCGATGGCGCCAACACCAGCGTTGCCTTCAACCAGGAAGACGCCGAGCGGCTGTGGATCGGCCTGCCCGACCAGCGCGAGGAAATCTTCGTGCGTGGCCCCGGGGCCGGCAGTGCCGAGCAACGCCGGCTGTCGGTGTTGCCCGCCGGTCACGCGCAGGGCTACGCGCAGTGTTTCGAAGCATTTGTTGCCGACACCTATCGCGCCATCAACGGCGAGCGCCCGCAGGGACTGCCGACCTTCGAAGATGGGCTGCGCTCGGCGCAGATCGTCGATCGTGTCATTGCATCGGCCAGGTCGCGCGCCTGGACTGCCATCGGTTGAAAACCCGGGAGGATCTGTAGATGAAAACCCTTGTCCGTAGAACTGCAAGTCTCGTCCTGCTGCTCACTGCCCTGCCCGCCTTCGCAGGCGAAGCCGCCAGCACGCAGAAACCGATCGCGGTGCAGATGTACACCCTGCGCAACGCCGGCTCACTCGACCAGCAGTTGAAGATCGTCCACGACGCGGGCGTGCACGCGGTGGAAACGGTCGGCACCCAGAACACCAGCGCGGCCGAACTCAAGCAGCTGCTGGACCGGTATTCGATCAAGGCGATCTCATCGCACGTGCCATTGGCCGAGTTGCGCAGCAACCTGGACGGTGTGGTCGCCTTCAACCGATCAATCGGCAACACGACGCTGGTGGTGCCGTACCTGGACAAGAAGGATCGCCCGACCGACGCCGCAGGCTGGACCGCGCTGGGCCAGGAACTGGGCAGCATCGCCAGGCAGGTGCAGGCCAAGGGCATGCGCCTGGCCTACCACAACCACGACTTCGAGCTGGTCGACTTCAACGGCAGGACGGGCCTGGAACTGCTGTTCGCCGCGGCCGGCCCCGACCTGCAGACCGAGCTGGACCTGGCCTGGGTCGCGCGTGCGGGCCTGGATCCGGCGCTGATGCTGGAAAAATTCCGCGGCCACATGTTCGCCGTGCATGCCAAGGACAATGCGCCAAAGGGCCAGGCCGAAGACGAAGGTGGATTCGCTGCGGTGGGCCAGGGCGTGCTGGACTGGAACGCGATCCTGCCTGCTGCGGCAGCCGCCGGCGTGCACTGGTACATCATCGAGCACGACCAGCCACGCGATCCGGCCAAGATCATCCAGACCGGCGCGGATTACCTGCGTGAACACCTGCCCGCCAACGTGCCCGCCCGTGCGCAGCGCTGACGCATCAAGGAGCCCCACATGAAAATGATCCTGGCAATGGCCGTGGCCCTGGGCGGCATGAGCGTTGCGACAGCAGCATGGTGCAAGGACGACCCGGCCGCCGGTGCAAAGCTCTACACCGCGAACTGCGTGGCCTGCCATGGTGCGGATCGTGCGGGCATGCCGGGCGCGTTTCCGGCGCTCACCGATCTCAGCAAGCGACTGCAACCTGCGCAGATCAAGGACAAGATCAGGAAGGGCGGAGGCTTGATGCCACCCTTCTCCCAGCTGTCGCAGCAGGAAATCGATGACATCGCCAGTTATCTGGCGAAGTAAGCGGCCGGCGACCACGCCGGCCGTGTGCCACTACAGCTCGCGCACCCAGATGTTGCGGTAGCTGACCTTGGAGTCGTGCTCCTGCAGGTAGAGCGGCGCACACCCATGGGGCGCGTAGGAAGGCGCACCGATGTATTCGGTCTTGCCGGCCAGCACAGTGTCGTCCTGCACCAGCACGCCGTTGTGCAGCACCGTGATGCGCGCGGGCGACACAAGCCCACCGCCCTGCGAGAAGCGCGGTGCCTTCCAGAGGATGTCGTAGGCCTGCCACTCGCCCGGTGCGCGCGCGGCGTTCACCAACGGCATCGCCTGTTTGTAGATGGAACCCGCCTGGCCATTGGCATAGGTCGGGTTGTTGTAACTGTCGAGCACCTGCAGCTCATACAGTTCCTGCAGGAAGATGCCGCTGTTGCCCCGGTTCTGGCCCTCGAAGCCCTTGGTGTCGGTGGGTGTGCGCCACTCGACATGCAGCTGGACGTCGCAGAAGCGTTGCCTGGTGCGGATGCCTTTGCTGCCCGGCACGACGGTCATGGCGCCATCGGCAATCTTCCAGGGCACGCGTCCGCCCTGCTCCGACTCCCACGCGGAGACATCCTTGCCATCGAACAGCACGATTGCATCGGACGGTGCCTTGCCTGGCGGCGTGGCCACGGTCGCGGGCACCGGCGTCCACACCTCGGTCTTCTTCGGATCGCGTGCAGGGTCGGCAGCGGCCTGCGCGAACGCAGGTGCGGCGGCCAGCACCGTGGCCGCGATCAACAAAGGCTTGATCATCCTGTTGCGCTCCATCAACTGGTCCCCCAGGCGGGTGTACCGGGAACATAGGCGAGGTCGCCGTCGTAGCGCCCCGGCACGGCAACGTACTGCAGCACCCCGGTCGCGCCGACCTTGGAGGTGAAGAAGCCGAAGATGGCCAGCTGCTTGAGCATCGTGAAGTAGTGTGGCATTGCCTCGCCCTCTTCAGGCGTCCCGGTTTCGGTCACATCGGCATGACGCGCCTTGGCTTCTGCATCAAGCGTGCGCAGCAATTCGGTGCGGGCTTCCGGTGTGAGCGATACGAACCGGCCACCAGCGCGTTTGTCGATATCCGTCAGCCCGGCGCGGAACGTCGCCTGCTGCCGGACGCTGTAGCAGTCGCTGACGAACGTCGCCATGAACAGGCCGGCGCCGGCATCCTTTGCGCCTGGTGTCCGGGTCCGCGGCAGGATGGTCTCGGCGATCTCGTCCAGCGTGCCGACATCGGCGTCGGAGAAATGGAGCTTCGCAGCGGCGGCCAGCGCCGGCGCCTGCCCTTGCACGAGCGCAGGCAGGCCGACCATGGCCGCCCCCGTGGCGGCGACGATCATTTTCAGCAGTTCGCGGCGATCCATCAGAGGTTCCCCGCTTTCAGTTCGCGCACCGCATGGTCGGCGGCCCGGGCCGTCAGCGCCATGTAGGTCAGCGAAGGATTCACGCAGGCGCTGGAGGTCATGCAGGCACCGTCGGTGACATACACGTTGGGCGCATCCCATACCTGGTTGTGCTGGTTCAGCACCGAACTTTTCCGATCACGTCCCATGCGCGCGGTCCCCATCTCGTGGATGCCCTTGCCCGGGGCATAGTCGTTGTCGTGCATCTTCACGTCCTTGACGCCGGCCGCCTCCAGCATCTCTGCGGCATCGGCGGCCATGTCCTTGCGCATCGCCAGTTCGTTGGCGCGCATGGCAACGTCCATCGCCAGCACCGGCAACCCCCACTTGTCCTTGCGGTCGTGGTCCAGGCGGATCGCATTGTCGTGGTGCGGCAGCATTTCACCGAAGCCGGTCATGCCGATACGCCAGTCGCCCGGCACGGTCAGCGCCTCCTTCAGGTCGGCACCGATGTTGAGCTCGGCGATCTCGCGCGACCAGCCGGTGCGGCTTGCGCCGCCCTGGTAGCCGAACCCGCGCAGGTAACCGCGTTTGTCAGCCGCGACGTTGCGGAACCGCGGAATGTAGAAGCCGCAGGGGCGACGCCCGAAGTAATACTTGTCTTCGTAGCCCTCGACGCGGCCGGAGGCACCCGCACCGAAATGATGGTCCATCACGTTGTGCCCCAACTCGCCCGACGAGGAGCCCAGCCCGCCGTCCCAGACATCGGTGGCCGAGTTCATCAACAGCCACGTCGAGTTGAACGACGATGCGTTGAGGAAGATGACCTTGGCCGTGTACTGGTAGGTCTGCCCGGTCTCGGCGTCGATCACCTCCACGCCGCGGGCACGCTTGCGGTCCTTGTCGTAGAGCACTTCCTTGACGATCGAGAACGGCCGCAAGGTCAGGTTGCCTGTCTTCATCGCCGCCGGCAGTGTCGCTGCCTGGGTGGAAAAATAAGCGCCGAAGGGGCAACCCAGGATGCACTTGTTGCGGTACTGGCAGTTGACGCGGCCCTGTTCGGGCATGGGCTTTGTGATGTTGGCGGTGCGCGAGTGGATCATGTGCCGGGTGCCGCCGAACGCCTTTTTGATCCGTGCGGCCACGTCCTTCTCGACGATGTTCAATGGGATAGGCGGCAGGAACTCACCATCCGGCAACACGTCCAGCCCTTCGCGCGTACCAGCGATACCTGCGAATTTCTCCACATGGTCGTACCACGGCGCGATATCAGCGTAGCGGATGGGCCAATCGGCTGCGATGCCGTCCTTGAGATTCGCCTCGAAGTCCAGGTCGGAGAAGCGATAGCTCTGCCGGCCCCACAACAATGAGCGGCCGCCGACGTGATAGCCGCGGAACCAATCGAAGCGCTTGGTCTCGACGTAGGGCGAGTCCTGTTCGTTGGCCCACATCCCTTCCAGGTTCTCGGCCAGGCCATAGTCGCGCATCAGCACCGGGAAGTCGGCCTTCATCGCCTGCGTTGGCCGGTTTCGGTGCGGGAAGTCCCACGCCTCCTTCATCGCGTTGACGTAGTCCTTGACGTGCTCGATGTTGCGTCCGCGTTCCAGCATCAGGACCTTCAGGCCCTTTTCGGTCAGCTCCTTCGCTGCCCAACCGCCACTGATTCCCGAGCCAACAACAATGGCGTCGTAGTGATTATCTGCCATGGGTTTCTCACCTGGGTGGATATCGATTCAGACGTCGCAGAGGCGGATTGCCTCGCGCAATGAGCCAACGGGATCGGGCGCTGCAGGCATGAATTCCTGCGCCAGATACCCCTTGAAACCGGTGTCGCGGATCGCACGGCAGATGGCCGGATAGTGGAGCTCCTGCTGGTCTCCGATCTCGTTCCGGCCGGGCACGCCTGCGGTGTGGTAATGCTTGAAGCAGGCGTGATGCTTGCCGATGGTGGCGATGATGTCGCCCTCCATGATCTGCATGTGGTAGATGTCGTAGAGCAGGCCGAAGTTGTCCGAGCCGAGCCGCTGGCACAGCTCCACGCCCCATGCGGAGTGGTCGCACAGGTAGTCACGATGATCGACCTTGGAGTTCAACAGCTCCATCACCAGCACCACACCGCGCTTCTCGGCGTGCCCGAGGATGCGCTTGAGGCCGGCCTCGGCATTGGCCAGGCCTTCCTTCGGGTCCATCCCGTTGCGGTTGCCCGAGAAGCAGATCAGGTTGCGATAACCGGCCTCGGCGACCAGATCAATGTGCCGCGTGTAGCGTTCCACCAGCTGGTCATGGAACTGGCGGCCGGCAAAGCCCTTGGTGAGGCCGAGCTCCGCGCCGTTGCACATCGAGCTGTATACGCCATTGGCTTTCAACGTGGGCCAGTCTTCCGGACCGACCAGGTCGATCGCGGCAAAGCCAATGTCCTTCACTGTGCTGCAAAGCTGGGCGACCGACAGCTGCGGGAAGGTCCAGCGGGCCACGGCGTGCTTCAGGTGGCCCTTCAGCGGTGCAGTGCCGGCGAATGCGGGCAATGCTCCCGCAGTACCCAGGGCTACGCCTCCAGCAACCGCCATGCGCAACGCATCACGCCGCGTGAGCCCCCTCGCCGGGGCCGGTCTGATCGAATGGATGGACATCCACCTGCCGGCCTCCCAACCGGTATCAAACGCAACAATTCACAGCAATGCAATCGATTGCACCATAGGGGAGGAAATTGTCTGTTTGCAAGTCGCGGTGCACGAAAATCGATGCTGCGCGGCACAACGACAGTGAGACTGCAGGTGATCAATCGCGCATGCGCGCGAACCTTGCCGGCGGCATGCCCACCAACCGCGCGAATGCCACGCCGAAGGTGACCGCGCTGGCATAGCCCACCCGTTCGGCCACCTGTTCCAGGCTCAGTGCACGATCCTTCAGCAGGCGCTTGGCCAGCGCCATGCGCCACTGCAGCAGGCATTCCATGGGTGCCACACCCACCACCTGCATGAAACGCGCGGCGAAGCCCGAGCGTGACATCGTCGCCTTCCCGGCCAGTTCCTCTACCGTCCATGCATGTTGGGGCCGCGCATGCAGCGCGCGCAGTGCCGCGGCCAGCCGCTCATCGCCGAGCCCGCGTACCAGGCCGCTGCCGCCGACGCTGTCCATACCGCTGCGCAGCGCCTCGATCAGCAGTACTTCCAGCAAGCGCTCCAGCACCACATCGCGGGCCGGCCGCTGCGCGCGCGCCTCCTCGCCCACCATCTGGACCAGCGTGGCCAGGCGCGGCTCACCGCGTATGTGCAACAGCCGCGGCAGCAACGACACCAGCAGGGCGGCATCGGGCGAGGCGAATCCGCAGTGGCCGATCTGCGCGCACAACGCTGCCGGTCCGTCCGCGCGCCCGACCCGGAAGTGGCCCTCCGCGAGGCGTACCGGCAGGCTGGGGGTGATGTCCGGCGGCGCCTGCATGCTGGTGTTGACCAGCTCGCGCAGGGCCGGCACAAGCACGAAATCGCCGGCCTGCAGGGTGAGCGGCGCACCACCGTCCACCGACAGGCGGCATTGGCCGTGCAGCACCGCCATATAGAACGGCTCGCCCTCTCCTTCGCGGCGCACGCACCACTCGCCCGCCGCCTCGACCCGCTTGGAGTGGCGTGCCGTGGGCTGCAGCAAGGAAACGACCTCGGACAGCGGATCGGACGACATTGGACGCTCAGCAAGAAAATACAGACGTTTCACTGTAGCGCGTCCACCAAGCCAAGCTGACCATGGTCTCTCATTCCCGCTGACGTAGACCCGATGCAAACCGTACTGATCACCGGCTGTTCCTCCGGCTTCGGGCTGGAGACCGCCCGCCTGTTCCTCGACCGTGGCTGGAAGGTCATCGCCACCATGCGCACCCCGCGCACCGACCTGCTGCCGGCGTCCGCGCATCTGCGCGTGCTCGCCCTGGACATCACCGATCCGGCCAGCATCGCGCACGCCATCGCCGAGGCCGGCCCGATCGACATGCTGGTCAACAACGCCGGTTTCGGCGCACCGGTGCCGGTGGAACTTACGCCACTGGAAACAGCGCGTGCCCTGTTCGACACCAACACCCTGGGCACGCTGGCCATGACCCAAGCCGTGCTGCCGCAGATGCGCGAGCGCGGCGACGGCGTGATCGTCAACATGACCACCACGGTGACGGTGAAGGCGCTGCCGCTGGTGGGCGTGTACAGCGCCAGCAAGGCGGCGGTGAACGCCTTCACCGAATCATTGGCCATCGAAGTCGCGCCGCTGGGCGTGCGCGTGCGCCTGGTGCTGCCCGGCCGCGCGCCGACCACGCGCTTCGGCGAAAACGCGTTCCCGCATCTGGGCGGCATGGAGCACCCTGCCTATGCGCCGCTGGTGCAGGGCGTGCTGGCCAGCTTTCGCGACAGCAGCGGCCCGGTGACCACGCCGCAGGCCGTGGCCGAAGCCGTATGGCGCGCGGTGACCGACGAGAACCCGCCGATGCGCAATCCCGGGGGCGATGACGCGGTGTAGTGGATGAACGCCGCGGGTTGACGTCCTGCCGAGCCTGGTCGAGCGGCGCCGATGCGCTGCCGATCAGCTACCGGCACCTGGCGGACGGCCGGTGGGGGCACGCCGCCTGACGAAGAAAATGACCAGGAAACAGAAGCCCACCGCAGCACTGGGGCCACTGGAACCCGCCACGGCCCCTGCGATGCAGAGCAGCGCTGCGACCAGCAGCCAGAGATCATTCTTCATCATCGAGTCTTCCCATCCATGCGCGCGCAGGCCAGCACAGAGGCCGGCACCGGTGGATTGCCAGCTTGGATCAGCCAGGGTGGCGATGCAATCCCATGTCACTGTGGACGCCGGGCAACGCGGCAGGAAGGTAAAAAGGGAGCCCCACGCAAGGTGCTCCTTTTTGGTTTGCAGCTGCATCTGTTGCCAGGCGTGCATCAGAATGGTTGCACCCACATTCTTCGCCCTTAATGACCGAAGAACCAGCATCAGGAATTTATTTACAATAAAAATCAGCCAAGCCCACTAACTTTACTTCTACAATTAACTAATTTTAAATTATTAATTTAGCAAAGAACTACGCGAAACTCTGGCCTTTTCTCAACAACCTCGCGAGCCGATCAAGGGATCCGAGGTGGGAAGAGGGATACAAAATTGTCTGGAGTAGAGGACTGAGCAGCGGAGGATGCTGGCGGGCTACCAAATCAAGCTTGTGAATAGGCAAGGCGTGCCAGCAACATGCCGGCGCCAGCAGGTCCGGTCCGCCACTGGATGGGCCGCCGCCTTAGCCGCGCCCATCGGCACACTGAAGTAACCCGGCATGTCCGCGCCCCGTTGACTGGAAGCACAACTAACTAATCGGGCGGGGGGACAGAAAAATGACACGGAGGAGATTGCAGCACAAAGGCGTGAGAAAGCGCTGACTGTCGCGAAAATCGATCTAAAAATATCCGCCTAACAGCAACCATGGGACTTTCCTGGAAATCAACTTAAAGACCCCCCGCGAACACCAACTGAGATAGCGACTCGAAGACAGGCATTTCAAGAGCAACTTCATTCCTCTCATTCAAGGCTAAAGTGCTCTCCACAATACCAGCAAATTTAGCCTGCATGGCCCGAGGAGGAACAGGAATTTCGATCCCATCAAAAAGTGATTTCTTCAGAATAGGAAGAGTGGTTTGAATCGCCCCATCTCTAACCAACTGTGGGCAAATCTTAAAAACAAAGTACCCATAAATATCATGGACCTCACAATTCCACTCTTGTGCGTTTATCTGCTGATTGAAAGTCACAGGAGATTCAGAAATTCCAACTTTTCCGATTGTCGCACCAATACAGCAAACCAACAGACCACCTGCGCGACACAACCTAGAATTCGCCAATCCCTCTTCAGTCACCTCTCGGGCCGATGACCTGATGCACCCATTTAAATCACCTGGCGTTACAAAAGGAGTTCCTTTGCCCCACATGCCAGCCTTTTCGCTCGGCGGCGTTTTCCCCGTGATTGAACTACCGAGCGTTCTGAGAGCTTTCCTGGGCCAACCTTTCGGATTGGTCACCGGGTCACCGAACATGTCCAGAAAGACCGCGCGCAGGAGGTCATCAGCAAGCTGGATTGCTTGCTGGCGCTTGCGGCGAATGGCGTCGGCCTTGTCGAGGATGGCGGCAATGCGTTTCTGTTCGGGCAGGGGCGGCAGCGGGATCAGCTCATCATGGACTAAGTTTCTATTGAGAGTTGGCACGCCGGCACCCTCAGAAAACCGCTCCAGCTTGAAAGCAGAAAGCATGTAATAGACCCATCGCGGATGGTTGCCATGAAAATCCATCACATACAACGCGGTATTCAGCGGCCAAAAGCCACCTTCACAATAGTGAACTCTCCCTATCGTTCCTGACCTTCCCGTTATTACGCCAGGGCCATTGATTTTCAATTCATCGTGAGAGCCATTCTGTCCATTAGCCGCATAAATGGGAACTTCACCTTTATTTCTCATCCCAACTGGCAGATCGTATCCGCGCTTAAGAGTCGCAATATTCTTGAGCGGGACCAAAGGCCACCCTGAGTGGTTTTGAAAAAAGCTCACAGCATCCCCTCCAGCGCATCCAGATCCGCCAGGATCTCCTGCTCCAGCGCACGCAGCCGCTGCAGGATCTGCCTCGGGTCTTCGTACTGCACCTGCTGGTGCTCCACTTCTTTGTAGCGGTTGATGGACAGGTCGTACTTGTTGGCGGCGATGGCTTCGGCCGGCACTACAAAGGCCTTCTGCTTGCGGTCACCGAACTGCTTGTTGATGGTCTGCTTACGGGCATTGCGCTCGACCAGCTTGCGGTAGGCCGCCCACTGGGCAATCGCATCGGGTAGGTCATTGCTGCCCTCGCCCTTCAGCGGCGTGCGCTTGTCATCCAGCGAATAGCCATCGGCCCGCAGGTCGTAGAACCACACACGCTCGGTTTGACCGCCCTTGGTGAACAACAGGATGGCCGTGCTCACGCCGGCATAGGGCCTGAACACGCCGCTGGGCAGGCTGATAACGCCTTCCAGCTGGTTGTTTTCCAACAGTTCCCGGCGCAGCTGCTGGTGGGCCTTGCTGGAGCCGAACAGCACGCCATCGGGCACGATCACCGCCGCACGGCCGCCCAGCTTGAGCGAGCGCAGGATGTGGGCCACAAACAGCAGCTCGGTCTTCTTGGTCGCGACCAAGGCCAGTACGTCCGGGTTGACGTTGGCCTCATCCAGGCTGCCCTTGAACGGCGGGTTGGCTAAAACCACGTCAAAGAAGTTCTCTTCCTGACGAGGGAAGTGTTCCTTGATGGATTTGTTCAACGTGTCCTGATAGTTGATGTTCGCCCCGCTCACCCCGTGCAGCAGCATGTTCATGCTGGACACGCGCAGCATGGTGGTATCGAAATCGAAACCCCAGAACATCTGGCTGTTGATGTGCTTGCGGTAGGCGTCCAGCAAGTCACCGGTGTAGCTGCTGTTGCCGTCCTCGTCGGTGAGGGTGCCCGCTTCGCTGGAATGGGTGCGGTTGAGGTATTCCATGGTGCGGGCCAGGAAGCCGGCCGTGCCGCAGGACGGATCGCAGACCACCTCGTAAGGCTGCGGCGCCACCACTTCCACCATCGCATCGATGATGTGGCGCGGGGTACGGAACTGCCCATTGATGCCGGCCGTCGTCAGCTTGCTGAGCAGGTATTCGTAGATATCGCCCTTGACGTCGGTCTGTGTCAGCGGCAGTTCGTTGACCATTTCCACGGCAGCCACCAGCACCGACTCGTTCTTGATCTCCAGGTCGGCATCCTGCATGTACTCGCCAATATGCCCCAGCGCCGCCCCGGACCCGCCCTTGTCCCCGGCGGTGCTCAGCGAGGTAAAGAACGGGTAGACGTTCTTCTTCAGGTGCTTGTGCAGCTCTTTGCCACTGAGGTTGCGGAAGTTCTTCCAGCGCAGCAACTGGCCTTCGCGGGAGGCGGGGAACAGGCGCTCGACCGGCTTGCCGGTGCGCTTGGCCTTGCGTTCGACCACGTCTTCCTGCATGTCCAGCATGCGGGCAAACATCAGGTAGCTGATCTGCTCGATCACAGTCAGCGGGTTGGTGATACCCCCGGTCCAGAATTTCTCCCAGAGCTTATCGATATCGTTGCGGATCTTGCCGGTCAACATCAGTTGGTCTCTTACTCAGTTTCAGTGTCATTTTCGTCGAGCAAGCCTTCATCGTCAGCGGCGCGGTTAAGCGCTTCGATGCTTTGCTCAGATGGGATAAAATCGATTTCCAGCGCGGCTTTGTCGGCGAAATAGGCAGGCAGCTGCGCCTTGATGGCGGGTGCAAGGTTCTTGAATTCGCCCACCTGCTTGACGAGGTTGCCTTTGCCGCTGACCAGTTGGCCTTCCGCCTTGGTATAGGCTTCGGTGGCGCTTTCCAGCCCCTTCTTGATTCTCTCGAAACTGGCCAGGAAGGAGTTGAGCTTTCTGAAAACGCCCTCTGCTCGGTTGGCCAGCGCGGCGGTGTGCTTGTTCTGATCCTCATAGCGCCAGAGCTGGCGAACGATGTTGAGGCTGGTCAGCAGGGTAGTCGGCGTAGCCACCAACACATTGTTCTCAATGGCCTGCTGAAACAGGGTTTCATCCGCCTTGAGCGCTTCAACGAACGCAGACTCAATGGGGATGAACATGAACACCATGTCCGGCGAGTTGAGCCCCGGCAGCTTGTAATAGTCACGGTCAGCCAGCTCCTTGATGCGGCTGGCGACGGCCTGGACATGCTCTTTCAGGGCCTGCTTGCGCTCCAGATCGTCTTCCGCGTTCACGTAGCGGGCATAGGCGTTGAGCGAGACCTTGGCGTCGATGATCAGGTGCCTGCCTTGGGGCAAGTAAACCACGGCATCCGGGCGCCGGCGCCCCTCCTCGGTAGTAATGCTGACCTCGCGCTGGTAGTCCTTGTCCAGCTGCAGGCCAGAGCGGTCGAGTACGTTTTCAAGCACCAGCTCGCCCCAGTTGCCCTGCAGCTTCTTTTGACCGCGCAGCGCAGTGGATAGCTCATGGGCCTCGGCAGTGATCTGTTGGTTAAGCGCCTTCAGCTGCTCCAGCTCTTTGCGCAGCTCACCCTGCTGGGTGGTTTCCCGGTGATGGATCTGCCGGACCTCTAGCTTGAAGGTTTCGATGGACTGCTGGAACGGCGTCATCACGGCACTCAGACTGAGCTTGCTACTTTCCTGCAAGGCTTGGGCCTTAGCTTCCAGTATTTCGTTGGAGAGCAATTTGAACTGTTCGCTCAAGCTGGCTTTCTGTTGTTCGAAATTGGCCAACTCGCGTGCATGACTGGCCTCACGCTCGTCCAGCTCCGTCTTGAGTTTGGTGTATTCGCTGCTCTGCGCAGCAAAGCGAGCCTGGAGCGTTTCATAGCGCTCGGCAGCAACCACTTGCTGCGCCTTGAGGCCCTGAAGTTGCTCGCGGGCTTCCCGTTCGCCTATTGCTGCCACCTTGGCAAGGGCATCCTGATTTGCGAGCTGGTCCTTGAGCGTGTCGCGCTCACGTTGCAAGGAGTTATTGGATGCTTGGGCGGTAGCGAGACGATCAAACAAGTCGTTGACTTTTTCCTGCGCCGCTCGACCTTCGGCTTGGGCGGTCTCTAAGCCTTTGACTGCTTCAAGATACTTCCCGTGGGCATCCTCCAGATCCTGACGCAATTCAGCCTGCACGTCTTTGCCGTCCAGCTGCTCTTGCGTCAACCGACTCACATTGTCGATGGCTGCCTGCATCTGCGCCTTCAACGCGGAATCTGCAACCTGCAACTCATTGACTCGAGCGTCTGCGGCTTTGAGCTGCTCACCCAGCGCGGCACTGCTGGCCACTGCCGTTGCTAGCGCCTGCTGAGCCTGCTCGAGCTGGGCTTGCAGCAGACCGAGCTGCCGGCCCTGACGCAATGTCGCCACCAAATAGCCCAGCAACGCACAAATCAATGCAAGCACGGCAGTGATGACGATGACGTCAGTAGTCCATTGAGTGGCTTCCATGTGCTCTCCTAGCGGCTGGCTGACACGGCTTCTCCGCGCATGAAGGGTTTGAGTACAGCCACGAGCGCATCCACATCCGCTGCCGTAAAGACACCATCGATGCCTTCGTGGGAAATGCTGTCAAACGGCGGCTCGTAGAGCGTCTCAATGACGATGCTGCCGTGGGTGGCAATGTAGTTCTTCAACAGGTTCATGAAGCGCACCTGTTGTGCGGTAAGCCCAGGATGTGCGTGCAGAAAGCCCTTGAAGTGCTCTTCGATGCCGTGTGCATCCAGGCCGATTATCTCACGCACGGTGAGGTGCAATTCATTGGCGGTACGGCCGTAGAACTCGTTGAGCACCTCCAAGCTGACGCCCGGATGGCTGGTGAGGATGGTAGAAGTGAGTGTTTTTAGCTCATGCTCGGCAATGGACTGGCCTTGGTGGATCTTCTGCAGGGTAGGATTCGCGGCCAGCATGTCATCGAGAATGCGCTTGAGCCGACGCCGGTAGATCAGCGCCTCGCTGGCTCCTACCATGTATGTCGTGCGCTCCTCTTCGATCACCCCGCCATCGCCGGTGCGGGTCGTGGGCATGTCATAGCCCGGCCCAACATCCACGCGCCGGTACTTCATGATGCCGCGCAATTCCTTGCGGACATGTTCTAGGCTCGCAATGCTGGCCTGCTGCCAGAATGCGGCACTGCGTACCTCGGCAATCACTGCATCCTTCTGCCGGACCGCCTGAATGTTCACTGCCAGCTTGTCCAAGGCAACCAATAGTTCGGTCTTGCCATCTTCAAAACAGCTAGCCTGCTCCACCAGACAACGCTGGATGTTTGCCATGAGTTTGTCCAGCGCGGTGGCATGCTTGTCGCGCAGCACTCGGGCAGACATCAGTGGCGATATGGCCTCACTGACCAGGTGCTGGGTGCGGCTATCGAAATTCCGTAGCTGGTCGGTCTGCTGCAACTGGTGCACCAACCGCAGCTGCCGCCGCACGGCCACACTGCTGTCCGGCAGGTCATTGATGTCTTCGCGCATCAGGCGCACGGCCAGGTCAAAGGCCTCGGCATGGCTCTTCTTCAGCGCCACTTGGGCAAGTTCGACACGTGCTGCAAACGTAGTCTGCAGCAGCGAGTTCCCGCCGGTGTCTTCCGGCTCCTGGTATTCCTGCTCGAAGAATTCGAAATTGCCGTAGTGATCAAAGATCAGAAATTCGGCCTTATGCTTGCCCGGACCGAACAGATGCGGGCGAAGACGCGTGCCACGGCCAATCATCTGCCAGAACTTTACCCAGGATTTCACCGGCTTGGCAAAGACCAGGTTCACTACCTCCGGCACGTCAATGCCTGTATCGAGCATGTCTACCGAAATGGCGATGCGGAATTCGTTGTCCGGCTTCTTGAACTCCTTGATCAGGGTTTCCACATGCGGAATGTCGTTGTGGATGACCTTGCACACACGCGTGCCGTACTGCGGGTAAAGCTTGGTGAAGATTTTCTCCAGATGCTCGGCGTGATCCTGACGCTGGGCAAAGATAATCGTCTTGCCCACCAGGGAGCCGGTGTCATCCTTGATGCCGTTGTCGATCAGGTTTTCAAGGATGATGCGGTCGGTGGATTCGCTGAAGATCCTGCGACCGATGTCTTTGCCGGCGATGGTCGTGCGCTTGGCCTCTTCCTCACCCAGATCCTCTTCCAGCTGACGCTTCTGCTCGTCATTCAGGTCGTTGTAGTGGATGCCATCGCGCAGGAAGTCAGTTGTCAGGTCGCGTACGCGGAACGGCACCAGATACGGCGGATCGTTGTTGATGGCTGCATCCAGGCCGAACTCGAAGGTCGGGTCGGTGGTTTCGCAGTCGAACATGTCGAAGGTATTGCGGCTGATGAACCTTACCGGCGTGGCGGTCAGCCCGACCTGCAGAGCGTCGAAGTAATCGAACAGGTCGCGGTACTTGTTATAGATGCTGCGATGGCTTTCGTCAGCAATGATCAGGTCGAAGAAGCCGACATCCAACTGCGCGAAACGGTTCATCATCCCCGGGTAAGTAGCGATGTAGATGCGCGCGGTCTGGTCAACCTTATTGGCTTCGCCGATTACGCAGCGCGGTTCGCTGGGCAGGTTCTGCTTGAAGGCATCATCGGCCTGGACGCGCAGCTCCTTGCGGTCGCAGAGGAACAGCACTCGCTTGGCCCAGCCGGTGCGCAGCAGAAGTTCGGCCAAAGCAATTGCAACGCGGGTCTTGCCGGTGCCAGTGGCCTGAATGATCAGCGCCTTGCGCCGCTGCTTCTGGAAGTGCGCGGCAACGGTCTTGATCGCCTCGATCTGATACGGCCTGTCGGCAATGCTCAACTCGGGGTTGTGTTTCTCCAGCTCGGCAACGCGGTACTGACGCTGGTAGATCAGATATTCCAAGCTGTCCTTGCCATAGAAGCCATAGACCTGCCGATAGCCGTTGTACTGCTTATCATCCCAGATGAAGGTCTCATAGCCGTTGCTGTAGAAGATCACCGGGCGTTGCATGCCCATGAGTTCAAAGCCATCGGCATACATGCGGGCCTGTTCGCGCCCCGCCTGAAGGCTGACGTTGCCTGATTTCTTGGCTTCGACCACCGCCAGAGGCTGGCCGTTGTCTCCCCACAGCACATAGTCTGCATAGCCCTTGCCGCTGGCGTTGCCTGGAAAATCGACTTCCACCTCCAACCCGACCTGTGCGGGGCTGCCCACATCCCAGCCGGCCTGAAGCAGCATGGCGTCGATCAGGAGCTTGCGGGTCTTAGCCTCACTCCATTGCAGGCTGCCGGCAACCTGCTCGCTCCTTTCCTGGCGCTGCCTCTGATCTGCTGGAGCAGGCGTTTCGACTTTTCCAAGATCACGTACCCGCTTCTGCTCCAACTGTTCCAAAACACGCTGCAGCTCTTCCTGCTGTTTGGCCAGCTCCTTCTCATAGCTGACAACTGACTTCTGCAACGCGTTGAGCGCAGTGGTGGGATCCTTGACCTCGACAAAAGCCGGCAAGTCCGAATGGGCCAGCCTGTAGTACTTCACGGCCATGTACTTGGCCAGCTCGTGAGCCGTCTTCAATGCCGATCTGGCCGTGCGGACATCTCCTTCGCCGCCATGGGCTGTTTCATTGCCCTGGATACGCAGGAAATTGATCTGATGGACCAGCGAGCTGCTTGTGCACGCGGTGAATACCGGACTCTTCACCAAGTCATAGAAAGTGGACTGCGGCAAGCGTGGCAGACGCTCCTCGCTGTAGATGGTCTTGGTCAACTCCTCAGCGAAACTGCGCAACCGTGTAAGTGCGCTGCCGGGATCGACATGCAGAACCCCCTCTGCAAGACCGGCCAGATTGGCCAGCAGTTCGTTTACAGGGCGAAGAAATTCAAAATTGACGGATTTCATTCAGGCGACTCTGTCCTTGGCGACCTTGAAATCAAGGCCGTGCGGCGTTCCATGTGGCGAACTGCAGCCCACTCATCAGTTCAACCGCAGCCGGCATGCCGAGTTCGATGAATGGGGAGGGCTTCCTTTGTAGCGGAAATCACTGAAGGGTGCCAGGCCAGAACCAGTCTGTATCGCTGGTCACCCCTGCTATTACAGTGCCCAAGGGCATCAGCCTTAAAATGCTCAGCCAGCAATTTTTCAGCGGGGCTTCCTCCGCTTCCAGATCCTAGACCCGCTTCGTATTCGCCATCTTCGTATAGCAATATCTTTTCAACCACATACGATCGGGTTGTAGACAAGAAAGCCCCGCAAAAGCGGGGCTTTGTAATACTTTTTTAATCAACACTCTCAACCAAGTGTTTCTTAGAACGGAATATCGTCATCAGCGAAGTCGTCCATCGGCGGCGCCTGCTGCGGCTGCGGGCGCTGGTTGCCACCCTGGTTGCCGTAGCCACCGCCCTGGTTGCCGCCCTGGTTGCCATAGCCACCACCCTGGCCGCCGCGCTGGCCACCGCCACCGCCGTACTCCTGGCGCGGCGCCTGCTGGCGCTGCGGGCGCTCGCCGCCGCCGTAGTTGCCACCACCACCACCACCGCCGCCTTCACCGCGGCCGCCCAGCATCTGCATCTCGTCGGCGATGATGTCGGTGGAGTACTTCTCCACGCCATCCTGGCCGGTGTACTTGTCGTAGCGCAGGCTGCCTTCGACATACACCGAGCTGCCCTTGCGCAGGTACTCGCCGGCGATTTCGCCGAGCTTGCCGAAGAACACCACGCGGTGCCATTCGGTACGTTCCTGCTGGTTGCCATCCTTGTCCTTGCGGACGCTGGTGGTGGCCAGGCTGATGCGGGTGATCGCCATGCCACCCTGGGTGTACTTCACGTCCGGGTCGTTGCCGAGATTGCCGACCAGGATGACTTTGTTGATGCCGCGCGCCATAGGTACCTTCGTTCGTTGTCCAAGGGCAGACCGCCAGTGATAGCACAGCCCCGGGCGGGGTGCAGTAGGCTGGGCCGCCCCTGTTGAAATTTGGGGGAATGCGAGAACGGTGCATCTTAGCATTGCCGCCGCCATCCGCCCGGTCAGAAGACCCCGGCCGCGCTGGAGGATTGAGCTGATTTCCTTGTCCGGCAATGACTTACCTTAGCCCCGACGGTCGCCCGGAGGGGCATTCGCGTCTGCCCATGGCATCATTCCCGGGCACCTTCCCCCCAGCCCCCTTCTGCGTTCCCATGACGATCAAAGGCAAAGCCACCTCCCTGGACATCGCCCACCTGGCCGGGGTCTCCCAGCCGACCGTGTCGCGGGCGCTCCGTGGCAGCCCGATGGTCAACGCCGAGACCCGCGAGCGCATCCTGCGCATCGCCCGCGAGCTGAACTACAAGGTCGACAAGAACGCCTCCAGCCTGCGCCTGCGCAACGCCGGAACCCTGGCCCTGCTATTCTTCGAAGACCCGACCAACGACGACTCGCTGATCAACCCGTTCTTCCATTCGATGCTGGGCTCGATCACCCGCGCCTGCGCCCTGCATGGGCAGGACCTGCTGGTCTCGTTCCAGCAGCTGTCCACCGACTGGCAGGCCGATTACGAGGACAGCAACAAGGCCGACGGCATCATCCTGCTCGGCTACGGCGACTACCACGAATCGCGCGACCGCCTGCAGCGGCTGGTCGAACAGGGCACGCACTTCGTGCGCTGGGGCGCCGCCCTGCCCGGCCAGCCCGGTGTATCGATCGGCAGCGACAATTTCCAGGGCGGGCACGACATCACCACCCACCTGCTGCAGCAGGGCTGCCGCCGCATCGCCTTCCTTGGCCATGCCTCCAGCCATTACCCGGAATTCCAGGAACGCTACCGCGGCCATGTCGCGGCTCTGCAGGAACACGGCCTGGCTGCCGAGGCGGCGCTGCAGCACGATGCGATCACCACCGAAGCCTCCGGCCAGGAAGCCTGCCAGGCGCTGCTGGCTCGCAACGCGCCGGTCGATGCGATCTGCGCGGCCAGCGACCTGATCGCCATCGGCGCGATGCGGGCCCTGCGCGAAGCCGGCCTGCGGGTGCCGCAGGACGTGGCGGTGACCGGCTTCGATGACATCCCCTTGGCAGCATCGGTATCCCCGGCGCTGACCACCGTACAGCAGGACACCAAGCAGGCCGGGCAGCTGCTGGTGGAGCGCCTGCTGGCACTGATCGGCCGGCAGGCTGTGGACAGCCAGAGCATCCCGGTAAAGCTGGTGGTGCGGGAATCGTCGCAGCGCGGGTAGTGTCGAGCTTGCTCGACCAGCGGATGCAACTCCAATCGGGAAAGATCAGCCGAGTATGGATCGGCTCTGCACAAAAACAGTCGAGCAGGCCCGACTCTACGGATTGCCACCTGCCGTTTCAGGCATCGCGGTGCGAACCGCTGCACTGAACTCGTCAAGCAGGAACGGCTTGGCGATCATCGCCATGCCCGCATCGAGGAAGGACGAGCGCTCCTGCGCCTTCTCCGCGTAGCCGGTCATGAACAGTACTGGCAAAGTCGGCCGCGAGTGACGGGCTATCTCGGCGAGCTGGCGGCCATTGAGCCCAGGCAGGCCGACGTCGGTAATCAACAGATCGATGCACTGGTCCGAAGTCAGGATCGGAAGCGCGGCGTCCGCATCGCCCACCACCTGGGCCTGGTACCCCAGGTCCTCGAGCACCACCGTGACCAGCATGCGTACCTGCTCATCATCCTCGACCACCAGGATCGACTGGCCAGCGCCGAGCCGGATGGCTTTGGCCGGAGCGGCCGCCGTTTCGCTGGCCGCGGCCTCCACCAGTGGAATGAACAGGGAAATGGTGGTGCCCTCACCCAGGCGCGATTCGATCGCGATGTGACCACCGGACTGCTGCATGAAGCCATACACCATCGACATGCCCAGCCCGGTTCCCTTGCCGATGGGCTTGGTGGTGAAGAAAGGCTCGAATGCGCGCTCGACGACTTCCGGCGCCATGCCGGCGCCCGTGTCGGCGACTGCCACCACCGCATAGTGCCCTGCCGGCACTGCCGGATACTGGCCTGCATGCACATCTGCTTCCGCAGTGCGCAGGATCAGCTCGCCGCCATCAGGCATCGCGTCGCGAGCATTGATGGCCAGGTTCAGCACCGCACTTTCGAACTGGTTGGCATCCAGCGTGGCGTGCAGCGGCACCGGACAGGTCTCGGTACGCAGCCGCACCGTCTCCCCGATCGTGCTGTGCAACAGGTGCTGCACCGATACCAGCAACGTGTTGATCTCCACCGGCCGCGCGTCCAGCGACTGCCTGCGCGAGAACGCGAGCAGGCGCTGGGTCAATGCGGCGGCACGCTGCGCCGAGGTGGTGGCCGTATCCAGGAAACGCTCCAGATCATCCACCCGGCCCATCTCCAGGCGCAGGCGCACGATGTCCAGCGCGGACAGGATGCCAGTCAGCATGTTGTTGAAATCGTGCGCGATGCCACCGGTCAACTGGCCGATCGCTTCCATCTTCTGCGACTGCCGCAGGGCGGCCTCGCTGGCCTCGCGTGCAGCCATCTGCGCTTCCAGCTCACGCGTGCGCTCGGCCACCATGGCCTCCAGTGCATGTGCGTGCTGCTGGCTGTTGCTCAGGGCCAGCTTGGCGGCGGTGATATCGGTAACGAAGACGTGGAATCCGTCGACCCGGCCGTCGGTGTCGGTGCGCGGCGAGTAACGCACTTCGCAGTCGCGCCGGCCGCGTAGTGGATGCGGCCAGGTGATCTCGAAGAGCGCCGCTTGGCCGTCCAGCGCGCGCTCCATCGCCGCCCTGCGCTGCTGCCATACGGATTCGCCGATCACTTCGCGAACGTGCCTGCCGATCACCTCACCGGTGGCGAGATCGAACCAGGACTCATAGGCCCGGTTGGCGAAACGGAAGCACATCGAACGATCAACGAAGGCGATCAGCACCGGCATCGCATCGGCGATCAGGCGCAACTCGGTTTCACTGCGGGCCAGTGCGGCCCGCCCGTCCGCCAATGCCGCCATCTGATCGCGCACGAGGAACTGCTTGTCACGGGCCCGCAGTGCGCCCTGGACAGCACTGATCAGGGACATGCTGCCAAGCGGCCGGTCCATCTCCACCACGTTGATCGCAACTGGCAACAGTTCCTCACGGGTGGAACGGCGGTACGACCGCGCCGAGCGCAGCAGGATGAACGGGATATCCGACCAGGCCGGTTGCTGCTGCAAGGCAGGCAGCATGCCATCGGTGCCGCGCACCAACGCTTCCTGGGTCACCACCACCAGGCCGGTGCGATCATCCAGATGCTCGGCCAGTTCCTCCAGGTTCCCCGCGATGCGCGTTGCCAGCCCTGCCCCCTCCAGTACCGCCGCAATGCTGTCGGCATCGCGTCCAAACGGCGCCACGATGCGGACAACCTTGCGGCTCTCACCGCTATCGGACATCGGACTGGCCCAGCAGCGCCGCGCTGTCACCCACGAATTCGGGTGTTCCGGTCAGGATGCCCTGGAAGTCTGCCAACGGCGCACTGACGGTGATGCCACGCCCGTCGATCTTCAACTCACGGATGGTGTCCTCGTGCGCACCGCCGCGGTTCTTGATCACCGAAATGGCTTTGCGGATGCGCCCCTTGGCCTCGAAGAACCGGAACAGCACCACCGCATCGGCGATATAGGACACATTGAGACTGCCAGTGGACATGGTGCCCACCAGGCCATGCTGCGGATTGATCAGGAACGTCGCTACACCCTTCTGGTTGAGGTAGGACAACATCTCGTGCAGCTGCAGCATCAGCTGCTTTTCCTGTGGCATTGCCGTGACATAGCCGTTCAGGCTGTCGATCACCAGCACACTGCAGTTGCGCTGCTCTACCACCTTGCGCAGGTTCCAGGAGAACTCACCCGGCGACACCTCGGCCGGATCCATCTGCAGGATCTCCAGCAGGCCCGAGTGCAGATGCTTGTCAAGGTCGATGTCCAGCGCAGATGCACGCGCCAGCAAGGTGCCGATGCGCTCGTCGAACTCGAAGATGCAGCAGCGTTCGCCACGTTCGCAGGCCGCCCACACGTATTGCAGGGCGACGTTGGTCTTGCCGCTGCCAGCGGGACCGGTCAACAGGGTCGAGGTCCCGCGCAGGGGGCCCCCGCCCAGCAGGCGATCGATCTCGTCGACGCCACTGCTCACCGGCGAACCCACGAACCGGTCGTGGTGCTCGGAGGCGATCAAGCGGGGAAAAATCTCGAGCCCACCACGACGGATCACCATATCGTGGTAGCCCGCAATGAAATCCACACCGCGCAGCTTCTGCACCTGCATGCGGCGCCGGGCCGGACCAAAATCCAGGGTCAGGCGTTCCAGCGACAGCACGCCGTGGCACAGGCTGTGCAACTGCCCATCGCGCTCTTCGCCGGTAGAGGTCAGGTCATCGACCAGGATCACCGTAGCGCTCTTGGGTGCGAAGAACTGCTTCAACGCAAGGATCTGGCGCCGGTAGCGCAGAGAGTCCTGGGCCAGCAGGCGCAGTTCGGACAACGAATCGAACACCACGCGGGTGGGCCCAATGCTGTCCACCTTGGACATGATCAGATTGACCGTCTCGTCCAGCTCCATTTCCCACGAATGCAGCACCGACTGCAGGCGACCGTTGCCCATTGCGCCTTCAGCCGATCCCAGTTCGAACAGGTGTAGGCCATCCAGCGACCAGCCATGGGCAGCGGCGACTTCGCGCAGTTCCTCGGCGGTCTCGGACAAGGTGATGTACAGGCAGCGTTCGCCCCGCCGCAGGCCTTCCAGCAGGAACTGAAGCGACAACGTGGTCTTGCCGGAACCCGGTGGTCCTTCCAGCAGATACAGCCGCGCCTGCGGAAGTCCGCCACCAAGAATGCTGTCCAGTCCCTCTACTCCGGTAACAGTCCGCATGTACGCCTGCATGGCAATGGCCCTGAGAGGCGCAAAGACTATCGGTGCCCCTGTCGACGTCCTGTGTGATCCGGCCGACCTTTCCCAACGCATTCAGGAAGACTTCACAAGCTGGCCCCCTGCCGCCTTGGCGAAGCCCCACGCACTGGAAGCCGCCCCTGTCGCGCCTTCAACGGTGGGGCGCCCTCACCTGCTACCCGCACGGCACCATGACCAACGGCGCATGACGCCAGCCCAGTTGCGGGTGATAAACAGCGCGATCACACACGGAAAGGTGTACGTCGCATGCTGAAGATCGATTCACTGTCCAAGACGTACGCCAACGGCGTGCACGCGCTCAACAATGTCAGCCTGGACATCCCGCGCGGCATGTTCGGCCTGCTCGGCCCGAACGGCGCTGGCAAGTCGTCGCTGATGCGCACGCTGTCCACCCTGCAGGAGGCCGACAGCGGTTCGGCGATCCTCACCATTCCCGGCGAAGCACCGATCGACGTGCTGCGCGACAAGGACGCGGTGCGCCGCCGGCTGGGCTACCTGCCGCAGGATTTCGGCGTGTACCCGAAGGTCAGCGCACTGGACCTGCTGGAGCATTTCGCGGTGCTCAAGGGCCTGACCCAGCGCGCGCAGCGCCGCGAGGTGGTCGATGGCCTGCTGCAGCAGGTGAACCTGTGGGACGCACGCAAGCGCAAGCTCGGCACGTACTCGGGCGGCATGCGCCAGCGCTTCGGCATTGCCCAGGCACTGCTCGGTGACCCGCGGCTGGTGATCGTCGACGAGCCCACCGCCGGCCTCGACCCCGAGGAACGCAACCGCTTCCTCAACCTGCTGGCGGCCATCGGCGAGAACGTGGCGGTGATCCTGTCCACCCACATCGTCGAAGACGTGACCGACCTGTGCCCCACCATGGCGATCATGAACAAGGGCCAGGTACTGCTGACCGGCCGCCCCGCCGAAGCCATCGATGCCCTGCAGCAGCAGGTCTGGCGCAAGCAGGTCGACCCTTCGGAACTGGCCGACCACGAGGCGCGCTACGTGGTGCTGTCGACCCGTCTGGTCGGAGGCCGCCCGGTGATCCACGTGCACAGTGCCAACGATCCCGGCGACGGCTTCGCGGCGGTGGCTCCCGACCTCGAGGACGTCTACTTCCAGCGCCTGCGCCTGCAGGCCCGTGCCCGCGCGGCAGCCTGAGCGGAGCACGCCATGATTCTCAACTTCTTCCGCTTCGAGCTGCGCGAGCAGCTGCGTTCTCCACTGCTGTGGCTGCTGGCCGCGCTGTTCGCCCTGCTTGCCTTCGCGGCCGCCTCCAGCGATGCGGTACAGATCGGTGGTGGCAGCGGCAACGTGCACAGCAACGCGCCCACCGTGATCGCGCAGATGCTGGGCATCTTCACCCTGCTCGGCATGCTGGTCAGCGCCCTTTTCGTCAGCAACGCGCTGCTGCGTGACTTCGAACTGGGCACCGCCGAGCTGATCTTCGCCAGCCCGGTGAAGCGCCGCGACTACCTGGCAGGGCGCATCGCTGCCGCCCTGGCCGCCGGCTTGCTGGTCTACATCGTGATTGCATTTGGCCTGTGGCTGGCGCCGTTCATGCCGTGGGTCGATCCCGAACGCATGGGCCCGATCAGCTGGCAGGGCTATGCGTGGACGTTCGCAGTCATCGTCATCCCGAACCTGTTGTTCACCACCGCACTGCTGTCGCTGCTGGCAGCCCTGACCCGTTCGATCCTGTGGGTCTACATCGGCCTGGTGGCCTACCTGGTGCTGTACGGCGCCAGCGCGGCCCTGCTGCGCGACATCGACAACACCTGGATCGCGGTGCTGAGCGAACCGCTGGGCATGCGCGCACTGGGCCGCACCATCCGCTACTGGTCCACCGCCGAGCGCAACAGCGGAATTCCCGAGCTGGCCGGCTACCTGCTGGCCAACCGCACCCTGTGGCTGGGCGTGGCCGCCGCGCTGTTCGCCGCCACCTTCGCGTTGTTCCGCACCGAACGCAGCGGCAGTGGCCGTCGGCGCTGGGGCCGCAGGCAGGCGCAACCGGTTGCCGATGCCGGCGCCGTCCGCCCCACCCGCGCAACGCTGCCGCGCGTGGTGCCGGCGTTCACTACCACCACGGCGTGGCAGCAGTTCCTGCGCCAGGTCCGCTTCGATACACGCGGCGTTCTGCGCAGCGTGCCGTTCATCGTGCTGCTGGTGCTGGGCCTGGCCAACTTCCTGCCCAGCGCGCTGTTCCGGCAGACGCTGTATGGCACCTCGATCTGGCCGGTCACTTCGCAGATGATCATGGGCCTGCAGGGTGCCTTCAGCTGGCTGCTGGTGATCATCGTGCTGTTCTTCGCCGGTGAACTGGTCTGGAAGGAACGCAGCGCGCGCATCAACGAGGTGACCGATGCCATGCCGGTGCCGAACTGGGTGCCGCTGCTGGCCAAGTTCACCGCGCTGCTGGCGGTGATCGTCTGCTTCCAGGCGGCCGGCGCGCTGGCGGCGATGGGCGTGCAGCTGACCAAGGGCTACACCCACCTGGAGCCGCTGCTGTACCTGCGCAGCCTGGCGCTGGATTCGGTGGTCTACATCCTGATGGGCGGCCTGGCGCTGGTGCTGCAGGTGCTGACCAACAACAAGTTCGTCGGCTACGCGCTGCTGATCGTGGTGATGATCGGCCAGGGTGTTCTGGGCCTGCTGGACTACACGCAGAACCTGTACAACTTCGGCAGCTGGCCCATCGCGCCCTATTCGGACATGAACGGCTACGGTCACTTCCTGCCGGGGCAACTGGCCTTCCAGGGTTACTGGGCGCTGTTCCTGCTGACCCTGATGTGCCTGGCCTCGGCGTTCTGGGTACGCGGTGTCAGCCAGGGCTTGCGCCAGCGCCTGGCCCTGGCCGGTCGTCGCCTGCGCGGTCCGACCGGCGCCTTTGCAGCGCTGGCGGCACTGGCCTTCATCGGTGTGGGCGGCTGGCTGTACTGGAGCACCAACATCCGCAACGAGTTCCTCTCGCCCGACCAGCAGCTGGACCTGCAGGCCCGCTACGAGCGTGAACTGTCGAAGTACCGCAACCTGCCGCAACCACGCATCGTAGCGGTGGACAACCGCGTGGACGTGTTCCCGGAAACACAGTCGATGGTGATCGACGCGAACTGGACGGTACGCAACACGCATGCCGTGCCGATCCAGGAGGTGCATGTGTCGATGGGCGATGACAAGCAGCTGGTCGCCGCCGATCTGGGCGGACAGACCCTGTCGATGCACGACGCCGACCTTGGCTACCGCATCTACCGCCTGGCTACGCCACTGCAGCCGGGTGAAAGCCGCAGCGTCCACTTCCGGGTGGTGCAGAGGCCCAACGGCATCACCGCCGGCCAGGCACCAAGCAACATCGTCGACAACGGCACCTTCTTCAACAGCCGCGTGCTGCCGTCCTTCGGCTACAACGAAGGTGCGGAGATCAGCGACCGCAACGAGCGTCGCAAGCGTGACCTCGGCGAACCGCGGCGCATGCCCAAGCTGGAAGACGAAGCCGCGCGTGCCAACACCTACATCTCCAACGATGCCGATTGGCTCGACTTCCGCACCACGGTCTGCACCGCGCCGGACCAGGTGGCGCTGGCCCCGGGCTACCTGCAGCACGAGACCACGGTGAACGGCCGGCGTTGCTTCAGCTACGCGATGGACCGCCCGATGCTGAACTTCTACGCCTACCTGTCGGCACGCTGGGAGGTGCGCAGGGCGAAGTACAAGGACCTCCCGATCGAGGTCTACTTCGATCCGGCGCACGGCTACAACGTGGACCGGATGATCGAAGCGGTGCAGAAGTCGCTGGCCTACTACGAAGCGAACTTCACGCCGTACCAGCATCGCCAGGTGCGCATCATCGAGTTCCCGGGCTATGCGCGCTTCGCACAGTCGTTCGCCAATACCATCCCCTACTCCGAGGCCATCGGTTTCATCGCCGACCTGCGTGATCCGGACAAGGTGGACTACGTGTTCTACGTGACCGCGCACGAGATCGCACACCAGTGGTGGGCGCACCAGGTGATCGGTGCCAATGTGCAGGGCGCCACGGTCCTGTCCGAGTCGCTGTCGCAGTACTCTGCGCTGATGGTGATGGAGCAGGAGTACGGCCGCCAGCACATGCGCCAGTTCCTCAAGCGCGAGCTGGACGGCTACCTGTCCGGACGCGGTGGCGAGGCCATCGAGGAGCAGCCGCTGGAGCGCGTGGAAAACCAGCAGTACATCCACTACCAGAAGGGTTCGCTGGTGTTCTACCGGCTGCGCGAGGAGATCGGCGAGCAGGCCCTGAACCGCGCCCTGAAGCGCTTCCTGCAGGACAAGGGCTACCAGCAGCCGCCGTATACCACCTCACGCGAACTGCTGGACTATATCCGTGCCGAAACGCCAGCTGATCGCCAGCAGCTGGTCACCGACCTGTTCGAGAAGATCAGTTTCTACGACAACCGCGTGATGACCGCCAGCGCCCGCAAGCGCGATGACGGTCGCTACGACGTAACCCTGGACCTGCACGCGGCCAAGCAGTACGCCGATGGCAAGGGCAAGGAGAGCGACGGCACGATGGATGACTGGGTTGAGATCGGCGTGTTCGCCAATGGGCCTTCGGGTAAGGAACGCGACCAGAAGGTGCTGTACCTGCAGCGCCACCACATCACCAGCGCCGCGCCGAAGATCACGGTGACGGTGGACGAAAAGCCGGACGAAGCAGGCTTCGACCCGTACAACAAGCTGATCGACCGGGTGAGCGATGACAACCGGCGCAAGGTGACGATGTGAAGTGATGGAGCGCCGGCGGTTGCGTCGGCGCTCCGCATGCCGCATGTAGTGCCGAGCCATGCTCGGCACAGCGCCTTCAGCGCGCCGCCGCCTTCGGCCCCAGCAACGCCAGCAGTACATAGACCACGATCGAGGCGACGGTACCCAGTGCCGCCGGCAACCCGAAGGCCCAGGCCGACCGGCCCTGCTGGCGCGCCCACTGCGCCAGATGCCAGGCCGCGCCCAGGTTGATCAGCCAGGCGATGACAAACACCGGCCACTGCACAATGCCCACCGCGCGCAGCAAGGGCATGGACACCAGCGCGGCGGCGATGGCCGCGATCAGGAAGATCAGCGCGGCGCGGGAATGATGGAGTGCAGCCATGGTCACGTTATCAGCCACCAGAAGATGGAGTCCGCTTCCAGAATAACGCTCACTGACCTTGGGTGCAGCAGATGGCCCCATCGCCGCCAGATTGGATGCCTTACACCAGGATCCTCGGATCTCTGACGCACCGCACGGCGGATACCGATACGCGGCGGTCGCCACGAAGCGCAAGGTGAATGAGTGGGAACACCGTGGATCGGGAAGGTGTGCCCACGGGTACACCCACTCGTCCAAGGAGTCACTTTGTGAAAATGGTCTCTGCAGCCACCTTGATTCTGGCAGGCACCGCGCTTTCCCCGTTCGAGGCGCACGCGGTCCAGGTAGTCACCTGTGGCAATTGCACTCAATCCTGGCAATACGAATCCGCTGGCGAGATGGCTCATGGGTTCCGACGTGGCTGGGAGGTCTATCTCGTGGTCAACCCCAACACCGCCCAAGCACTCTACGTCACCGTCAACTACATTCCTCCTGGCGAGGTTCCCAGACGCTTCCACCAGGCCGCTCCCCAAGGTGATCCGGGAGTCGCGGCTGACATCAACGTTCCAGGCTGGCGCCTACCGAGCCAGCCGGTGCTGTCACGGCATGGACAAGGTGACTTCGACAGCAGCTCACAGGGCTTGGCGGACAGCGAACGGCTTCAGCTCGAAGCAATTGTCCGAATGTCGAAGGAATGGGTGTTCATCAAACCCAGGAACGACAGTGGATACTTTTCAAGTGTGTATGTCGCAAACCAGTTCATTCCGGCAGTCGACGATGCGATCCGAATCGCGCATACGACGAACAATCCAGCCTGGCAGCATGGACAGATAAATGGAAACCTCGTTGGCTCCCTTTTCAGGTCGCTTGAGCATTTCTTCGGCAGAGGTGTTGGCGGCTGCCTGCTGATGGACAACGGCGACACCGCCTGCTGGCAGATCAATCCAATGGCCAGAGGGGCGGCGCGACTGATCAAAGGCACGGCAAAGGATGTTCTTGGCCAAGCCTTGCCTGAATCAGACACCATCAAGAACGGGGGAAAGATTGATATTGATGTCGATAGGGGCGATTGGCCTCGCGAGGTGCGCTACAACTTCAGTGGCGGCTACTTCCGATGCGGGTCGGTAAATGGAAAGCTGGACCGCTGCGAATGGATCCGCCCGCGCTAGGAGATTAGTCATGAAGATATGGTTGCAGCTGGGAACGCATTCCCTGGTGGCCATTGTGTTCTCGCTTCTGGGGGCATGGCACATCACCCACGGACTGCCCAGCCTCAGACACCAGTACAGCGACGACCTCGCCATGTCCATCCATCTGTTGTTCGACGAGGATGGCGAGGCAAGGTCGCAGGCTGAACTTCAGTCCAGAATCTCGTCCCACATCGCTAACATGCTCCTGCTTTCAGCCAGCTCACCCGGGAAGTCAGATGCAAAGAATAACCGTCTTGCAGAAATCAGCAGGCGCATTCTCCAACAGGATCTCCTGAGATACATCGAGCGTGACGAAGTACGACGCAATGCTGCCCTCACGGCCGGTGGCCTGGCGGGCGATTGAGCATCCGTTGCCCGGAGTCTCCAAAACTCGGGCACGCCATGACACTTTTCTTATAGGGAACGCACCATCACCAGCACGCGACAACCATGGTTGTCGGCTTCCTGCAGCGGCTTCCAGCCCAGCCGCGTATACAGACCGCCATCCAGGGATTCGGTCTGCAGGTGCAGTTCGGAAACGCCCATCCGCACCGCCTGCGCCGCGGCCTGTTCGACCAGCGCGCCAGCCAGCCCACGCCCGCGATGACTATCGGCCACGAACACGCTGCCCAGCCAATGCTCGTACTGCGGGAATGCCGGCATCTCCCTGCGCTTCAACTGCACCGCGCCGACCACCTGGTCGCCATCGAAGGCGGCAATCAGATGCGGGAGACCCTCGGCATCCTGCGGCCGGTTGAGCCGTTGCAGTTCCTGTTCAAGCGACAGGCCAGCGTCCCGGCCCCATTCCGCGTAATACCACTGCGCCAGTTGCTGCCGTTCCGGTGCGTCGGCGGGTAATTCCCTGAACTCCATGGCGGTGCCTCAATGGGGAAGCGTTCTGTAGAGTCGAGCCATGCTCGACTGATCTGGCATTGTGCGAACGGCAGTCGAGCATGGCTCGACTCTACAAATTACACGGCGGCGGTTCAGCCCTGCGCAAAGTCCTTCAGGATCTCGCCCACGCCGCTCGGTGAGATCTCGAAGCCCAGCGGGGTGCCCGGATTGATCACCACGCCATAGCCACCCGGCACGCGGCGCAGCACGTCCAGCATCAGCCAGCGGATATGGTGTTCGGCCTGCTGGCTGTAGGTGCCGACCCGCGACGGGTCGGTGAACACGGCCACATGCAGGGTGCCCTGCTTGTCGAACAGCAGCGGGTCGAAGCCGCTGCCGTCGGGGGTGACCAGGCTGCCGGTCAGGAGCACCACCTCGGAGGCGACGAAGGCTTCCATGAAGGCGCGGATCGGCACCGCCCCGTCCATCGCCGCCTTCAGCAGGGTTTCGATCGGGGTCTGCGGGGCGAGGTCGGTCATGGCGGTACGGCGGGGCGTGAGGGGGGCCTATTGTGCCGGATGCAGCCAAACCAGGTAGTGCCGGCCGCTGGCCGGCACCTGAAGGTGCCATGGATTCATGGGTTGCCGGCCAGCGGCCGGCACTACCGCCCCAGCCGCTGGTCCCGCGCCCGCTGGTCGGCCATCGCCTTGTCCAGCTCAGCCTGCAGGGCCGGCTCCTGCACGGCGGCGTCCAGCACGTACACCTTCACGCCGTGCGCGGGCACGTCGGCCTTCAGGGAGGCATCCACCTGCAACGAACCGCCGTCCAGTGCATCGCGCCAGCGGCCTGCCTGCACGTAACGCGCTACGGTGAAGGTTCTGGCCCGGTCGCCCTTGTTCAGCAGCACCAGCGCGGTCTGCGCCACGTCGCCCTGCTGCAGCACGCGGAAGAACACCGCCTCGTCGCCCTGCAGGCGTTCGTTCACCTGCAGGCCGCGCTGCAGGGCCGGGGTGGCTGCGCGCAGCCTGGCGATGCGCTGCAGCGGCGTGAAGATCGGGCTCTGCGGGGCAGCATCCACGCGCGGCTGGCCGAAGTAGGCACGGTTTCCTGCGTGCTCGGCTCGACCACGCATGAAGCCGGTTTCCGAGCCGTAGTAGACCACCGGAATGCCGCGTGCGGTGAACAACCAGTTGTGCGCATCGATGAAGCCGTTGTCGCTGGCCTGCAGGCGCGGCATGTCGTGGTTGTCGTAGAAGCTCATCAGCTCGTACGGATTGGCGTACGGGCCGCCGGTCAGGTGCAGTGGCTCGGCCAGGGTTTCAAAGCCCTTGCCGGCGATGCCGAAGGTCTGTTCCAACGCGCCGCGCAACGGGAAATCCAGCACGCTCACGTTGGCATTGGACGGCCAGGTGTGTTCGGCGATGCTCGCCGCGTTGTAGTCGAACGCTTCGCCGAACATGAACATGCCCGGATGTTCAGCGCGGATGCGTTTGACGAAGGCATGCCACCACGGATGCGGCAGCCAGCCGATGGTATCGATGCGCAGCGCATCTACCCCTTGTGAAGTCCACTGCAGGTAAGCACCCACCAGATAATCCATCACCGCCGGATTGTCCTGGTTGAAGTCGGACAGTTCAGCCAGGTTGCCATCGAAGATCGAGGCGTCCTTGCTGTCGACCGGACCGATGTTGTTGTAGAACGCGTGCAGCGGGTTGTGCTTCGGGTCCAGTTTCTGCGGTGGCAGGTTCTGGTGATCGGCGATCAGCGTGCCGTCCTTGTCGAAGATCTGGCCGAACTGCGGCTGCCGCGTCGGCATGGTCCAGGCCGGCGAGCCGTGGTTGCCGACAATGTCCAGCACCACTTTCAGGCCTGCGCCATGCAGGCCCTTGGTCAGCCCGGCGAAGTCCAGATCCCTGCTGGGCAGGTGCTCATCGAGTTTGTAGAAATTGACGCCCCAGTAGCCGTGATAACCGGTCTTGCCACGATCGGTCAGCGTGCTGGTACAGCTGATCGCCTTGCTGCCGGTGAACGCCTCGTCCGGGTTGTCGATGATCGGCGTGATCCATACCGCGCCGAAGCCGAGGTTGCGGATGTACTGCGCATTGTCGAGCACGCCGCGGAAGTCGCCACCGAGGTAGCCGATATTGCCGTCCACCTTGTCCGGGCACGGCACCGGGATATCGAAGGTGCGGTGCTTGCCGCCCTGGTCGCGGTGGTCGTTGGACGGGTCACCGTTGACGAAGCGGTCGGTGACCACGAAGTACACCGCATCGCTGGCGAACGGCTCAGTGGTGCCGACATAGTCCGGGCGCGGCGCGGCCGCCGCATGGCCGGCCAGCAGCACCAGGGAAACAGCAACAGACAGCGCACCACGCATCACACCACCTCCGGACGGGACGGAACCCGCAGCACGCACAGGCCGGCGACGAACAGGCTGCAGCCGCCCAGCACCAGCACATGCATCGGCTGGCCACCCAGCCAGGCGCGCAGGGCGAAGCCGAGCGCACTGGCCGCGACCAGCTGCGGGATCACGATGAAGAAATTGAAGATGCCCATGTACACGCCCATCTTCGATGCCGGCACACTGTCGGACAGCAGTGCGTATGGCAGCGAAAGAATGGATGCCCAGGCGAAGCCGACGCCGACCATCGACAGCAGCAGCCAGTGTGGGTCGCGGATGAACATCAGCGACACCAGGCCGGCACCGCCCAGCCACAGGTTGACCAGGTGGCTCCAACGCAGGCCGATCGCACGCACCATCGGCGGGATCAGTACCGCGGCCAGCGCAGCGAAGCCGTTGTAGGCGCCGAACAGCACCCCCACCCAGTTGGCTCCCTCGTTGTAGGCCGCCGACTGCGGATCGGTCGAGCCGAAGTGGATACCGGCCACCGCGGCGGTGGTGTAGATCCACATCGCGAACAACGCGAACCACGAGAAGAACTGCACCCACGCCAGGCGACGCATGGTGACCGGCATCGCGCGCAGATCGCCGACGATGGCGGCCAGCATGTGGGTGCCCGGCAGCGCACGGGCGAGCGCAAGCAGCACGCCGTAACCCGCACACAATCCCGCAAGCACGTACAGCATCTTGTCGCCCTGCCGCCAGGCGATCAGCAGCGCCAGCACCACGCCGAGCCCCAGCCACAGCGCCACCTGCGTCCACGGCGCCGGGCCACCGATGGCAGTCCCTGCGTGGTGCGCTGGCGGCTCGGCATCATCAAAGCCAGCCAGCTCCGTCGGTGAGTACTCGCGGGTGCTGACCACCGTCCAGGTGATCGCCGCCAGCAGCACCACCGCACCGAAGTAGAACGCATAGCGCACGGTATCGGGCACTTCGCCGGCAGCTGCGGTATTGGCCACACCGAAATGGGCGAGGATGAACGGCAGGAAGCTGGCAACGATGGCACCGACACCGATGAAAAAGCTCTGCATCGCGTAGCCGACCGGTCGCTGGCGCGGTGCCAACTGGTCACCGACGAAGGCGCGGAACGGTTCCATCGACACATTGATCGAGGCGTCCAGCACCCACAGCGTGCCAGCGGCAATCCACAGCGTTGGCGAGTTCGGCATCACCAGCAGGGCCAGTGTGGTCAGCACCGCGCCGATCATGAAGAACGGACGGCGGCGGCCCCAGCGCGTCCAGGTGCGGTCGGACAGGTAGCCGATCACCGGCTGCACCAGCAGGCCGGTCAGCGGCGCAGCGATCCACAGCCCCGGCACCGCGTCCATGTCCGCGCCCAGGGTCTCGAAGATGCGGCTGGCATTGGCGTTCTGCAGGGCGAAGCCGAACTGGATGCCGAGGAAACCGAAACACATGTTCCAGATCTGCCAGAACGACAGCTGCGGTTTGGCGGGACGACTCATCGTGCGCCCTCTTCCATCGCCACCGGCGCCACCTTCAGTGCCTGCACCTGGGCCTGGTTGAGCACACCATCACGCCCGCCCTTGCCGCCGGTGTAATGCGCGAAGTGCTGCAGCGCGCTCATGTTGAAGCCCTCTTCAAGCGTGACCGTGCACCGCCCCTTGGGCACCGCGAATGTTGCCGAGGTCGAATCCTGCACCGCCACGCTGTGCGGCAGGGTGACCGTATGCCGCTGCAACGGCTGGCCCGGGCACTGCAGAACCAGCTGCTTGACCGCAGCCGTGACGCCGGTGTTGATCGGCCCGTTCGCGTTGCTGTACTGCAGGCGCAGGCCCACCTGCCCGGCCTGGGCCGCGGTGAACTGCCAGCGTTCCTCGCCCTTCAGCACCTGCTGCGGACCGACGCAGAGCATCGGGCTGTGCAGCGATTCCAATGCACCCTCGCGCCGGGTCAGGCTGAGGCAGTGCCGCAGGCCATCGTCGCTGATGTGCACCGGGCCATTGCTGGCGGCGACGGCCCTGCCGTCCTTCCACAGAACCTGCCCAGTCGTGACCGGCACGCTCCAGCCAGCGCCATTGCGTGTGGCCTGCGGTGCGGTCGGCGTGGCCGGCGCACGCGCATTGGCGTCGGCGGTTGTGCCACCGAAGCCGGTCGCGGACTGTGCAGCCATCAGCTGCACCGTGGTCGTGTTGCCCTGGATCAGCGTCCTGCCCGCCACCAGCAGGCCATCACCCAGCTGCTGCGGGCGCTCCAGCACGTAGCGCTTGCCACCGGCCTCCAGGCTGATGCGACGCTGCGTACCGAACAGCTCCGGCACCAGTGTGACCGGCAGCTTGGGCTGCACGCGGCCATCGTCCTGCACACCGAACACACCTTCGAGCACCATCGACAGATAGCCGGCCACCGACCACAACTGGCGTTCGGAGTTGACCACCGGGCCGCTGAGTGCGCCTTCGTCGACATGCACGGCCTGGCTGACCAGCTCGTAGTTCTCCATGTTGGAAGCGGCCAGCGCCGCGCCCTGCATCAGCGAGCGGATTTCGGCAGCGATGCGCGGCGCATCGTCCAGCTGCCGCGCCGCACGCAGCGAGTAGGCGCTGACGAACGGCCAGATCGCGCGGTTGTGGTAGATCGGCTGCTGCGACTCCTGCGGCCACACCACCGGACTGCCGGCCGGCCCCATCGGGTAGGCGGCCAGCGCACGGCGCGCACGCTCGGCCGGCAACACCTCGGCGAGGATGCCCAGCGACAGGCCGAGCAGATCGACCTTGGCGTAGGGCACCGGGTGCGCGGCTTCGCCGATGTAGCTCATGTACTGGCCCATGTCCTCGCGCCAGAAGCGCGCATCGATCTGCTGCGCCAACGCATCGGCCCACGCCTTGTAGTCAGCCGCGCGGGCATCACCATGTTGGCCAGCCAGGCGTTCGGCCAGGCGCAGCGCCTGGTAGTGCAGCACGTTGGTGGACAGCGCATAGGAATCGCCGATGAAGCGCACGTCCTCGCGGGTCCAGTCCGGATAGGTCTGCTCACGCCAATCCAGGAAGGAGGTCTCGCCACGATAAAGGCCCATTCGCGCGTCGAACACCATCGCGCGGTCCTGCGCCAGCGTACCCTGCAGCGCCTGCCAGACCTGGTCGGCAAACGCGCGATCCTCCAGCAGGTGACGTGCCGCCAGGAACCACACCACGCGATCGCTGCTGATCGGCCAACTGCCACCGGAACCGGTGTCCTGCGCCACGAACAGGCCGGGCGTATGCCCGTCGCGCGCTGCGGACAGCTTGAACTGCAGCGACTGCCGCGTGCGCTGCGGGTCCATCCGCGCCAGCGCCAGATCGGCGGCGAAGCTGACATCGCGGGTCCACACGTAGGGCCAGCGCGCACCTGTCTGGAAGCACTCGCACGGCACCGGCCGGCCCTCATCGAATGCAGGATCGCGGATCGCATCCACGCGATCCTGGTCCATCTCCTGCTGGGCCAGCGCGAACAGTGCATCGAACATCACGCTTCCGGTCTGGCTGCGCATCGGTGCGGCTGCGATCTGCACTGCGCCCTTCGGCGCATGCAGCACGAAGCTGCCGTTGGCAGCGGCTTCGGCGCGCGCATGGCGGCCGTCGAATTGCAGGTCGGCCGCCTGCGCGGTCGATCCCAGCGCTGCCCCCAGGGCAGCGGTCAGGCAAATGATCTTCAGCATCGAAGCGGCGGACCGGCTTGCGCCCGTCGGCCTCCCTCCCTCTCTGCACGCGTTGTAGGTCCGCACCGTCGTTGCCGGCGGGCGGGCGCGGCCCCTCCCTCAAGGTGCCTTGGCCCCATGGTAGACGCGGGGCTGTCGGCTGCGTCCAGCTGCATACGTATTCATGGCGCCACGCGGTAGCGCGCCTGCCGCGCTGGCTTATGGTCCGGGTCTGCCAACGGCGCCTTGGGAGGGGAAATGCCGATGTCGCACACGGTTGTACGCGCGCTGTTCGCGCAGATGCTCGGCCTGGCCCTGCTGGGCCTGGCCACGCTGGCGCAGGCCGCGCCGCAGGTGGCCAGTGTCGAATCACCGGGAAAGGTGCTCAAGGTCAGTCTGGTGCTGGACGGTGGCACCGCGCGCTATCGCGTCGAGCGCTTCGGCGAGGTCGTGGTGGAGGATTCGAAGCTTGGCTTCGCCCTGCGCGACGGCCGCCTGGACCGTGATTTCGCCCTGCTCGGCCAGCAACGGCGCAGCAGCGATGACAGCTGGGAGCAGCCCTGGGGCGAACGCCGGGTCACCCGCAACCACTTCAACGAGCTGACCGTGCAGCTGGCCGAGACCACCGGCAGCAAGCGTCGGCTGGACGTGGTGTTCCGCGTGTACGACGATGGCCTCGGCTTCCGCTACGTATTCCCCGGGCAGCCGAACCTGCGCGAAGCCATCATCGATGACGAGCTCACCGAGTTCGCCATCGCACAGGATTCCACCGCGTGGTGGATCCCTGCCGGGGAACCGATCCACTACGAGTACCTGTACCAGCGCACGCCGCTGAACGAGGTGCCGCTGGTGCATACACCGATGACCCTGCGCAGCCGCGACGGCCTGCACGTGGCGATCCACGAGGCCGCCCTGGTGGACTACGCCGGCATGTGGCTGCGCCGCACCGAGGGCCAGCGCCTGCGTGCGCAGCTGTCGCCTTCGGCCGAAGGCTGGAAGGTGCGCCGCGCCCTGCCCTTCGCCACGCCGTGGCGCACGCTGCAGATCGCCGACCGTGCCGGTGGCCTGGTCGAATCGGATCTGATCCTCAACCTCAACGAGCCCAATACGCTGGGCGATGTGAGCTGGGTAAAGCCCGCCAAGTACCTGGGCGTGTGGTGGTCGATGCACCTGGACAACGAGAGCTGGGCGACCGGGCCGAAGCATGCGGCGACCACCGCGAAGACGAAGAAGGTGATCGACTTCGCCGCCGCACACGGCTTTCGTGGCGTGCTGGTGGAAGGCTGGAACCCGGGCTGGGACGGCAACTGGGTCGGCAACGGCTACGACTTCGACTTCACCCGCGCCACGCCCGATTTCGATATCGAGGCGCTGTCGGCCTATGGCCTGAAGAAGGGCGTGCACCTGATCGGCCACCACGAAACCGGCTGTGCCATCGAGCACTACGAGGAGCAGCTGGGCGCTGCGCTGGACCTGTACGCACGGTTGGGCGTGGACCAGTTCAAGACTGGTTACGTCTGCGATGACGGCCAGATCGACCGCCGCGATCCGGCCGGTGGCCCGCTGTGGCGCGAGTGGCATGACGGGCAGTTCATGGCCCGCCACCACCTGAAGGTGGTGCAGGAAGCCGCGCGCCGACACCTGTCGGTCAACCCGCATGAGCCGATCAAGGACACCGGCCTGCGCCGCACCTACCCGAACTGGATCTCGCGCGAAGGTGCGCGCGGCATGGAGTACAACGCCTGGGGCCAGCCACCGAATCCACCGGAACACGAGGTCAACCTGGTGTTCACCCGCATGCTGGCCGGGCCGATGGACTACACCCCCGGCATCCTCAGCCTGAAGGGCCGCCACGGCCAGGCCATTCCCAGCACGCTGGCGCGGCAGCTTGCCCTGTACGTGGTGCTGTACAGCCCGATCCAGATGGCCGCCGACCTGCCCGAGCACTACCTGCAGCACCGTGAGGCGTTCCGCTTCATCGAAGACGTGGCGGTGGACTGGGAGCAGAGCCGCGTGCTCGATGGCGAAGTGGGCGACTACGTGACGATCGTGCGCCGCGACCGCAACAGCCGTGACTGGTTCCTGGGCAGCATCACCGACGAGCACGGCCGCGTGCTGCCGGTGTCGCTGGGCTTCCTGGAACCGGGCGTGCGCTATCGCGCCGAGATCTACCGCGATGGCGACGGCGCGGATTTCCGCAGCAACCCCTTCGCATTCGCGCGCGAAACCCGAGAGGTGACCAGCGCCGACGTGCTGACGCTGGTGCTGGCACCGGGGGGTGGGCAGGCCATTCGTTTCACGCCGCTTTGAATGCCGCGGTAGTGGCGGCCGCTGGGAGGCAAAACAGTGGAAAAAGGTGTCGGGCAGAAACCAGAAACACCAAAAAAAAAAAACAAAAAAGAATACACCCCCACCAAACCCACTAAAAAAATATG